>CAUZSM010000023.1:0-18310 GCA_963582685.1 Candidatus Thalassarchaeaceae archaeon | reverse complement strand
TTCTGAGCGGTGGCTTGGCAAGTGGTTGAGTGAGAGGCAAGTTGCGAGAATAACTGAGAGCAGAATGCTGATGCTCAGCAACTTCCCGGTGCTATGAGTTGGTGGGAAGGTCGCCATTGCCAGCATGACAAATACCGAGCAAGATGTTGCTGCTGCCCACCATCTTGCGGAATTATCCCTTCGTGTAGATGGGTGTTCTGTGCTTGCATGAGATAGATAATCTGCAGTGAACCCCATGCCCAAAAGAACTGCTGGAGCGGTACTATTGTCACGACCATCCATTAGACTCGCTAATCCATCGACCGCGATTCCGATAGCAATGGTCCCTATCGCAATTCGGGCTGCACGCTTCGGAGAGCGTAACACGAAATATGAAACAAGGAAAATTCCAACACCGGCAGCCAGAATCTGGGTAATACGACTTTCCTCGAATGCGTGGGCCAATGCTGCTCCAGTGGGTAAATCACCACCTGCAATTCCCGAAAGGTCATTTTGTTCTAACAAACTCTCGACATCTTCAGAAAAAATCAGTGCGGCCTCGGCATCACTGCCATCAATCAATACGCCAATTGCAATACCAGTTGTAACTCCATCATGTTGCAATCTCGAATCAGCAATGAGTATTGAGCCGCCTGATGAGGCGAATACACTGTCAATAGTTGCATCACTGTTTTCATCGTCATCATGAGGAACCCCCAGAATCATCGGGAATCTTATCAATCCAGTATCAACAGAAACCACACTCGGATGCAGACTTATCTGTTCCTGAAGTTCGACAATCTGCTGTAGGTCTTCTGGAGAATTCCCATCGACGTCGACCAATACCCACGCGATAGTACTGGAAGCAAGAATATACTTCGATTGAAGTTCCTCCATTTCTCCAATTGAGGGGTCTCCTTCAGGCAGGAATTGATGGACATCTAGTACATCTACCCCCGGTGGGGCAATGACTGCAACAGAGGTCAACAGAATGAGGGCTATGGGCCAGGTCCACGCTAATTTGCGATGAGATGGAATAATCTCAGATTCAATCGAGGCATCGATTTCTGAACGCCTCTTCAGGTAGAAGGCCTCAAGCACGTAGCGAGTGAGTGCCCAAGAAATAAGAATCCCTACAATCATCACGAATGAGAGTGACCTTTGGGCCCTGACTGGCGACAATAGTGCTAACGAAATGGCAGCAATGGTGGTTGCCATCGCAACGAATAGCATTGTTCGCACTTCATCACGGCCCCGTGATGATTTGCAATACCAGAAGGCGCCGTCAACTGCTACGCCAAGAATAATGGGGAAGGCAATCAAATCTATTATTGAAAATGTATAGCCAAGTGCCGATAGAAGACCCAATTCAGCTCCAATAACCAATGCTGCTCCACCTAAGGTGGCAGCAGCGCCGCGTATATCCCTCAACCCGACTGCTAGAACCAAGGCTAGAACCACAAAAGCAGGAAAGAGAATCTTGACCATGTCCTCTTCAGCAATATTTCTGGATTTGGCAAACATCATGTTCAGGCCAACTGCAGATACCTCAAATTCAGTTGAATCGCTTATCTTCTGCGCCCAATCATTCAGCAAATTCCAATCTGGGTTGGGCTCATCGCTCTCAAACCATACCAACCAGATTACCTCTTTGGCCTGTGGTGGTTGTGTTGCCGACGCACCAGAAAAATCTGGGCAAGCAACCCCATAATTAGAGCCTTCAGGCAGCAATAACATTGTGGCTTGCAGTGCTGCATTCTCTTCTTCGGTGGAACTATTCCCACACCATCCATTTTCCAGCGTTGGCTGTAACACATCAGCCCATCTAGTGGCATTTGACAGCGAGCGATTGCGGGAGGCAAAGGCGTCAGACCAACTGCTGAAAGGCGATTCTATTCGTCCGAATCTGATTCCCTCTACATCCCATGAAGTCTCGGGATTGGAACCATCGATGGCTTCCTGTTCAAGTTGCATCAAACTCTGTACTCGAGCTAGATCGCTGGTGAGGTTTTCACCATCATCATGGTTGATTCTCAACACGAGTTGACCTGTCAATTTACTAGTCGATTCATCCTCAAGTCTTGTTTCGACTTCGGCAGCAAACAGTAGTTCAGTTGAGAGTGTAGGTTCAACAGGAAAAGGCACGAGCAGCCCGCAACAAAGCACCAGCACTAGCACTACGGCCAGCCGGACTTGATTAGGACCCATATCGACCCCTCTTTGCCGACCGCGAATCATCTTTGCTCGTATACACAAGCCCTAGTGATGTTCTGTATTGTTCGGTTCATGCCTGCGATTACGTGGTCACGACCACTCATTCCACTGACCGGTTGTGGGATCCTTCCACCACCAAGAATCGCTGCCGGCTGGATGCTCAATAACCTCGTAGCCATCCCGCATTTCACCGGACATACCAGGGGTTGGGGCATCGGGACCGGGTGCAAAGGCGTTGTCAACTTCATTCATCAACTCCTCATTCCAAACGCCTTCGTCCTTGCGTTTCCTTGTAACTACAATTACAGTTCCCACTGCTGCAGTAAGCACCGCTAATCCAATAATTATTCCAATAATTAGTAACGCGTTCGTTAGGAAATTGGAAGAGGAGACGTCAGAGCCATCTGAATCACCGGTTCCATCATTGGTTCCATTGCCGGTACCATTGCCGGTTCCATTGCCGGTTCCATTGCCAGTACCATTGCCAGTTTCGTTGCCAGTTTCGTTACCAGTACCATCGTCTGGAATTACGCAACCTGCGGCATTCACTATTGTTCCAACAGTGGTATCTGGGCAATCATCATCGATATCATAGACGCCGTCGCCGTCTGAATCAGCAAGAGTGCAACCCATCGCATCAACCTGAGCCCCAGAAGGTGTTGCGGGGCAATCATCGTCCGCATCATTGACACCGTCGCCGTCTGAATCTGTTGGCAACACTACTCCATCATCGGTGACGATAATGGTCAATTCTGCAGTGTTGTACATGCCGCCAGATACGCGGACAATAATTGTGCCAACTGTTACTCCAAACAGCACCTGTCCGTTATCATCAGTGATCATGCCATACAGAGTCACGTCGTCTCTGACCAGTGTCACAGATAGGCCATCAACAGGCTGATGATCTTCATTGACCACGGTGATTTGAACTATATCACCTGGCATTGGATTTGCCGGGCTGAAACTCAAGGTCAAGTTCTGCATTACCGGTGGTTCTGGATTGGGAGCCGCTTCCATCCAATTAAGAGCCGAAATCATTTCCGCATTCTCGCCATCACCAACTTGAGCGATAGCTAGCACCGTGTAAGTGTCCTGAGGAGCGGATAGAATCGGCAACTGCAAATCAGCGCTGGAGCCTTGACCCCAGGCAACCGAATCAAGGCGACCAAAGAAATCATCAAACATCTCAAATGCCTCAATTTCCGAAGCATCTTGGTCACCGGGGCACATACTCCAATCAGAGTCGCCTTCGGTGTCCCACCAAGTCCCTTCGTCATTCCATTCGATATGGAGTTGATATTCGCCTTGGTACTCCGAATTACTCGTCAGAGTATACACTTTAGAGCCGTCGTCTTGGGTGTTCAAGCTGTATTTCGCGTAGTAGTATCCTTTTTCCGAATCCCATGTCCAATCAGATACTGGAGTGACTACCGTGTCCTCCCAATCTGTTAGAACAGCATTGGATGCGTCGTAGTTGGGGTCTGGTGTGAAGGATGTGTAATCGTAATTCATTCCTTGACGTAGAATCATTCTGGTATTGGACATGTCCCCCGTTGTCGTTCCCTCATCTTCATGGTAGGATTTGAATTGCTCACAAACTTCAGTCAGTTCATTTTCGGCCGCAATCCATCCGACCTCTTCCCGAACTCCTTCGCCCCACGCGAATTCAGTGAATGATCCAAGGTCTATCGATGCGGGGTCAATTCCGTTTTCTGGTGCTGCCAAAGCAAGTATGCGGGATGCAACTCCATCATCAGCGCTGAGGGCAATGCTGGTAGTTTGGCCCGGTCCAAGCGTTCCATCCATTTCAAGAGAGCCGGGATTGTTCAGCAGAATACCTGCGTGAATTGCATTGGGGAATAGTTGCCCCTCCTCTTCATTTATCATCACTGCAATCATTGTTACTGGAGAAGTTAGTCTCACCTCTTGACTCCGGGAGGTGTCTCCTTGCTGGAATTCAAGTTCATATTCGGTAGCCTCCGACCATACCTCATCATCAATATCCGGGAATGCTACTGA
Source organism: Candidatus Thalassarchaeaceae archaeon (assembly GCA_963582685.1). Classification (GTDB taxonomy): domain Archaea; phylum Thermoplasmatota; class Poseidoniia; order Poseidoniales; family Thalassarchaeaceae; genus CAUZSM01. The sequence goes on along the minus strand of CAUZSM010000023.1, from coordinate 14,098 downwards.
CAGGTCCATCGGTGCAATACCAAGCCAAGCCGTGTAATCGTCAGCATCTACGCCAGTAGGTGTGACAGTGATGGTGGTAAGTCCACCTGAATCAGTGGAAACAGTGTAAACAGGTATACCGGCAATTGTGGTCTCCTGATGTAAATCACCGAATGACACGGAGGCTTCGGTTACAGCGACTAGGTTCATACTCAATCCAGTGAGAGTTTCTCCATCATCTCTGGTAATCTGCGATTGTACTATACTGATGTACACGCCGGGCAGATTAGGCTGGACAGTGAGGCTTACTTCGCCATCACTGCCAGAAGTCATGATTTGCTCATCTATCACTTCGAATGGGCCATTTGTGAAGAAACTGTTAATGATTTGCGCTGAAGGAATGAATGATTCATCGCTCTTCAGTTCACACCAACCGACCTCGATCCATCCCTCATAGGATTCAGAACTCTCCTTCCAGAATCCCTGATAGCGGTTGTAATTCAGGTAATGGTAAGTCTCATCGTCATTCTCATCAGTATACTGAACAGTGATGTCGTATTCGTCCCACATTCCATCAGCATATTCATGGTTCTCCCATCCATCCTCGCGATGTTCACTGCCAGGGGCTTCGTTATCGTGCTCCCAAGTCTCTCCATCACCCCAATCAATAGATATGCGGCTAAGTTCCGGTTTCTCAAATTCCCCTTCATCGTGGCGGAAATTCTCGTAATGCCAACCGACATTGACCCACCGGTCACTACCTGAGGCTTCTGTTCTTGCACATCCACTAGTTCCTGGTAGTGGAACTTGCTGCATGAATTCAAATTGAAGGCCGGTATCAGTAACTCCAGTGGTCGTTACATCGACGAGGCCACCATCAGGTAGGCTGCTGCTGCTCGCAGACCAATAGGAACCCATGCCGGATATTTCGATGTCACCCTCAGAACCGGTTGCGGCGACTTGAGGGTGGTAGTGTCCTTGCCTTTCTTCTCGGTCTTCATCACCACTGAATTCAGAAATTGTTGCACTTAGATCTCCATCGAGGTCGCTTCCATCATAACTACCGGTAACCATACTGGCGGATAGGGTAATTTCAACTTCCCCTTCAGACTCAAATTGACTCAGAGCATCTTCAATGAGTTGTGGTGAGGTGCGGAGAATTGCAATATCAACCTCCGCTCCTGCAACGCTTCCTGTATAGTCATAAGTCAGCGCAGTAACATCGTACGAAGCATTCACGAGCGTGGTTTCATCTTGATCAACAAGCACTCCTACGGCTGAAACAATGAACTGTTCGTCAAAGGATTCCCACGACATTGCCTCAAGCATTGAGGGGCGCAAGGACTCCAGTTTGAGTTCGGCTCTTTCAATTTCACAACCCTCACTAGCACAATCAGGCTCGAAATTCTCCAGCGGTTGGGTAAATGACCACGTGGCATCTTCGATATGAGTTGCAGTTAACCTACCGTAGTAGCGATGACGGTCATCATCTTGCTGCTGGAGAACTGTACTTACCATCGCCCCATGATTATTGGTCATACTCATCGTGAATTGTGTTGGATAGTCATCGTCATCCCAAGGACCCCAGAATGCTATCATGACTCCAATGTCGAGAATATTTGCGTCGTATACGGAGGTGCGAACGTCGTATAGTTCCTCGAAAATTACTGAATCATCCTCCTCCGCCTGACTCGCGCCTCCGGTTGCGGCCTCGCCATCTTCTTCGGGTGGATTCCAATCCAGATCTATGTCAACACCTGATGCATTTTCCATCCATTCGCCGAATGTTGCTATGTCTTCCATTGCATCTCCCAATGCTGGGTCGTCCAATGCTGTAAACGCGTGGTCAATAATGTCCTCGGGTAATGTGTTGAAGTCATCGAAAACATCGTTCACATATGAGGAAGAAGAACTGGATTCCATTTTGGCCGTCCATGCTTGGCCCTCGGTGGTTTCAAGAAGATACTCATATTGCCAAGTTATTACATCCGGCCTGTCGTCTCCATCCAAATCCTGAACGTCTGTCTCCGCTAGTTCCTCGGCCATAACAATCCATTTGAAAAGTAATTTCTGATATGGTGTCATATTGTCTTCATCCCCCTCCATTAGAGGTATGATCCAAGCCTCCAGTGCATCGGCAATTGCCTCTGGATGAACGGAAACAGAAAGCAGCGCTAGATTATGCATGATAATCTGGATTGACTCAAACGATTTTGTGCCATTTGCAAGATTGTCCAATGCTCCTTCAAGATCGGACCACTCATCGCTTCCAAGCATCGCATTGTAAGCCGCTTCAAAGTCCCCAGTTCCCTCAAAACGGGTAAAATTCTCTATTGCGTTGAACGTTTGCATATATTCTACGAGTTCATCAAAATCGTTCAAAGTTCGAGGAAGTGGCAGTTCATGCAAATAGAGTAGAAGTCCAGTGACTAACGACATACTGGCGTCCACATCATCTGAGTCAAAGAACTCCATCAATGCTTCAAGGAAATCGGCTCCTGCCGACATATTGTACTGGTTGTGACCAGCATCAATCATCGTATTCCAGAGTTGTTCGCTATTACCAGAACCCGGTTCTTTTGTCGCAGTTGTGACAAACGATGACCAACCACCGTGACTGGTGCCTTCAGCGTTCAAAACGTCGAATTCTGCTTTGATTACCATCGCTGGATTAGCAGAATCCCATGCAGTATCTATCGATTGAAGCAATACCTCAACTTCTCCGCGGAAGACTTCACCCAATTGAGTGGGGTCATCTGCGACTCGCATGTTGCCATCTTCGGCAAAAATACGCGCCCCATACAATCCACCGAGTGCATAGACTGGGACAACATAAGTTCCCTCCCAAGTCATCGTATTGCCATCTTCTTCATGAGGACCGGCACTTGTCAATACCACTGTGTCAATGTATGTTCCAGGGTCGCCAAAAATATCGGCCCCTTTCAGCGCATCTATCGGTGTGACATCGTAATGAATGATGTCTGCAGTGACTATCGTTGACGAAGAATGTCCGCGGGTCAATGCTGCTATTTCAACAGCCGAGCCAACAGTTGCCATTTTGGTGTTAACAAAGCCATCAATGCTCAAAGTTGTTTGAGTTCCACCAGATGTTGTGTTGTCGTTCGGTGCAGTTATCTCAGCCATGCTCGGTTGTACCGACATGCACAGCATCAGGGCTACAATCAGAAGTGCAGTGCGCTTCATAAATTGAGGCACGATATCGGAGTAATTTAGCGGTTTCCCCAAGGAAACCGTTGGAATGTGTCAATATATGGAGATTCCAAGACTAATTATTCCAGATTCCTCAACTAACGTCGCGCAACCATGATTTGCATAATCGACTTCGTTCCATATTGCTCCTTCCGGAGTAAAAACACTGTACTGCAAACCAAGTGCATCGAACCAAATACCCAACGGCGCAACTACGGTGCTGCTAGAATCAACAACATTCCATGAATGCGAAGCGACAATTTCTTCCTCTGAGAGTGGACACATTTGGGGGCTGTCATTCAATTCCTCGCCGAGTTCGAACATTTGGCGAATGTCAGCCATCTTGGATGGTGTTTGATTTGTCGAAGGAGAGCCTCCGATTGGCACCCATTCAGCCGGCTGTTGGATGATAATTGGCTCTGAAACCAGATTGAAAGTGGAGGTGAGATTAATGTCAGGACGGGTATTTTCGTTGCAAAAGAAATTGTCAGGTAGGCAACCACGGGTGTTGCGGGCATTGTCCAGCAACTCTTCAATCAATATCCAAGGCCCGGTTTTACTCTCTTCATTTCCATCAATTGTCGTGAAAGACGCGCTATGACGATTTGAAGGGTTCCACCTTGGTGGATTGTGGGTGACGAATAGTTCCAAATTTGCTGATGCTGTGCCAGCATCCCAATCTATCGATAGCCATTCTCTTGAGACCAGAGCGCTATCCTGATATTCCATCAAGTGAGTGATGCTGAGTTCTCCTGTAACTTTACCTTGCTGATCATTGTCGTTGAAAATATCGGAAATGACCACAATACCATTCAGATGTATTCCAATGGGTGAAGATTGACAGTACGTACACTCGGCACTGATTACTGAGTGAGATGACATATTGATTGTTGCCAACGCTTCACGATTGAACTCCCCAAGTCCGAGTACATCCATTGATGCGCGAGTGGAGAGGATGATGGTTCCAGAAATGTGTGATACTTCAAGTTCGGGAGCTGGGTCTGGATCTGGTTGTAAACCAATGGCAATTGTTGCTGCTACTACCATAACAAGAACAGCCCACTCAACGATGGATGCCGTCTGACCTTCAGTTGTGCCCACAATACCGGGACAAAGCCATAATTGAAGGTGTTTCCCGCTGATTTAGCCCTTCGGCTCAGATGTCAAAGATTACTCTGCAAAGCCAACCGGGGCCTTCGATGTCTGGAATGCTCTCAGCATAGTCGTGAACGGTCTCTCCGGCGGGAATCTCTGTTAAATCAAGGTCATGACGGGTGACTGCCTTCACCTCGACCTCGCGCTCGACGAGGTCAGCATCAACCCATTCGACCTGTGCTGAAAGTTGGTCCTCTCCGATTGCAACTACACTATCTACGAGGAATCTGCCCTCAACCTCTGCTTGGTAGAGAACTTCCTCCAGCCATCGAACAAGGGAAAGATCTGGCCTGTCACTTCCTATGTCAATGGTCCATTGGCCAGATTGACGGGGATGTGAATCTATCGAACTCTCAGCAGAATCAGAAAGCAATACACCTTGCAATCCATCAGCCGCCGTTGAGAAAAGTGCGGCTGGCGAGGGCGCGAAGGCGACGATACCGATGTCGGCAGTTGTCGGAATAATCCACCAAGTCATGCCATCCCTCTTTCGGGCTCAGCGGTCGGAGATTTGCATTGCCCATGCTCGCTCGTCCAGACTTGCGCTCAAGGCTCTGCGGTCAAGCACCTCTTGGCCCTTCTCAGCCTTGAGAATGCACTCACATGCGACATGGGCAAGCCGCGCGGCGTCAGATAGGTCAGCTCCTTGGCTGAGTGCTGCTGCTAGAGCTGCGGCGGCAGCATCGTGAAGTCCAATCATCTGACGTGCATCATCGAGAGTGCACGGAACGTGTTCAGTCTCCCCAGTCGCCCTATACAACCACAGGCCGTGTCTGCCACCAAGAACTGTCAGGGATTCCCAAGAATAACTCGCAATCAGGTGCTGTGCTGTTTCCTCATCGGTCTCATGACCAAGTCTGTGCCGAGTCAATGCAAGGCCCCTCATCTCGAACAGCACGGTCGTCGCTCCATTGGTTCGGTTCAAACCAGTGAGTTTGGGGTCACATATGACCGGAATTCCATGCGATTTCGCCGCTTCGATGAGTAGCGCAGCGCTTTCATCAGAAATCGCACCCTTATTGTAGTCAGAAAGAACCAGTGCGCCTGCGTTTGGGAGTGAGGCTAGGGCAGCCTTGGTAACTTGATTAGTCGCTGATTCCGGCATTTCGTCCTGTGGCTCATCATCGACTTGCAAAAGCAGTTGGCTACGGTCAACCAAACTCTCTCTCGCTCCATACACTCTAGTCTTCACAACGGTGTGCCGTCCCGCGGCTAGTTTCAACCCGGAGGTATCGACTCCAGACTCTCGGAGGAGCGCATCTACTGTACGACCTGCGTCATCAGAACCAATTACAGCGAAGATACTCGGAACCAAGCCAAGAGAAGACAGTCCCATTGCTACGTGAGCAGCAGCACCGGCTGACTCATCAGTATGGGTGACTTTGACAACAGGAACTGGGGCGACAGCATTGAGCCTATTCGCCCAACCGTGGATGTATCTATCTAGAATAACGTCACCAACGAGGGTGATGTTTGCTGAGGGGAGATTGTCGACAAGAACTCGCAGACGCTTGAGTCGGTCAACTTCCTCTTGGACCACTTCATCGAGTACCCAAGCCATGTTACTCGGACCTCGCGAGAGGATGGGCCTAATTCAACTTGGCCCGTACTGCACCCGTAATGGTACGATGCTCTGTCGTGGTAATCTGCAATGACTCGCGAAGACTCTGCAGCATATTGTCCTCATCAGTACTAATCTGTCCATCTTCCCAGGCTGCTTCCATTGCCGCGCAATATGCCTTCAAGCGATCATCCATCTGGTCGCATACCCAATCCATCTGTACATCTCGAGATGAGTCGAGTCCCAGCATTCCTGCCAATGAGTCAAGCATTGCCTGTTCATTGTCATCAACTTCCCCATCCTGCCATGCGACTTCAAGCATCGTTCGATACAAGGACTCGCCCCCCGATGCAAGGCTGGCTGCAGCCTCTTCACGCACCTTCTTGTCTAGTCCTTCAACCTCATCTGGCTCCAATCCAAGGTACAATGCCATGTCGTCGAGCATTGCTTGCTCATCCACTGTCACCACACCATCCAACCATGCAGTACGGGCAATACTCTCGTAGATGCCGAGGCGATTCTCCAGTGGGATGTCGCTGCTATCCACTACTGCATCCTCCGCGACCAGAGGCTCGGCACCGGCTTCGTCGTAGCGTCCTTGCTCATCGATTCTGCCGAGTATCTCTAACATTGAGTTCTCGTGATTATGCAGGGTTGCAACAGTGCGAGAATCTCCTTCGATTGTCACCTCACGCTCGTGCAATTGCTCAACAAGAGGGCGGGCTGCATCTCTACCAGGTGTGGTCAAGCCATAGACACGGCAACGCTGTTTGGCGCCTTGCACATGTCGAGTCTCCTCAATCAAGTAGTTCTTCTCTCGAAGTTTCTTGAGAGTTCTTGGCAAATGCTTGCGGGCAATACCAACTGCATCAGAGACACCGGACTGGGTTAATTCCGGTCTACCTTCCCACTGATTATCCCCCATCGGAGTATCCCAAAGGTGGAGCAGCACTCGTTGTTCAACCGTAAGTGTGGAAACCATACCTTCACTCATACTGCCCTCTCCTACATACCGGATGACCGGCCGGTTATTCAATTACCTTCGTAATGAGGATAATGCGCAGAATCAAGGATTGTACGCGTGACCGGCCATGCATGGGGGCACCGCCGGGAGGAACGCGGCTACCCATTCCTGTCGAGCGACCGGAAGGGTGGGCAGCACTAGGTGGAAGTGCAAATCGTCTGTGGGACAGGGGTGCATTCGGCAGGCCGATTCAAGATGGGATTCTGCTGACTGCTGCCGAATTGCTCAATGCTCATCGGTTGCGTGGATTACCATTACCATCGGAAAACTGGCTAGCCGGGGTATTGGAGAACGATGGTGATGTTCTATTTGAGGCCGAGATTCTCGACGCACTGCGCTACCCCGGCGAAAAAGTGGTGCTGGGCTCCAATCTAATTGCTGTCACTTCGGTGATGCTCCACCAGTCCTCGTGGGCCTTGCGTTGGCTGCGCTCAGACAAACCATCAGAGGATGAGCCTACTGCTGAACTGCGATGGATGAAAGCCGGAGATGCCATTGATTGGGCAGAGTTATCGCAGTGGGTTGCCACTGTGGAGGCCGGGGGGAGAATCCCGGAGATTCTCGTGGTCGATGATGAGCATGGTGTAGTGACTTATCGAGCACACCACCATAACCCAAGAGGCGAATTTCCAGACCCCTTCTCAGAATTGGGCAACGTAGAGAGACGTGCTGTCGCTCATGCTTGGGCAGCATCGACTAAGTCATCTGGTGGGAATTGGCTTCCCATCAGTTCAGAGGATTGGCCTATTCCTTCGCTGGGATTGGATCTGTCTGGTGGCATCTGGCTCGATGAATATCAATCGCGGAGTATCAGTAAAATCGTCAATCCCAGTATGCCATCACCAGAGGGGGAGATGGGGGTGGTCTTGGCTGCATTTGAGGACCTGATTGAACGCGGCCTCTTGGTTCGCCCTGCCTTCAAGTATGGCACTAGATGGAGGGCGTATTCAGGTGCTATAGATGAGGGCCATGCGCCTTGGCTAATCGTCACGATGAGTGAGGCGCCACCTGACTGGGCTCAGGCTTGTCTAAGCGCCCGACTCGCTGCTGGAGTCAACAAAATTTGGTTATGCTCAATACCACCGGGAGTAGGGGGCTCAGGTGGTAAACGAGGATTCACTTACTTAGCGTTGGAGAGGCCGCCAGCAGATGCAAGATGGACCAGTCCTACTCGTCACTGAATCCAGTGAATCAGATGAGATCTTTGAATCGGGGCAAATCGTCATCGCTGCTTGTCACCCCTCCACCTACACGGTTAATCGGTGCAGTTGCGTCTCGGTTTGACAGGGCGATACCGATGTCGAACGAGGTGTCTGGACCTCTGTTGCTCGGACCTTGCTGCGCCGCTTGCCGAATCCGCATCGCATCCTTAGGCGGCTTCTTGCGTCTGATTCCCATCAGAACCCACAAGGAGAGAAGCAGGGAAATCAGTTGAATGTTATTCGCGGGTTCAGTTAGCCACAATATCCACGCTGCTGCACCATCGGGTGGTTCAGCCTGCAGTGACACATCCTGTTCACCTGCTAGTCCGTCCTCATCGTAGAGTTGGATACTACCTCTGGCTATCATCCCGGGACTGAGTAGCCCCTCTGGGTCAATCTCGATGACAATCGATGAGCCCGGACCAAGGTTCTGTCTCGCGTCGGTACTGGCTATTCGGGCCAACGGCCCCTCGATGATGACATCATACTCTCGCCACCCATCGCCTTCAAATTCCAATGGGATCACGACAGAAGATGGCTCAGAGACCGGAACCTTATCCTCAAAGTGTCCTGGAATGAGTCTGTTCTCGACCACTGCCCAGGGAATCACCACATCGGCCGCAGTACTCTGACCACAACCGACTGTGCCGCTGATTTCTCCCGCTGTTCCTGCAATGGCGCTCTCAACGAATGATAAGTCGAAGACTGCAACATCTCCGGGGACCAATTCGTGCGCTGACTGTAGTGAAATAATGCGGCCGTCGGTGGAGTTCACCTGTGACCAAGGCATGCAGGTTTCGCGTGCAGTGAACTGCAAGGGTATCGACTCGTCTTCCAGAAGTCGGAGAGGGCCGGGGGGAGGCAGCACTGCTGCATCTCCAACACCCGGGGAACTGATTTTGATTGATGCACTGCTGCTATTGACTGAATTGACCTCAATAAGCCAGTTCACCAACCGTCCGCGAGAATCTCGAATCTGAATACCGTCAGAGCCAAACTTCTGTCCTGCTTGGAAAACATCGCCTGAACTGCCCTCGTCAACACCGCGAGTCAATCCACCATCGCCGTCGGCCTCGATTATTTTCGTCCAAGCGTAATCGGGGTCACGATTCACTTCATTATCGCTGATGTCACCGACGTTGATGTTCTGCTGGCTAACCAATAACCCATGCCCGGGAATCTCCTTGTCAAAGCCAGAATCTACCCTGAGTTCCAGCCAAACATACTCACCCGGGGCAATCTGAATGCGGACTGTGCCAGAGGTCGAGACATGCGGCAATATCACGTAGGTCTGATTCTCAGGACCAGAGCTACCCACAGAGAGGTTGACTGGCTCTAGCGCGCCGATGAGTTCCAGTGTGGGTGAAGTGGGAAGAGCGGGGATTCGTCCATTTCCATTCCAATTCCCGCTAGCCATGATATCCCAATCACCAAGGCCATTCCATTCGGAGGTTGGTGCCGCGCTGTGCACATCGTAAAGGTCCACAGCACCGGTCATATGCAGCATCTCGTGGATGATTGTGCCAAGGCCGGAATCGAAAGAGGCCATCGTGTAGTGACCCACTTCCACCCCAGCAACGGCAAATGGTGTGTTTAGTGGACCGTAATGGCTCCAGATAGCATCTGTGCCTCCACCGTCTTCCTGAGCATCACCAGTGTGAATAATCAACAGGCGGTCAATCCAACCATCACCATCGAGATCGTATTCAGAAATGTCACCGCCACTGAAGACAGCAATCATCGCTTCCTCCGCGAGGCCAGCCGGGCCACCACTCGCACTGGTTCCAGCATCCCTCCTGCCATCGGAGTCCATGCCATAACTCTCCGAGGCATAGGACGCTTTGTATACTTCAGGATATACATCAGCAATCAGGGTTGAGCGGTGAGCTGAAATTTCGTCAAAATAGGTCTTTGCTGAAATTTCTCCAGTCAACATTACACTGGCACGATCAACGTCTCTACCCGGCCCCGCTGCGTGGTCAGGAAACTCCACAACAAGTACCAACCAACGCTCCTCATCTTGCATGTTAACTATTGGGGAATCCTCACTGACCACTACAGTCTGCTGTATTTTCCCAAAGATAGGTTCGTAGATTTCAGGACTTGCTGCAAGCCATTGACCTAGAAGGATGATGCCAACAGCAAGCACCACTCGCAGCAGCCTACGCATGGGTTGACCCGTTACCTGCTTCTGCTTGAAGCCCTCGGCCTCAGGAGTGGGCCTAATCACACCTTCCACGGGGTTGCAGTTTTCCGCAGTTCACCTTGCCTAGTGGCCCGTGCATCCGAGTTTGCTTCAAGCGGCAATTCGTGCCTGTCAAGCCATCCCAATCCCCGCAATTCGCAATTCATAGAGGCCAAGCCTTCGCGCAGGTCAAGCGGGAGTGGGGAGCCCTCGCATCCGCTGATGAATAGGTCTGTCACATTGTTTCGAAGTACAGTATCGAGCAGGGCGTCTTGCTCCGCCGCTGAGAGACATAATGCCTCAGCTTCTACCCAACCGACCGAGTCAGGTGCTTCGTCGCGCAGCGCTCGGGGACAAGCGCCGTCACAGGAGCACATCGCAAACATAGAACGGCGAACCTCACCCTTGTCATCGAATACGGGGCGCGGACGACGCTGTGCACTGCCTAGTCTTGGCACCGGCACTCTGCGGGATGAGTATTCAGTCACTGCAACCGCGATAATTGCCAGTGCTAGCCAGTTTCCGGAGAGAACTTCTGGTGAAGTGAGCCACCAGAAGAAGAGCATAGCCACGTGTACGCGAATTCGTAACGGGTCAAACGGCTCTGCTTCAGTCAGAGAGTACATCCTTGCCAGCGATAGAGCCAGAGAAGCGAGCAATACGAGAATCATCCACCAAGACAGACCAAGTGCTACATCGAAAATCAACTTGGCATCATAATGCAGCCCAACCCCCTCAAAAGCGGCCGCGTCAGTCGCCCATTCCACAAGGAAAGAGTATCCCCAAAACCACCACAGACACAGCAGCATGATTGTAGATATGGTGCCGACAGAGACAAAACTGCGTAGCCAACGCCTCTCGGAAGGAAGTAAACCGGTGTCGGCGAAGCGAATGGTCTGATGCCCGAGTACTGGAAGTGCTGTCACCAATGCGAGCAGACCAATCATTGACCAGCGTGTACGCATCCATCCATGTGGGTCGAACACTGTGAGTGAGCCCTCGCCCGCTCCAAGTGACAGAGTCGAAACCCACATGCGCAATATCTGGTCTGCCGCAACCCACCAGAACAGAGCGGAAACGACGATTACCAGTAGGACAACGTATCCTCTATCCCTCAACTCCTGCATGTGCAAGGACAAACCTGAATCCCAATCGGATGCCAGTCGCAGAGACATCATGTGCAGGAGATGGAATCTCCCTCATCTGCATGCCGATGGCGGCGCCACCTACATGATGTCGTGAACGCGGGGTGGTGTTTTGGCAGCCAATACTGTTCGATACACGCCATAGGCAGCCCAGACGCTGCACAAGAATGCGGTGGCCCAAAGATACTCTCCGGCACCATCTGCAAGCCACTTCAGACCTAGCAGTCCCAAGCCGATGCAGACTACACCTCTGCGGATACCCTGAGGATAAGCCAATTCTTTTGCAAGATGGTCAGGTCCAGATTCATGCTTCCTCTCAAGAATCTCCTTCTGCACCACGCCACCAAAAATGAGTGCTACGAGTGTAGTCAGATACCAAGCCATGCCACCATTTACCACACTGAGCGACAACTTCCTCTGATTCTCTGCTTCAAGCGCAGCCGGGTCTTCCTCGACAATGAATAGGCTATCGTAGTCGCCAACCGAAATCACTCGAGTGGATTGGTCCGTGGAAGCGGTGGTTTCTGAAGGTGAGTTGATGACGAACGTGAGTAGATTCCAACTATCGCCGGCATCAGGAGCAAGACTGCCGTCAACTGCATTACCAGCGAGCCAGAAGGTCACACTTCCCTCGTCAGATGAAGGCGCGGTCCAGGTGAATGTCCACTCGGCGGGGTCTGAAGTAGAATCATGAGAAATGGCACTGGAAGTACTAGTGGCTGCACTATCCTCACCGCTGTCCGCTTCAGGTCTGATATTCTGTTCCTCATCCCAAGAAAATACACCTACACCACCACCAGAGAGCATGAATCCACCCTCATAGTTGGTGGAATGGGAGATGCTGACCGTCAATGCGTACGATGCGTTGGCCGCGTAGGCGTGAGGTACGCCTGAAATTGAGATAATAGTGACATTGGATGGTACTCCATTGCCATGGCAGGTGCAACCGGCCTTGACTACCTCTTCGCCATCTTCCATGGTCGGAGGGCCGGTGGAGTAGCCCATCGCTGGAGCAACGGTGAGCAACAGCAGGACCAACCCGATAGCCAATCGAGTCAGGACTCTCGACATAGGTCACCCTCAGTGTGCTTTCGACCTTAATGCCGTCCTTAACCGTTCCCTTATGGGGGTGCGCTCAAAGGATGCACCGAGAGCGAGTTGCTTGCTCAGAGCTCCTTGATTGCTGTGTTCAGCGCATTCATCATCTTCTTGCCATCGCCGAATAGCATCATGGTGCTGTCCTCGTAGAATAGGTCGTTGTCCACTCCAGCATAACCCACAGAAAGACTTCGCTTGATGATGACAACGACTCGGGCCTTGTCGGCATCGATTATTGGCATGCCTCCAAGTGGACCTTCTCCAGTGCGAGCGGCCGGATTCACAGTGTCGTTAGCACCGATGACTATCGCAACATCTGTATCTGGCAGTTCGGAATTGATTTCACCCAACTCAATCAGTTGCTCGTAAGGAACACTGGCCTCTGCAAGTAAGACATTCATGTGACCGGGCATTCGGCCAGCAACCGGATGGATTCCATACATCACCTCGACACCTTGAGCCTCCATCATGTCAGCGAATTCCTTGACGGCATGCTGGGCTTGACTGACCGCCATGCCGTATCCGGGAATGATGACACACTTGCTGATGCCATCGCAGACCATTGCAACCTCTACAGGGTCGCTACCTACCTTGGTACGGGTAAGTTGCTGCTTGTCTCCACTGCCGCCGAATGCCTTGAACAACACTGCAGTGAGTGTGCGATTCATCGCCTTGCACATGATGAACGTCAGGACGAGGCCTGCCGCACCTACCATCGAGCCAGCGATGATTAGAACATTATTTCCGATGACAAAACCGGTGAATGCGGCGGCAATGCCTGACAATGAGTTCAACAAACTGACCACTACCGGCATGTCTGCGCCACCGATTGGAAGCACAAACAGAATCCCGAGGAGGCACGAAGCAGCCACTAGGCCGTAGATGTAGTCGGTATTGGACGGATCCTGAATGGTGAACCACACCAGAGTGAAGCTGCCGATAAGCAATGCAACCTTGACCAGATTGAGCCATGCAGGACCCCACGTGGGGAACCTGACCCACTTCTTGGTGAGTGGGATGGTGAATCCACCCTTCAATTTGAACATAGCAACCAGGCTGCCACTGAGAGTCACCCATCCGACGATACCGGACAAACCGATGGCCACCCAGATTGCGTAGAACTCCACGCCAGCGGGAGGTATCCCGCCCTCGACACCTGCACCAATCTGTAGTCGCTTGATGGCTTCTGACATTCCAACAAGGGCTGAAGCACCGCCGCCAAAGCCGTTGAACATAGCTACTAACTCAGGCATTCCTGTCATTTCGACCCTCTTTGCCAAGGTAAAGCCGATGAGACCGCCAATCGCCAAACCCCCAAGGATGAGTTCGATTTCGATCTTGCCCTCTGTCTGCATGCGCACCAAAGTGACGAGAACTGCAAGTCCCATTCCATAGGCACCAAGCCGGTTACCCGATGGCGCGGTCTTCGGACTTGAGAGCCGCTTGATTCCAAAGATGAACAGTGCGGCAGAGACCAGATAGCCAATATCCCAAACAACCGGGTCGATCATTTCAGTCACCTCCCTTGCTCTTTTTCCG
>CAUZSM010000022.1:0-18478 GCA_963582685.1 Candidatus Thalassarchaeaceae archaeon | reverse complement strand
TGGGAATCAGAAACATCATCGAATCGTCACCCTCCACCTGAATAGTAACCAAGCCAACAACCTCCCAGCCGCGTTGTAGAGCCCACCATGTGGAATAGGCGGAATCTTTGCCACCTGAAGAGAGGACAAGGACCCTCATAGCCCTCGCTCATTGCTCACATTCCAAAGTCTCACCGCCGAAGTTGATGCATTCGGCCACTTTGTATCATTCAAGAACTGCCGTCGTTGCGGGAGGGGTGTCCGACGAAGGTTCATAGGGGACCGCACAGGCTCGGCGGAGAGAGGGAATCAGATGCAACCAAGTGGACGAGGCTACGATCATGGAATCACTACATTCAGCCCAGATGGGCGCCTATTTCAGGTCGAGTATGCGCGCGAGTCAGTCAAGCGGGGAACCACCACAGCCGGTCTGAAGTACCGTGACGGCGTCATCCTTGTCGTCGACAAGCGAATAGCCAGCCGCCTCATCATTCCTGATTCCATCGAGAAGGTGTACTGTGTTGACGACCACATCGGCTTCGCCACTTCAGGTCTTGTCGCAGATGCCCGACAGTTGGTTGACCGCGCCCGCGTGCAATGTCAAGTTAATCGCATTACATATGCTGACCCGATTCCAATTGAGACACTAACTAAGAGAATCTGCGACTTCAAACAGTCGTTCACCCAATATGGTGGTGTCCGCCCATTCGGCACAGCTCTACTCATTGCTGGTGTTGATGACGAGGGCATCCACCTCTACGAAACCGATCCTAGTGGTGCTTACCAGTCCTATCATGCGGGTGCAATCGGCCGTGGCCGAAGTTCAGTGGTAGAGTTCTTTGAGAAGAACTGGAGGCCGAACATGACCATGAATGCTGGAATCAAACTCGCTCTTGAGGGGCTACGTAATTCATTGGAAGAAGAACTCAACAAAGACGCCGTAGAAATAGCGGTCATCAATGCTTCAGGGTACAATTTGCTCAGTAAGGATGATTGTATCAAGCACATCGACAAACTGAAGCCGGCGTTTGAAGAGTGATTCGGCAACCCTAATGTGTGACAGGCCTGTCACAGGTTGGTGAAGAAATGGTTAGTCTGGACGATGCAGTCATCGCAAGATTGGAAAAAGGTGGGAAAAGGTACGAGATTCTTGTTGACCCCGACTTGGTTGATTCATTCAAATCGGACCCCGAATCTGTCTCACTCGATGACTTACTCGCCACCGATGAGGTGTGGCATGATGCTCGAGGTGGAGAGCGACCTACCGAGGAGAAGTTGATTGGCGTTTTCGGCACGGTGGAAATTGCTGAATGCGTTACACGCATCCTCACTGATGGCAGTATCCAACTAACCACAGTCCAGCGCAAGAAATTGGTAGAGGACAAGCGCAAACAGATTGTAGCAGAGATAGCCTCAACGGCTATAGACCCCAAGACTAAACTTCCACATCCGGCGACTAGAATCGAAACCGCTCTTGAGGAGGCCCGTTTCAGTGTTGATGCCTTTCAATCAATAGAGAAACAGGTCAAAGATGCAGTCAGCGCCATCCGCCCACTGATTCCTCTTTCTTTTGTTACTCTGAAATTGGCCTTTCGAATTCCCGGGGCGAATTATGGCTCGGTACAGAATCTGGTACGCAGCGATGTGCTGAGGGAAGAGTGGCTTCCCAACGGCGACTGGGCGTTTGTAGTTGAGATACCGGCGGGAATGAAGGGCGATTACATCTCAAAGGTCGCAAAACGAGCCTCAGATGCAGAAGTACGTGAGATGAAATGAGGCCAATCGTAGGCAGACGGCCACCCCTAAGGGGTGTCAATGGTTAAAGAGGGGTTGCCGGTCGGCCCGCTCGGAAGTGAAACAGAATGACTGGTGACAGCACCTCTAACGAGCCCGCCTCGGGTAGCACACTCGTGCACCCTGGAGAACGGCTCAGCGCCGAAGAAGGCGCACGGGCTGGTCACGGCGTCCGTCTTATCGACGGTACCCTCGTGGCCATGAAGACAGGAAATATGCAAAAGCATGGCAACACGGTTACGATTGAACCATTGTCAAGCCGATATGTGCCTCGCGCATCTGACCTCATAGTTGGATACATCGAAGGCATGACCAACAACATTTGGTTCGTGGACATTGGTGCCGCATTCAATGCGATTCTACCGATGAGCCTCGCACCGTGGAAGGTTGAGTTCGGCGCAGTTCGACAACATCTCGGGATTGGTGATGCCATTCTCTGTCGAGTCCAAGAGGTTGATGAGACACACTCATCTGTTGTGACGATGAAAGGTATGGGGCTTCGAAAGTTGAAGTCCGGATTCATCGAGGAGATTCCACCTCACATTATCGGCAAGGTAGTCGGCAAGGGCGGCGGAATGCTACAGCAACTTAAGTCGCTTGGACAGAGTCGGATGATCATTGGCCAGAACGGACGTGTCTGGATTGATGGTGATCAGAGCGGAATGAGCGAGGTAAGGGAGGCGATGGACGTGATTCGAGAGACAGCACACCTCCCCGGACTGAATGAGCGCATTGCGGCGCTTGCAACGGAGTAGTGATTGAAATGGGAGGATATGGAGACGTTCAGTGCATAGACGAAAATGGAATCAGGCTCGATGGGCGCACTGCCGAACAGATGCGCGAAGTCGAAATCGAGTGCGGAGTAATCCCGGTAGCAGATGGCTCAGCCCGCGTCAAGTGGGGTAAGAATGAGGTCATCGCTGCCGTATATGGCCCGATGGAGGCTCACCCTCGCAAGATTCAGCGCCAAGACCGCGCAATTCTAGATGTCAGATACAATATGGCACCTTTCAGTACAACTGACCGAATAAGGCCCGGCTTCAACCGCCGCAGCCGTGAGATTAGCAAGGTGACCGCAGATGCTCTGGAGAGCGTGGTCGACCTTGAGTTGTATCCACGCAGCAAGATTCGCGTCGAGATTGAGATTATTTGCGCCGAAGCTGGTACTCGCTGTGCGGGAATAACCGCTGCAAGCATGGCATTGGCTGATGCTGGCATTCCAATGTCAGACATGGTTGTCAGTGTAGCCAGTGGAAAGGTACACGACATTGTTGTCTGCGACCTCAACAAGGAAGAGGACAACTACGGTGAGGCTGACCTACCAATGGGAATCCTACCGATGACCGGTGAACTGGTATTCTTGCAGATGGACGGCGACCTGAGCATGGAACAGTTCCAAGAGGCTTGGGATTACAATATGCAGTCTGCACTGGAGGTGCATGCTGTCATGGTTGATGCTCTGAAGCGTCGTTATGGAGGTGAGGTCTGATGGCCATTCCAATCGTACCAACTCTACTTCGCGAGAACCTCGCTGCTTTGGCATCTGAGGATTCACGCATCGACGGCCGCGGCCGCTTTGAAGGCCGCAACCTCGAGATTGAAGTTGGCTGCCTAGCCAATGCCGAGGGCTCATGCCGAGTCAGGATGGGTGATACCATCGTGCTCGTAGGTGTGAAGTTCCAGACAATGACTCCCTACCCCGACCGTCCTACCCAAGGTGGACTGATGACCAGCGCAGAAGTGCGTCCTGTATGCGGGCCAAATTGGGAACCGGGCCCCCCTAGTGCGGAGAGTATAGAATTGGGCCGAGTCGTTGACCGTGGCATCCGTGAATCAGGTTGCTTGAATATGGACGACCTATGCATTCTTCCAGGCGAGAAGGCCTGGCAGGTCATTGTCGATTTGTTCGCAGTGAGCGATGACGGTAACTTGTTCGATGCTTTTGCTCTTGCAGCGATTGCAGCGCTAAGTAATGCAACAGTTCCCGCAGAGCGCTTCGATGTTGGAGAGGATTATCCCCTGCCATTGACCGGAACCCCCATGATGGCCTCGTACCACAAGGTAGGCGGCCGCTTCGTTTACGATGCAAGTAAGAGGGAGGAACTCGGCGGCGATGAGCGAATTCACATCACGCTCGGCGATGAGGGTCATGTCCACTCCCTTCAAAAGGGACTAAGAGGCGTGTTCACAGCGGCCGAATTCACTGAGATAATGGATCAGGCACAAAAACGGTGCGCAGAACTTAGAGACATTGTCGCACAACTGGAGTGATTCAAATGAGCAAGCGCACACAGAAAACTGGGATAACTGCCCGTTACGGCAGCCGGTACGGTGTAAGTGTCAGGCGACGCGCTGGTGCAGCACTCAACAAACTCAAGCGCAGTTACACCTGCCCAACTTGCCAGTACCAAAAGGTTCGTCGACAGGCTGCCGGGATTTGGGCTTGCAAGAAATGCGGCCACACCTTTGCCGGCGGAGTTTGGGAGCCTTTCACCCGTGCGTCTGATGCGAATCATCGCATCATCAGGCGTGGTATGGAAGGGGCCACAGTCACCGACATGGCCGTCATCGCCAGCCAAAAGGCGATTGATTATGAAAAGGCCAAGTCAGAGGTTGATGCCGGTGCCGATGAAGAAGAGTGAATCTTGGTCAGTGAATATTGACCTCGACATGAAGGACCAGTGTGAACCGATTATCGCCTCACTCGCTTGCGAGGATGTAGATGCCTTTGCGCAAGGTGGTAAAGTCCACATCAGAGTGTGTGGAAATTCCCCCAGTGACCTACGAGCACGCTTCAATTCCACAATGCGCTCTCTCAAGGCTGCTAGCGAAGCCCTGATGAGTATTGACCAGCAGCAGAATACCGAGGTGTAGGAATGAGTGATGCAGTCGACATGCGCAGCGCGCTTGAACAAACAGTCGCTGAGTATCAATTGGTGAGCCAGCAAAAGGCAGCAATAACAGCCCAAGCAAACGAACTGCGAAGCACTCTTGCCCATCTCAAGTCGCAGGATGAGAGCCGACCGGTCTTCCAGCAAGTCGGCCCGATCCTAGTAGAAGTGGAGGATGTGGATCAACTTCAACTCGAATTAGAAGAATCTCTGCAGACGATTATCAGCCACGAGGCCAGACTTGAGGAGAGAGAATCCGAACTGAAGTCTACGTACGAGCAAGCTGTGAAGAAATTCGAGGATGCCTGAGGGTGATACACATGCCGGCACGAGCCGCCGATATCGCAGCCTTCGACAGTTGGCTATCACTGGCTCTAGAATCAGGAGCAGTAGCCGTAGTCACCCACAGAAATGGAGATATGGATACAGTTGGTAGTGCGTGCGCACTCGCTTCGATGATAGGGAGCCGAGCACGAGCCTGTGGTGTTCATCTCTCAACAATTGCTAGAACCATTGTCAACTCCAATGGGGCAGATTTCCTGCGTATGGATTCAGAGCGACCTGTCTGGCCGCGTGAGTTGGGCGGAATAATCATCGTCGATGCTGCCGACCCAGGTCAGGTTGGTCTGGAATTACCCGAAGTACCTCTGTGCATCATTGACCACCATGATGCTGGGGAGGAACTAGAATTGGGTCCGGGTGACCTGCTGATACGCTGGCAGACCTGTTCAACTACGGAAATCATACACGCATGGGCGGAGCAATCGTGTCCCGATCGCTTAGATGAGGTCGCATGTAGTCTACTATTGGCGGGAATAATCACTGACACTGGCCGATTCAGACACGCGGACAGTGGTGCCCTTGCTGCAGCATCTGCCCTATCCTTGAAGGGAGGCATTGACTATGCTTCGTTCATTGAGGACATGGAGTCAATAGAACTCAACCATTCACAGAAGGTATCCATAGCCAAGGCTCTGAGCCGTGTCAATACCACCGAGGCCGGGCCTTGGTTCCTGATGTATACGCGAGCAGGAACGAACGAAGGCATCGTTGCCCGCTCGCTAATCTCAGCTGGTGCTGATGTGGCATTGGTGCATCGACACATCGAGGGAAATTGTAGATTGACAGCGAGAGCGAGCAGACGAGCAACTCTCGCAAACTTGCATCTCGGTGAGATGATGCAAGATATGGTGAGCCGCAGTGGCGGCGAAGGTGGCGGTCACGCCGGTGCGGCCGGTTGGACAGGCGCAATCGACTCAGTCGATGCTACCAGCGGATTCATCGCACTGCTAAGCGCACTCAGGAGGAATGTCTGATGCCAATTGACCCCGCGATGATGCTGATTGAACTTCGTGCAGGCAACAATATCACTCCGATGCTCAATGATGAGCCGAATGGTGCACTCCGAGTGGCGGAGCAAGCACTAGCAGAGGGAGATGAGGCCTCATCCTCTGAACTGGAAAAAATGCTGACGGACGCAGAATCCTCCATCATACAGTTCCGAAAGGCTCAGTTGAGCAATGACTCTGACGCAGCACAGGAACATCTTGCATCGGCATTGCAGTCGAGCAGGAATGCCAGCCAACGCGACCACCTTCTTGAAGCGCGAATCAGAATGGAATGGGGTCTGCTAAGGGCCAGTCTGGGGGAGTCTGAGCAGGCAGGAGCAGACCTGAAGTGGGCCGTCGAGAGGCTCAAGGCACTCGAGGAAGGACACGTTTGGCATTCACTTGCACTACTGAATATGGCTGCATGGCACGAATCGATGAATGAACATTTGATGGCTCTCGTGCTCTATGGTGATTTCGCACGCAATGGCCCACATACTGTAGAATCAGTTTCAATGGCTCGACGCAGGGCTGGTGACATCCTCATTCAAATCGGCGATATGCATGGCGCGCTCCTCCAGTTTTGGATCGCCCATCACGGATTCAGACAAACCGGCTTGTTAGACCACGCACTGGAAGCAGGTCTGCACTGGCTAGACATCGGATTGACATCTGTTGACTCTGATAGCAAATTGATGACTGAGAGGGTTGAGCAGGCCAAGCCCCGAGAAGCAGGTGAGCCCCGCAAGCAACTGAACATCCATCCAGATGATGTTCGAATGCTGCTTGACTGGGTACTCGAATCACATGTCGAGGTCACAGGTGAATATCGGCCCGACCTTGCTGTGCTTCTTGAAGCCGACCGGGAAATCAGCCATGGCGGCATTGAATCGATAATTGAGCAGAATACCGCATCGATTCAGGATGAGAATGTACTTTCCTTATTCCAATCATGAGCACTGATTCTGCGCAGTTCCTCAACCCCCCAACCAAGTGGCTCAGGTGGTATCAGACACCAGCCAACCTCCTCAATACCTGTATCGGATGAATCCCAAGTGAATGGCGTGGGCTCCGCGTCAACGTGAATGAGTACCACATCACCATTGTCCTCGATGAGTCCTTTGGCCACAGCAGTAGCGGTACCTAACAACCCACTCTCTTCGAATAATTCTCTAAGTGCAGCAATTTCGCTGGATTCGCCTTCCTCAACCCAGCCACCGGGCAACTCCCAACCACGCTCTCTATGCTTGACCATCAGCCAATAAGCACCCTTGCCATCAAGTGGGATGACACCTATAGATACTGGTACTACCCAGCCAACGACCCACCGACGACCAGCCATTTCCTCACCTATGGTATGTGTATCTCGTCATCAGCGGCCAGCGCTTCAGATGCCCTGTCAAGCCATTCACGCGCCGTCTTATCGCCTGTAGCGACCAGCCTTCTAGCAAGGAAGAATGCGGCAGAGTTCTCTCCAGATTCCAGCAACTCAGCAATTCGGTCAATATCGGTGACCGTGACGATTTCCTCCTCGATTTCTCGCTCAATTGTCCCGGCCTCGTCAGGTGCCGCAATTCTGACAGCAAGGCTCTGCATCCGTGCGAGAAACTCATCTCGAGCATCTATGGCAGGAGGTGTCCACGGCTTACGAACACCATCGTCGAGCCTTGCCTCCATCCTCTCTCGGAATTCATTGCGTAATCTAGCCTCAGGATAATGAGTCTGGGCTTGGTCATAACAGAACCAAGCCTCATCATATTCTTCTCTACGCTCATGCAATCGTCCAAGGTCGGTCCAGAGTTCGTAATTCACCGGTCGCTGCGCTAGCAACCGCCTTGCGAGTGGGATGAAGGAATCCTCGTGCCCAGCAGCGTGCATCCTCTCCAATCTACGACCAAATAGGACATTGCACCTCGGGTCTGAGAGGTCAAGTCGACCTACTCTTTCGATAAAAGCTGCAAGTTCCGTTTCGCTAGCGGCTACGTCAATCCACCACTTTTCAATATCAAGCGCATCATTTGAGAATGCGGCCTCAAGAAGTTCCTCACTTACTTCAAGGATGGCAACACCATCTAGCTGGGCAATCTGCTCGGGGTCCCTTCCTAGGACAGAGAATAGATCCTGCATCAGGGCCCTCAGGCCCGATTCATCACCACGTAATTTCTTGATGTGCGCCAAGCACCGCCAATTCTCATCCGATGTGAAATCGTGCAGCAAGGCCTGGCGAGCGTTCTGCTCCGCCCAATCCACGCTAGCGGCTGCTCTATCCGGGTCCTCTTCAGCGAGGCTAAGGAACTTCATTGCCTGTGAGCGATGTCTGTCACCCAAACTGCGCCTCGGATGCTGTAGACGCCCTGCCAATCCTTCGGCCATTCTCCCACCTGTTGGTGACCATTACTGCGCCGTCATCCTAATTGGTATTGGGGTGGGATGAGCATCAGCGAACCGATGTGAAAGGTGCCCTATTACATCCCGGTGGCATAGTAGCATCAAATCCAACCTTGGATGTCGTTCCATCCGCCGCCCTTGTAGGGTCAAGGCTGCTTCCCTTCTGGCCAGTGAGGATGACTGTGTCAACATCAGGCTGCCATCGCGTCATCATTGCCCATTCAACGCGTTCTGCATCACCAACATCGATGTCAGAGTCAACGATTGTGACCATTTTCATCGAGCGATGACCAGCGAGAGCGGCCTCGATTGCTCTCCTTCCATCCCCTTCATTTTGAGGGGTGATGCTGACAACTGCAGCAAGCCAGCCACAGCCGCCATCAGTCATGTGTACGTCATGGCACTCACAGACTGCCGCAACTGCGGATTTGACAGTCGGTGCGCGAGGAAGCCCCATCAGAGCCTTGTGCTCGCTTTCAGCGGGAATCAGCGCGTGGAAGATGGGGTCCGTTCGATGGTGGACGGTGTGGATTTCGAATACAGGTTCCTGCCTGACTTCATCGAGAGTTCCAGTGATGTCAACATACGGTCCCTCGTCATCATCTTCTAGAGTGATGGTGGCGGTCATCGCATACTCTGCATCAGCGGGCACTGCAATTCCATTGGGCAATGTCACTACCTGCAGGGGTGTGCCATAGACGGCCTCATGAAGTGAAGCAGCCACTGTCATCTCATCAATCGGTTCATCGAACGACATTGCTGCTGCGAGCAGAACTACCGGGTCGCAACCGTTGACTATTGCGATATTCACAGTCTCACCGTTTGCCCGAGCCTCGTCAACCATCGTGCGAAGGTGGCGAGGAACCAATCGGGCAACAACATGATTCGCATCACGAAGGAATTGACGGTGAAAAGACACGTTCCTACGACCATCCCATTCAGCAATAACGATACTTGCTGACATGTATCTGCCACGATCCTCGCGGTAGTGCCAAGGAATGGGCAGACCGTGCAAATCCGGTTCTTCCTGTCCACTCTGCAACACGGGAGCCTCATTAGCAGAAATCAGCTGCGGTTCGCTACGGGTACTCATTCCCCGACCCAACAAATCCACAACTTGGCCCGGTGACATACCCAGCCTTGCACACAATCGGTCTCTGGATAGCACGTTCATAGCTGCTCTGTGCCCCACAGCCTCTAGCACGTCATTGAACACAATCAGGCTGTGATTCTGATTACATGAGAGGTCGAAGAAGTCGTGAACACAGGATACCTGTTCGTTGTGCTCGTGCGCTCCCGCGAGGTGGTCCCTGAAGGCCATGATGGGGGCGAGGGCAGGGGAGGCATCAAGATTGGGGGTGGGGTATCGGCTTGATTTCGGCTCACAGTAAGGCGATTCATGGCCGTCACGCTCATATATGGGGGGTAAGTCGGCGGATTGCTTCAAAGCGTGGTGCATTCATGGGTCGTGGACTATTCAGTGGATCCAAGATGAAGAATGACCGTCAAAAGTTTCGTTGGAAGGACCGTGGATACAGGAGGCGAGAATCGAAGCGCCGACAAGGTGGAGTTCTCAAGCACGACCCACTGCAAGGCAGTACTCAAGCTAAGGGGATTGTCATCGAGAAGGTAGGAATTGAGGCGAAGCAGCCCAACTCTGGAATCCGCAAGGCCGTGAAGATCTCACTCATCCGCACCGGCAACAAACTCACTGCTTTCGCACCCGGCGATGGCGCAATCAACTTCATCGATGAACACGACGAGGTCATGGTTGAGGGCATCGGCGGCCGCATGGGTCGTTCATACGGTGATATTCCCGGTGTCCGTTACAAGGTCATCCAGGTCAACGGCGTCTCCCTTGATGAGATGGTCCGAGGCCGTAAGGAGAAGCCAGTCCGCTGAACAAGGAGGAATATACTATGTCAGACGAGGAGATTGCTGAAGAAACAGCAGAGGATGCTCCTGCAGCTGAAGAAGTTGTGGCTGATGAATCTCCGATTGCAGGTATCGGCACACTCGTCTTCGGTAAGTGGGACGCCTCAGAGGTAACCTGCGAGGACCCGGGTCTAGCACCATACATCAATCTGCAAACTGTAGGTGTCCCACACAGCGGAGGCCGCCATGCCAATGCTTGGATGGGTAAGAGCAAACTCTCGGTTGTGGAGCGCTACATCAACGGTTTGATGCGAACTGGCCGCAATGGCGGCAAGAAACTGTATGCTGCTAAGTCCTTTGAGGAAGCACTAGACATCATTCACGACCGAACTGGAGATAATCCGCTGCAGGTATTGGTCGATGCAATCACACAAGCTGCTCCAATGGAAGAGATAACCAGAATCCGCTTCGGAGCTGTCAGCCAGCCTAAGGCTGTCGACAGTGCCCCTAGCCGTCGTCTCGACGTGGCTATTCGCTACCTATGCCAAGGTGCGGTCACTGCTACAATCAAGAGTGAGAAGACCCTCACCCAAGGAATCGTCAACGAGATAATGAAGGCTAAGGATGGCGATGTAGCGTCGTTCGCTGTCTCCAAGAAGGAAGAAGTTCAGCGCATTGCAAGTTCGGCACGTTGATTCGGAGAATTATATTCTCCATCGAATATTCTGTTATGCGTGCTGCTAGTCATAACAATCATAGGTGATACTGAGAGGCGGCGCATCATGGATGATGTAGAGAGGGCAGCTAAGCCTTTCAATGTCAATTGGCTGAATGCGGTATTCATCCTCGGCACCCCACCTCTAGCAGTGATCGGTGGCGTATGGCATGGTTTCACATACGGTTTGACTTGGGTTGAGGCAGTCATATTCTTTGTCTGGTATTTTGCCTGTGGTCTTTCGATAACTGTAGGATACCATCGGCTCTTTTCCCATCGCAGTCACGAGGCACATTGGCCTCTGCGCCTATCTTATGCTCTCTTTGGAGCGGGTGCCTTCCAAAATTCAATTCTTGAATGGTCCAGTGACCATCGCCGCCACCACAAAGTGACTGA
Organism: Candidatus Thalassarchaeaceae archaeon; assembly: GCA_963582685.1. Lineage (GTDB taxonomy): Archaea > Thermoplasmatota > Poseidoniia > Poseidoniales > Thalassarchaeaceae > CAUZSM01. The sequence continues at coordinate 7,112 of CAUZSM010000022.1, read as the reverse complement.
CCTTGTGGAGGACCCATACAATGCCACACGTGGGTTCTGGTGGAGCCATTTCCTTTGGATTATCATGGACGAGCATGTAGGTGAGCCCGACTACACCAACGTTCGCGACTTACAGAAGGATTGGGTGGTGAGATTTCAGAATCGATTCATTTTCTCACTTGGATTCCTGTTTGGAATGGTTGCTCCTGCAGCCGTTGGATATGCAATCGGTGGAGTCGGAACAGCGATTGGCGGTTTCGTATGGGGTGGGCTGATTCGAACGGTGTTCGTCCACCATGGAACCTTCCTAATCAACTCAGCAGCACATGTCTGGGGTAAGCAGCCTTACTCCAATCAGAACAGCAGCAAAGACTCCTCTTGGCTAGCTTTCTTCACCTTCGGAGAAGGATACCACAACTTCCACCACGCCTTCCAGGCGGACTATCGAAATGGATACCGCTGGTGGCAGTGGGACCCGTCCAAGTGGTGGATTCATTTTTGGTCATTGTTCAAATTGAACAAGGGGTTGAAGCGAACTCCGAAGTGGTCGATTGAGAATGCCAAGATGAAGACCTCCTTCGAGAATGCTGCTAGGGATGCTGCACTAACGATTGGCGAGCAGCGCCTTGCAGCCTTCAGTAAGCGAGCCGATTTCTGTCGAGAAGCAGTGAGAAAGGCACACTTCGCCATAGATTCAAGGAGAATTGAATTGGCCGAGGCTACAGCTGAGAAGAGAGAGCAGTTTCTTGAACGCCTTGAGCAAGCGAGGGCTACTCTCGCCGCCGTCAGGGCAGATTTCCGTCAGTTGGTGACAGAGATGGCCGCTTCTAATACCGCTGTGGTCGCAGTCTGAACTCGTACTCGCGCCGCCTCCCATGCGTGCGCCCATAGGGGCGGTTAAATACCGGCTTCAGGTCGCCGGCCCGAACATGGTGGCCTGAATGGGACGTAAAGAAGACAACATAGCCAAGGCAACTGAAGTGATGCACCTCAGAGACCAGATTAGGAACCTCTGTATCGCTGCGCACATCGACCACGGTAAGACCACACTTTCGGACAACCTAATTGCCGGAGCAGGCATGATGAGTGAAGCGCTGGCGGGAAAAAGCCGCGTTCTTGATTTCGACGAGCAGGAAGCTGCTCGTGGTATTACCATCAATGCTGCAAGTGCCTCGATGGTGCACAACGTCGAGGGTACTGATTTCCTCATCAATCTCATCGACACACCCGGTCACGTTGACTTCGGCGGCGACGTAACCAGAGCAATGCGTGCAGTCGACGGGTGCTTCATCCTCACCTGCGCAGTTGAGGGTACAATGCCGCAGACAGAGACAGTTGTTCGCCAAGCACTGAAAGAGAAGGTAAAGCCGGTACTTTTCATCAATAAGGTAGACCGACTCATCAACGAGTTACAGGTCACCCCCGAAGATATGCAGGCTCGCTTCATGGAACAGATTACCAAAGTGAATGTACTCATCAAGCAGTTCGCTCCTGAAGAACACAGGAAGGACTGGCTGGTCAGTGTTGCTGATGGCACGGTTGCATTCGGTTCGGCATACCACAATTGGGGCATCACAGTTCCATATATGCAGAAGAGCGGCATTTCATTCAAGGACATCTTCCAGTATTGCCATGACGAAAATCAACCCGAACTGGCTAAACGCGCTCCAGTTCACGAAGTATTGCTAGACATGGCAGTCCACAAGTTACCCGGTCCTCTGCTAGCACAAAGGTATCGAATCCCCAATATTTGGACCGGCGATCTTGAATCTGAATTCGGTGCATCGATGATGGAATGCAATGCAGATGGACCTCTTGCCATTATGGTCACTAAGATCTGGATGGACCCGCATGCAGGAGAAGTTGCAGTGGGTAGAATCTACTCAGGTACAGTTAGTCAGGGTGACAGGTTGTGGGGAATCGGTGGAGGTAAGGTCGAGCGTGTTCAGCAAGTCAGCATGATGGTTGGCTCAGACCGCATCCCTGTACCAAGTGTTTGTGCAGGCAATATTGTCGCTCTCACTGGCATCCGCAGTGCTGCTGCCGGTGTCACCATTGCTCGCGACCCGGACATCGTGCCCTTTGAGCCAATTCGACATTACTCTGAGCCAGTCGTCACAGTCGCCGTTGAGCCGCAATCGATGAAGGACCTACCAAAGTTCATCGATGCACTCCGTTCACTGGCCAAGGCCGACGCCAGCCTAGTTGTTACAACCAATCAAGAGACTGGTGAGGCCTTGCTGGCTGGTATGGGCGAACTACATCTAGAGATTACCACCTACAGAATTGAGGAAGAGCAGAACATCAAGGTCAATGTGTCAGAGCCAATTGTGGTATACCGTGAATCGCTTCGTGGTGAAAACCGCAAGAGGCCTTTTGAGGGCAAGTCGCCGAATCGGCACAACCGTTTCTACATCGAAGTCGAGAGACTGCCCGATGAGGTGATTGATGCGTTGCGTGACGGTGAGTTCGGTGAGGGAAATGTACGACCAAACGATGCCAAGGAAGTAGGTAGAAAGTTTGGCGAATATGGAATGAACAAGGACGTAATGCGCAAGATATACGCCATCAACGGCACCAACGTCTTTGTCAATGACACCAAGGGCATTCAGGGACTGCACGAGACCAAGGAGTTGCTAATCGAGGCTTTCAACGAGGTTTGCAAAGGTGGCCCCCTCGCTGGCGAGCCAGTCATGGGTATGTACGCCCGCCTTGTTGACGCCAAGTTGCACGAGGATGCTATCCATCGGGGTCCTGCACAGAGCATTCCGGCAATGCGTAATGCGATTCGCGGTGCTATGATTCGCGCCAGCACAGTCATCATGGAGCCTATGCAGAAATTGTACGTATCTGTGCCAAATGACTGGCTTGGTGGAGTGACTCGTGAGGTCACGCAACGAAGAGGAGTCATCGAGGATATGCCTGCTGATGGTGAAATTACCACTGTAATTGGAACTCTTCCTGTAGCTGAGACATTTGGATTTTCAAATGACATCAGGGCGGCTTCGCAAGGTCGAGCAATATGGAATACCGAAAACAGCGGGTTCCAAGAGTTACCTGCACACCTTCTTGAGAAGATAGTCGGTGAGATTCGCGAACGCAAGGGGATGAAGCCCGAGGTACCTGGTGAGACGTACTACTCGGACTGAGCAATCTTGATGTCATCGCATCGCAACGACGCGCTATGGTCACATGGCTTTCGGCACTTATCGCCTCGTTGTTTGGGGCTGGAGAGGCTGTTGAAGAAATCCTCGAAGAAGAATGACTTAACTGATTCTCGTCAATTGGAAGTCAGTAAGTTCTCGCAAGACCTTCAATCCAGAAGTTTTAGGCAACCGGTCCAAACACGCGTGGGCGGCGGAGTGGTATTCCATTGCTTTGTCTCTGGCGTAGGGAATTGAGCCACTGTTTTCCAATTCACTAACAATTGCGTCGAGATGATTGCGGTCTAAGTCTCCGTCTTCTGAGCCGAAGGCCTGTTTGAATGAATCCAAGTCGGCCGTATCCTGATGCAGTGCATGTATGGCAATCAGAGTACGCTTACCCGCTACGATGTCGCTACAAGCCGGCTTCCCCAGAGTAACCGAATCTCCAGTTACATCGATGAGGTCATCCATCAATTGGAAGCACAATCCGACGTTTTCACCCCACTCGGCAAGCGTGCTAATTGTGGCTGTATCAGCACCAGCCAACAATGCCCCCGCACTTGCACACGTGGTGAACATTGCAGCAGTCTTCCCCGAGATCATTGTGAGGTATTCATCTTCAGTTACTGAATCTTCACCTTCAAATGACATATCCATCTGCTGGCCTTCGCTGACCTTGCGTACCATCCCCCCGACTATCTGCACAAGGGTGCGGAAATGCTCCCCACCGATGTGTTCACTGCTGGCCAGCACCTCAAAAGAAACTGCTAGCATAGCATCTCCTGCATTAATCGCAGTAGGCTCATCAAAGGCTACGTGTACGGATGGTCGGCCACGGCGAATAGAATCATCATCCATGATATCATCATGGACCAATGTGAAATTATGAATAATTTCGATAGCGGCACCCAGATCATAATGTCCGTCATGTGCGCTTTCTAGAGCATCAGCCACCAGCCATGGCAAAATTGCCCTGAGACGTTTGCCCCCACCTTCTATCAGGTGTAGCATAGCAGCCCTGAGTGTACTGGATTCCGACTTGGATAGTGCCGCCACAACTCGCCGCTCGACTTCCACACGATGTGTGGATAGGCTAGCCATCAGGTCACCTGTATCGATCCCACCGATATCCTGTCCACCAACCATGTGACTAACATCACCCATATTCCGAATTGTGTCATCGGCCATAGAGGGTAGCACATCGAGATTTGGCCACCATTTTGGAAGAATCCTCTCAGCGATGCATCGGAACCACGGTGCGACAATCCCTCCATCATCTGGGCCGCTATTCATCCATCTCTCAAGATCATCCTCGCTAATCCACCGAAGTTCAGAAATTTCATTCGGATTTGGCTGCAGCCGCAAGTCGGAATTAGTCCGAGCAAACAGTATGTGGTCAAGTTCATGCTCAACCCAATCCTCATTCTGACGTGCTCTATAGACCATGCGCGTAATAGGGTGAATATCGTCCAGAGGTACGTCGCCAGCAGCAATCCCCAACTCCTGTTCCATCTTTCGTACGGCAGCATTCTTGACTCCGGCATCATCACTCTCGTAATCATTGCTCAATGGATGACTACAGCAGGTATTTGCCCAAACACCTGGAAAGGTAATCTTGTCGCTGGCCCTCTTTTGCACTAACAACCTATCATTCTCATCAAAAAGTAGTATTGAGAAGGCCCGATGCAACACACCTTCGCCAAGATGGCAGTCCATCTTATCCATCGATCCAAGCACTTGGTCCTGTGCATCTACAATAATCAGTGACTCTGTCATCATATCAGATTGAGTTGACTCATAACCCATTGCTGCAAGCCTTTCAGCAACGGCGGAATCGGAGTCCTGCGAGCCCATAGAGTCCCCTCAAAAGATGCGAGAGGATGGGGGGTTATGACGATGAGGGCTAGAAAAACACCCGATTCACGAACGGATTCTAGTACCGATGGGCTGCTCCCCGCAAGCAGCAGCGACAATCCTGTCTGGGTGTCTTCCATCAACGAACCAAACCGCAGGTACGGTAGCAGCAGCACCAGCAGCCCTAGCAGCCTTCAGGAATATTCCTCCTGTCACGTCAATAGATTTCTCATGATGCCCTTCAAACGAATCAGATGAGGACCATTCCGTTAGCAACGACACCCCATCAGAACCCGGAGTGACATCCATCAGACCCTCGACATCACCGAGGGCAAAAACCAGAGCCTCGACATCCGGTAGCTCAGTAGCAAGACGAAATGCTAGGTCATCGCCAGAAAGGATGCCAAATTCACGGCCACCTGAAACAGCGACGACATCCCCGTAAGTCACTTGCACATCCTCGCCATCTGATGCCAGCAACTGCACATTCCCTGTGAATGATGGACCGGTCCCTTCGACCCATTCACGAGGAGGATGAATAGAGCAGCCTACTCCTGCCTCAGCCAAGGCTGCAGTGACATGGCCGTTTAGTGTGTCCATTTCGCTTCGCACCAAATCCACCGCCTCATCCTGCGAACTACAGCCATCCGTAGTCTCGATATTCAATGGTCCAGATTGCCTCCCATCGACTAGATTCCACTCCCTAGCCCTAAGGTGGCCGAAAGAACCAGCCCCATGGACCAGAACGACTTGCTTGCCCGCCTCCTGTATCGCAGCGATAGCATTTGCAAGTCCGGTGAGCCTGTCGGGGAGGACAGTGCACAAGCGCGACTTGTCGGTAATCAACCCGCCACCTAGTTTCACGACGACTCTACCCATGCCCCTCTCCATTTGGTTCTCAGAGGCTCTCATTCAAAGGGGTGGCGCCCAACGATTCATGAGGAGTAGCCCGGTCGAGCAGACATGAGCGAAGCAACCATCGAGGATTTCCGCAGATGGCTGCAGATGGAATGGGTCGAGGCGGAGAACTCTGGACGCAAGGAGGATATGAAGCGGCTAGCCAACCTCGAGGTGACTCTACAGGAGGCTCTTGCCTTCCAAGCTGAGTGGAATTTGCGAGAAGACTCAGGCATTACTCCAGCACGACAAGAACACGCTGTCCGCCTTGTGGCGACAAAGGAGGACGTGGAAGTCACGGCTGTCGAGGGCAGATGCAGTGTTTGTGACGGCGAATTGCCGTCGGATCTGGACTTCTGCCCCGAATGCGGTACAAAGTGCTAATCATTCCTGCTCTTCAGCTGCCGCTTCGGCCTCTTCGGCTTCCCAGTCAGCAATGCAAACGATCATCTCAGGATGGCCATCTTCAATGATACAGCAGTATCTAGCATCGACCTCTTCGGTGAGGAACACTGTTGTTCCAGCATGGAAAATAGTATCTCCATCTGCTTCCATACGGATACAATCGACCTCGACAATGGAGGGTCGGTGATGATGCACATGTCCTGCACCCGCAGCTGTAGTCACAGACTTGGAGAGATGCACGTACTTGCGGTCACCGGGCTTGATACCGTGCTCTAGCAAATGTGACTCATTCTCGGGGGCGCAGGGGAAATAGAGCAGGTCTGGCGTACTATCTGTTGGCAGGTCCAACTCGATTTCAACAGTGTGCGCATAGGTGGCTCTAACCATATCTCCACGTACATCGTAGCGCCCTTTTGGGTCAGTCTCACTGACAGCGCGAATGTGATGCGGTCGTAGCCAATGCATGCGACGGTCACGATTTCGCAATGCCTCAACCATTTCTCTTACATCTACCCAGCCGTTGATGTCCATATCGAGGTCAAATTTCTCTGGGAAATGTCTGAGAATACCCGCCATTCGGCGGCCAAGGATATCCCTCTCCCTATCACTCATGATGAACTTGCCCTCATTGTTGCAAGCAGGGCAGTTGTGTCCGTCAAAGAAGCCGTGTGTGTTGCAGTCTCGTATCATCGGTGCCGCCGACCCGACATTCCTTCATAACCCGTTCTATCACCACTTGGAAACTCTTGGAGCGAACTGATGAATGATTATGGGAGAGCGCTGTGTCGGTGAACCATGCGTGGCGTTATCGTAGGTTATGCGCGGTCACCA
>CAUZSM010000021.1:0-18663 GCA_963582685.1 Candidatus Thalassarchaeaceae archaeon | reverse complement strand
CCCCACCCTTGGGTCCTGCTGCAGACCCAGGATAGGAAGAGACGACATCGAAGTAGCAAGCCACCAGGTCGATGTGAGCTCTTGCTGGTGACAACTCAATTATCCCCGAGGTAACTTTTCTGTTATCAACTGCCCCCAGAAATGAGGCTAGTTGGTTCGTTAGGCCCTGCTTTCGCATCGTCGATCGTTATTTTTCCGATCCACGTCAAGCCAGCTTTTACCCTTACATTTAACGGTGGAGACTGAACCACCTAAGCTGACCTTTGGGCACGCTTGTTATCATTTCGAGCGCGTGGCGCCCCACCCAAACTGCCCACCTACCGGTGTCCTCGTGAAGAGTGAGTGTAGTTGCACTTCAAGGACGGTGTCTCTATGGACGACTCCCCACCAGACTGGCGTCTGATGGATCAACATCTCCCGTCTACGCAGCACGTGGAGTGCCACTACACAACGGCAGGCTGCAGTAAAGCTCTACGGGGTCTTCGCTTGCAGGCTGAGAGTACTGGACTGTGCGCCAGTAAAGTCAATTTCGCCGGACCAACCGCGGGGACAGTAGGACCCTCGTTAGACCATTCATGCAAGTCGCCAATTAAGCGACAAGGTATTACGCTACCTTAAGAGGGTCATAGTTACCCCCGCTGTTTACCGGTCCTTCGCCAGGTTGAACCCTGGTTTCAGATACCGGCACTGAGCAGGATTCAGCGACTATACACATCCTTTCGGACTGGCAGTCACCTATGTTTTTATTAAACAGTCGGAGTCCTCTTGTCACTGCGACCAGCTCTCTTCAGAGCTGGCACCCCTTCTCCCGAAGTTACGGGGCGATTTTGCCGAGTTCCCTCGCGGTTGTTTTTCCGTCACACCTTAGGCTACTCACCCAGGGGCACCTGTGTCAGTTCTCGGTACGGTCATCTGTACGGCTTTTCACGGGGCCCTGGCCTCATCCGGATTGCTTTCACGCCTTCACGATCTTCTCACCATGACGGTTCTCCAATCGCTTATGGACGCTTCACGGGCCTGCTATATGACCCGCCGAACTAGCCAAAGCCGTCACCATAATTGTACAGAGGCATACGAATATTAACGCAATTCCCTTTCGATCAAGTCGGTTAAGATTGACCTTAGGACCGGCTAACCCTCGGCTGACGATCATTGCCGAGGAACCCTGGCCCCTTCGGTGGTGCGGATTCTCACCACACTTTGCTGCTACTCTATCCTGGATTCTCATATGTATACGGTCCACTGGACCTCAAGGCCCAGCTTCTGCCCGAACACATCGCCGCGCTACCACATCAGCTTTCGCTGGTCTGAAGTATCGGTATCCAACTTAGTCCCGTCCATTTTCCCGGCCCGCAAGCTTGACTAGTGATCTGTTACGAACTCTTTCAAGGATGGCTGCCTCTAAGCCCACCTGCTAGTTGTCTTCGACCACGGACACGGTTTAACTTAACATTTAGTTGGAATTTAGGGACCTTAACTTCAGGCTGGTTTGTTCACCTTTCGTCACGGTAGCTTACCCACCGTGGCTCACTCCCTGCTTCTAAGACGATTACACATTCGGAGTTTGGCAGCGTGCCGAGAGATTGCTCTCCCTAAACACCCAGTCAGTGCTCTACAGCGTAATCTGTCTCCACAGAGGTCTACCTACGAGTAGTCTCGCGCGGAACCTGCTATTGCCCATCTCGATTGGACTTTCACCCCTATACCCAGCTCTTCCGAGCGATTTGCACATCAGCAACGGTTCGTCCCTCCACCCAGATTTCTCCGGGCTTCAGACTGGCCAGGCATAGATCGATAGGCTTCAGGTTCTCCACTATTGACTTCGGACGAGCACATCCCGTCCCTCACCCTTGCGGGCTGCGGACCTGTCGGTTTCCCTTCGGCTTCGCAGATTAACTGCTTAACCTCGCCAATAATCAAGACTCCCAGGAGCATTTTTCGAAACGCACGAATGAACGCTGCTCATATCTTCGCTTTCACGCCCATTCAGCCTGTTCCTGACTGGTTTCAGGTTCTTTTCACATCCCGTCAAGGATCCTTTTCAGCTTTCGATCACTCTACTTGTCAACTATCGGTCTCGAGTAGTATTCAGAATTGGAAGTTCCTGCCTCCCATATTCACGCGCGATATCCAACGCACGCTACTCAGGTGCCGTCACTTGGCCATGTCCGTTGCGCATACGGGACTTTCACCCTCTCTGGTGCGCCGTTCCAGGTCGACTTCTGCTTCACGGATTAAGGCGAAAGACGGTCCATACCCCACATCTCCCCAAGGTTTCCCAAGGGGATTCGGTTTGTTCTATTCCGTTTTCGTTCGCCACTACTCACGGAATCTCATTTGATTTCTATTCCTCCCCCTACTAAGATGCTTCAATTCGGGGGGTTCCCTTTCCCAGTATATCGGGAATGACGACTAAACGTCAGGAGGTCCTATTAGGTAATCTGCGGATCCAAGGCATTCATGCGCCTCCCCGCAGCTTATCGCAGCTTGTCACGACCCTCATCAGCTCTCGAGCCGAGCCATTCCCCAGTCAGGTTGTAGCATCATCATTTGATGATTCTAAATTCACACTCACCTGTGTGAGTCCTCTGGTGTCCAGAAACGTCGATTCTGGTATCTCTGACCACCACGTCTCCCCACAGGGCGAGGCAGTCTCCACCACTTCCTCCGATAGGTAACCTACCAGAGTGCATACTAAAGCAAGTCGGCGACCGGAGCCGGGTATATGAATCAATCGGGCAATACCTAGTCCCTGAAATGGGGGACTGCGGGGCAGAATAGCCCCTAAAACAGGAGTGATCAATCTGATATCTTCCGTATATTAGTGAAGAAGCGTGTCAAAAGGCATACTCGCGTGTGCGCGGAATCACGACATACATTGTGGTTAAGCATACTCAACTTACCGGGCGAACACGCGAAAGATTGCGGCGAATAATCGGGTTTGAGGGTGAGAGGGTGTCGGCAGCGGCGAGATGAGTCGCTGCTGAATCGAATTCACCTATTGCCATCAGACTGACCCCCTTGCCGTTGAGTGGTGCGGCATCATCAGGTGCTAGTACAGCAGCAGCATCCCAAATCTTCAGGGCCACTCCATGTCGGCTGCAGGATGCGAGAGCAGTAGCGAGATTGTACATCACGGTCGGGTCATGGCGGTTCTGCTGAGCAGCCTGACGCAGGGCTAGTACAGAGGTTTCGAAATGTGGTTCCTCAGCTGGAGTGACCGTCGGCCTCTGGTCGTGAATCTGAATGGCCTGCTGCAGAAGAGAGAGGCCGAAGTTGTTGAGCGCTGCTGAATCACCCGGGAGATATTCACACACGTCTCTGAAGGAATCTGCAGCATCCTTCCAACGTCCATCCTGCAACGACTCAAAACCACTCGTTATCGACGATGCTACATCCGCATCGCCGCCATCATCGATGGGCATCGCTCGAGCCGGCATCAATTCCGGCTCACCCTCAGAAAGAGCCTCAGGATCAAAAGATACTGTCTGCTCAGCAGGGTCGGCTAATTCATCGAAATCGACCATGACCTCAGAAACCTGCAACTCGTCGCCGAAGTCATGGAAGACTACTTCTTCCTCAACTGAAAAGACCGAGTCTGCATCGAATGCTGCTGCCTTGATCTGGAAGGTGTCGCTGGTAGCCGGTGCCGCAACCTCGACAGCAGGTGCTTCAAGCACCGTTTCCTCCTCCAGTAATCGTGCGTGTAGAGACAAAGTATCAGAGGGCTCCACACCAACAGGCTCTGGTTCGGGTGCTGACTCTACAACAGGAACGGGTGCAACTTCAGCAATCGGTGCAGGTGCAATTGGCTCTATACTTGGGGTAGGAGATTGTTCTTGCACCGGGTCATCGATGACATCCTCCCACTCAGTGGCATGGTCTGGTTCAACCTTTCTTTGAGGGATGTCGCTGGGAATCTCAATAGCCACCCTCATCGGGGCTCCCAGGCCAAATGGAAGAGCGCTGGAGCCAACCATTTGGCCTTCACCACCCATCCCGAAAGGCAGGCTGTTAGCCACTTGTTGGGTCTTGCTGCTGACCGAGTCAGGCACGCCCTCCAAAGCATCCTCTAGAGCAACTTCCCCTGGTAGAGGGCCGTCAGGTGCGCTCTGCATACCTTCCAAATCAGCCACGACTTCGCTTGCGATACGGCTGCCACATGACGGGCAGGTATCACCACCTCCGAACAGCAGACCACAGGCTGCGCACTCCTGCATGAAGGTGAACGGTGCGTCGGTGGTTTTCATGCTGCCGCAGAATGGGACTGGCCTGTAGGATCGGCAATGGACACCGAATGCCGGGTGAGGACAGACTCAGAATTACGGGGTGAAGTCCGGGTTTGAGTAGAGGATGCTGTGGAACAAGAACAGGAATACAGATGCGACAATGCAGGTGATGAACATCACGGGCAGGCCCACTCGTATCCATTCCTTGGTGGTAATCGGATGCGGTCCTCGCTCGCTGATAGAGACGGTCATCACATTGGCGCTTGAGCCGATTGGTGTAGCATTCCCTCCAAATCCCGCACCCATTGCAAGAGCCCAGAACAACGGTGTGATGTCAAGGTTATTTTGTTCTGAAATTTCAGTGATTACCGGAATCATCGCAGCGGTGAATGGGATGTTGTCCACGACAGCACTTGCGATGGCAGAGAACCAGACAATGGCGATTGCAAGCGCAACCTCATTGCCACCGAAAGTGTCGAAAATCCATGTTGCAAGGTCAGAAAGATACCCCACGTTTCCTACTCCACCAACCAAAATGAACAGACCTGCGAAGAACAGCAACGCCGCCCACTCAATCTTCTCGGTTATCATATGCATGAATCCGTCTCGAAGTTCATGGTCGGCTGGCCGCGCAGCGATAAGAGCGATTCCCGCGCCAGTCAGTGCAATAGCGTGTATCTCGATATGTAATCCGAGGAATTCCTTGGCGGAGAAAGCACAGACAGTTAGGCCGAGAATAATCAGCGTGCTGAACATCAACTGCTTATCCTCGACGGCATCCCACTCATCTTCCTCAAGCAGTGACTCAACGTGGCTTGGCTTAGATCCAATCCAGTCTCGATAATACCAGCGTATGTAGCCGAGGGTAGCCACCCATGAAATCAGGGTCAGGATACCAAGGCGCAGCAGGAATCCGTTGAATCCAAAAATGTGGTCGAGGTTCATGTTCGCCGCTTCGGCTGCTATCATCACGTTGGGTGGGTCGCCAACCATTGAAGCGACGCCACCGGTGTCAGAAAGTATTGCTTCGGCGAGCAGAGGTGGGATCGGATTAATCTCCAATTTCTGACATATTTTCAGGGTCACCGGGGCGATGATGATAATCGCAGTAACATTGTCGATTACCAGCGATATCAGAGTAGTGAAGGAGCCAAGATAGACGATTAGAAGCCATGGGTCACCCTTGCTCATCTTCGCTGCCTTGATGGCGATGTACTCAAAGAAACCACATAATTCCAGTATGGCGGCAAATACCATCATGCCGAGAAGAAGGCCGATTACCTCGAACCCAATCCAACTCAACATTTCATGTTCCAATGAGTGATCTCCGCTGGTGGTGAATACACCCATTGTATGGCCAAGAATGAGTAAAAGAATTGCGCCGAACCATGCGGCGATGGTCCGATGGATTTTCTCCGATAATATGAGTACGAAGGAGGCGACAAAGACCAATAGGACAAAGACCCTTTCCTCCATGTTTCACTCGAATTGCAAACCGCTTTTTATCTTGCCCGCTGACAGGCCTAGTAAACCGCACGGAAACGAAGGGGGAGGTGAGTGCTCATTCCTCCTCATCCAACTCACTCAGTGGGACTCCTGTGACCGATTCGGTGTCTTCTGGCACAGGTGGTTCCGAGGATACTTCCTCCTCTTCTTCGGGACTCGGAACTGTCGCACGGATGGCCTCACGGGTGAATTCACTCTCAGATAGCGCTTCTTCAAGGCTCGATAAAACCCTACGCGCCACCAATGCGGAAATGGTGCCCTCGCGCTCGGCTTCCCGCAATGCTTGGATTTGGGCGATGAGCAAGTCCCTTCTCGCGCTCTCGACTCTGCCTGCATGGACAACTGATGTCTCTGACAGGTTCTTGACCCTCGATTCGGCCGCGCTCATTCGGTCTCGGTATGGTTCAGCCAACTTGATGTGGTCCTCGTCGCTGATGCGGCCTTGCATATGCAAGGTAGATAATCGACTCAGGGCCGCTCGTGACCCGACGACATCTGCTAGAGCCCTCTCGTAGCGAGCCTCGGAATCAGATAGGACTCCAGTGATTCCGAGGCGATTGAGCATCGGCTTCATCGTGAGACCCTGTACGATTAGGGTGAACAATACTACACTGAATCCGAGCACCAGCATGTCCTCGTAAATCGCCTCTGGGAGAAATATCGTATCTGAGAATCCCTCAAGAGCCGTTCCATCGTGTACGATGTGGGAGAGCAATAGCAACAGAGCGATTGGGATGCTTCCTCGCAGACCACCCCACCACATCGCGGTCTGCCAACTAGTGGAGACTGGACTGGTTGAGCCGATATTGGATAGTGCGGTGAGTGGGAATACTATCAGTCGGGCCACCAATGCAGCCGAGACTGCTATGCCGCCCAAAGCCCACATATGCGTGTCCATTGACATGACAGATTGCAACTCATAGCCGACCAGCAGGAATAGCACGCTGTTGACCAAGAAAACAACTACTTCCCAGAAATGATGCAAGCCGATACGGGCGCTCGGAGTCATGCCATGTTGCACACCGTGATTACCGACCAGAAGTCCAGCAACAACAACTGAGATGACGCCGCTGCCACCTAGTGTCTCAGCGAGAAGGAAGGAACCGAAGGCGAGAGCCACAGTCAGTGCGATCTCGACTAGATGGTCCTCGGTGGCGGCGAGCAGATGATTCGCCACCATTCCACAAATTAGGCCTACCGCGGTCCCTACTGCGACAACGAGAATGAAGGATGAGAGGCCCTGTGTAAGCAATTCCGAGGAATTCAGAGTATCTCCAGCAAGAGCAGTCAATGTAGCGATGAGAATGATGTTGAAGAATACCACAGCGGTTCCATCGTTGAACAGTGATTCGCCTTCAAGTAAGACTGACAGACGTTTGGGAGCTCCAAGCGATTTCACCAAAGCGAGCACGCTGACGGGGTCGGTTGCGGCGAGAATTGAGCCAATCAGCAGGCCGTACAGCATACCATACTCTGTATCAGGCCATACCAATTTCCAGCAAATAAGTCCGATGATAGTAGTATTGAGCATCACGCCGGGAATCGCCAACAGGGTAATCGGTTTCCAATTGGCACGTAATTGGTCGATATGCATGGCAGATGCGCCTTCAAACAGTAGAGGTGGCAGCAGGATGAACAGAATGACCTCGGCCGATAGCAAGCCACTCAATTCGATGCCTTCGGGCATCAATCCCTCGCCAAGCCAGCCCACTCCCAGACCGACAATGACCAGCGCAATCGTGTATGGCAAGCGTATCCGACGAAGGCCAATTGCCACTAGCAACGAGAGGATGAGCGCACCCAACACACTCTGGAACCAAGTTGGTGGGATCGCCGCCATATTGGTGGGGGGCGGGTATTCACCTCAAAATCATTCACGCTCGCGCGCGTAGGAGATTGCGAGTCAGGCGGTGGTTCAGGGACGCCAATAAATGGCAACGTTGCCCCTGACATCAACAAGACGGGACTTGGTTTTCTGAGATAACTCCTCAAAAAGTGCGGATTTGGATTCCCGGTCGACAACAATGCCTTTGTTCAACTTCGCCTTGACGACTTTGCGGCTTGAGAGTTGTGCGTTCAATTCCTCAACAGTTGATTCGCTAACCCCTGACCTGCCTATTCTCAACGATACCTTGACAGAGCGGTCATGGGCAATTTTCCGTATATGTTCGGGGATATCTGCGCTCATCGACCCTCACCACCATCGGAATTCTCGCTGGAAAAATCAGGCCCTCTGCGAGAGATTCGCCCACAACTCAGGCAGGTTGTAAATCTACGACCTCCGCGCACGCGTACTCTAGCGGAAATACCGGGTCTGAGTAATCCGTGGCAGCCTCGGCAAATCCAGATTCGGACATCTTCGGGCAAACCCAATTGATGTCGCCGACCGACGGCCCACAATTGCTGGGCAGCAGCGTCAACCTTCTCCGATGAATGACGCCATGGTTGATTGAGAACGCGAGTGAGGCGCACCTGCGCCTTGCTAGCCCTTTCTCGACGCATCGAGGCACTGAGGGCTCGTCGTCGCTTCGAAGCCATGTGGAACCCTCCGTTTCAAAGAGCAGCAAGTGATGATGCTATCTCTGCGCCAACTTCATCGATGCCCTGGTCTCCATTCACGACGACGAGCAGACCACGCTCACCATACCACTGTACGAGTGGTGCGGTCTGAGAGTGATAGGCTGAGAGGCGAGAGCCGACAACTTCCTCATTGTCATCGGCTCTGCGCTTCATCGAGGTACCTCCACAGGAGTCACATACCCCATCAACTTCGGTGGTATTGAATGAGTCGTGATAGACTTCGCCACAATCACCACAGGTGAACCGACCGCATATCCGCTCAACAATTCTCTCGTCAGGAACTTCGATTGAGATGACCACGCCAACTTCAGCTATTTCGGCGAGAGCCTCGGCTTGAGGAATGGTTCTAGGAAACCCGTCAAACAGAACGCCGTCGTGCGCATCGTCATCTGTAAGTCGCTCAGCAATCAGTCCGATGATGACCTCGTCGGGTACCAGCGCACCAGCGTCCATGTACTGCTTTGCTGCAATTCCTAGCGCGGTTCCTACTGCAACTGAAGCGCGCAGCATATCGCCTGTTGATACCTGCGGTTTACCCGTTGCTTCAACGATGCGACCCGCCTGCGTACCCTTGCCCGCACCGGGTGGGCCGAACAGGACCATGGAGACTGCCATGCTGCGGCGTGAAGGACACCCCACTTCAACGCAACGATGACGAAAACGACGAATGGTGGCGTCACTTCATCCCAGTACGCTTCAGATACTCATGTCCGTAGTGCTTCCACTGTTCCATTGTCCAACCATCAGGTAAGCCACTTGCTGGTACTGGAGGCGGTGGTGCAGCGGAGCCAACTCCTTGTCCAACAGGTGCGGATTTGGTCGATGGCATTGGTGGCGACCCAGTCGGCAATGCACCCTTGCTCGGCGCGGGTGGCAATCCTGACGGCAATTCTGGCAATCCAGACTTGGGTTTCTTCTTCACAGGCAGAGGTGGGAGTCCACGCAGCTGGGGCTTGCTCTGAGCGATGGCTGATTCAATTTCATCTTGGCTAACAGTACCCGAGGTCTGCTCATCCCGCTTGAGCCCGATATCGAGAGCAGCATCTCGACGCTGCTGCTGTGCACCGAGAACCTCACCGGCGGGAATCAATTCCTCACCTCTACCAATGGAATCACCAGTTCGGCCGAGTATGACTACTACCAGTACCGCGCCACCAATCAATGCGAATACGATGAGAATGACTGCCCAAGTTGGCAGTATGGAGTTCATCCAGCCCAATAGGCCACCTCCTTCTCCGACTCGAACCCCTTTCACCTGCAACGCAACTCCATCTTCAGTGACAGAAACTCCATCACCAGCGCTCACTGTGACGTTGAACCATACATTGCTGATAGAGCCGGGGTCCGGACCAGCAGTTAGTTGCCAAACGACCTCCTCGCTCTGACCCTGATTCAATATCTGCCACTGTGTTCTGTCAATAGTTAGATTCCAACCATCTGGGCCAGCGATTGAAATCTCTGCCGAACAAGCGGTATTGCCGTTGTTGCTGATGGTAATTGTGCCAGAAATCTCTGCTCCTTCTTGCAGTTCAATGAGAGTGGTGATATTTGATTCAAGAGCGACCCAAGCCGTCGATTCAACGACCACACCGAGCATACCTACCTTCTGCACTTGTTGAGATTGGTCCAAAGTCTGTGCATCGATGATGACTGACAGGCTTCCCGCCGGCCCGGCATCTGTTCCTGCTGGTACGAATAGGGTGAGTCCCACCGATGCATTTCTTGCTTGTGCGAGTGTAGTTGGAGGTGTAGATGAGAATCCGGCAGTCCAGCCGTCCGGGAGTGTGCCAAAGGACCAGTTGAGCAGTAGATCCACGTTGCCGGTATTTTCCACTGTCACCAACGCCGAACCATACTGACCGAGAGGTGAGACGATGGTGCCAGAGGGTGGCATGATGATGTCGAAGTCGACTCGCTCCTCGACGATGAGTCTAGTGCGATTCAGTACGAAATGTCCCGCAGTACGCTCGGTTCTGACGTTTATTTGGTTCTCGTCACCATCTGAGACTGTGCTCGGCACCAGCACCGTGATGGTGACATCTACAATGACTCCTGGCTGCAAAGTCAAAGTCAGGGTGCGGTCATCTGTGAACGGCCCTGCTGTAACTTCCATACCCCAAGTATTCAGCCCGGGGGTGGCCCTGACAATCAGGTCGAATGCAATATTGCCCTCGTTCTCCAATTCCAAAGTGTGGATTACGGTCTCGCCATTCTGCACTGAGATTGGCGTCACAGTTGCAGATGGGCCTAACGGGTAATGATTGCCGTCGAAGAGTTCGGCTCTGAACGAAGTGCTCTGGAAAACCTCGACCGTAGCAGATTCTGTCGATGTTATCAACGGGTCATTCAGGCTTGAAGTGACACAGTCAATAGGCTCAGTATTCCCTGCCGCCGGCTGCCCATCGCTCACTGCAGGTACGCGTACACGTACCTGTAAAGGCAGGAACTGTAGACGGGTCAGCGGCTCAAGAACCAGAGATGAAGAATTCCCATTACCCAACTCAACAAGCCAGCGATTCGGCGTCTCGCATGATACCTCAAAGGTGGTCGGACCGTTGCCGGTATTCATCACCGACAGTGAAAACGAGGCGTATTCACCGGGCTTGGCACCGAGTCCAACGATACCAGCAAGCACGGTATCCATACCCTCAACCCTCTCGACTTCGATGGTTAATCGAATAGTATGGGAGACAGATGGTGTCATCCGATAGTAGGCGGTGAGGTCGACAATGAATGTTCCCGGAAGTGCATACCTTGCCCCGTTTGGGTCATCGGGGTCCGCGTCATCATCGCGCAACAGTAGACTAACTTGGATGGAATTGCCAGTTCCACCGGTTGCATTCAGCATCCATGGGCCGTCTTCAGACAGCATCTTTGTCCAGTCATCTTGAGGTGCATTGAGAATACCATTTTCGCTCACCTCCTGCACGGGTGTCACAATCAATTCAATGTCCTCATCTGCAGTTCCCTCATTGGCTAAAGTCAGGTCAAAGGATACTTCAGACATAATTGCTGGGTCTAAACTACGAGTACGCGCTTCAACGTATTCCTCATCTGTCGTAGGTAGGGCACCTGATTCCAAATGCGGTGTGATTCGAACTCCGATTGCAGTCACGTTGATGTCGAGGGTTGCAACATTGTTGTTGGTCCCATCTACCTCATCATTCAATTCGACGACATCGTTGTTAGTATCGAGTTTGAGTTTGATGGTGTGGACACCAATTAAGACGAATTGGTGTTGGAAGGTGAATGTGTCAGTTGTCCCACCAGCAAGGCTGCTGCGGTTACCCTCCCACAGCATTGTAGAGGTTGTTAGGTCCTCAACGGTGACATAGTAGGAGGGAGTTGCTGCAGGTGCCTGATTGACCCATGCAGGTCGAATCAGTACCCAATCGTTCTCCAGCGGCGAGGTTTGGCTAGCCCAGAGTGAGCCGCTGAAAACGGCGAGATCACTCATCGGATTCTCATTTCCGACGCCGCTGATAATCACCGCATAGGATTGGGAATAACCACCTGAATGGCTGATTTGAATCGACCAATCGCCGGCCGCTCCTGAATCAAGACGTACCCTCTCAACATTGTTCAGAGAATCCTTGCTTCCACCCGTAGTAGAAAGACCACTGGAGAATACATTGCCCTTGTACACGGTTCCATCAGGAGCTGTAACCGACAAGTCGAGGTCGTTGACCAGCCTTGGCGATGATTGAGAAGCAGAGGATGAGCCCTCTCGGTCATTCCAAACCAGTGTAATGTCGACTCCATAGGATACATCAAGATTGTATGTGTACAGGTAAGAGTAGCCTGGGCTCAAAGATTGGCTAGTGTCCCAGAAGATATTCTTGGCAATTACTCCACTCTGTGGGTACAGACTTTCCTCAAGGTCCAACTGACCCCAACCTTCGTCCATATTGGGGATGTTCTTGCTGCCCAGATCCTTGGCCCCGTTGATGAGGAGGGCCTTGACAAGGTCAGAGCGCGCACTGGTAATGCCAAGTTCCTCGCGGAGGAACTGACGGGCTAGCATGGCAGCACCGCCTACCACTGGAGTTGACGCTGAGGTTCCATCGGCCTGCACATACATGGTGCCGCCCGAATTGTGGGATGAACCTGAGCAGGATGGACCGATGTATTGGGTGGCCTCCTCGGCGCGGGCCGAGCAGATTTGGACCCCCGGTGCAACGATATCGGGCTTGATTCTGCCATCAGCAGTCGGCCCGATACTTGAGAATGATGCGACAGAGCCGGCAGCCGCTGTCCCGGGCCTGCCGGTAGTGGAGGCTCCGACTGTTAGGACGTTTTTCGCAGTGGCGGGCGGCGCAATTGAGGACGAGCCTTGCGCACCCTCATTTCCAGCGGCAAACAATACGAGGAAATCAGTGTAGTCGTTGATGAAAGAGTCAGCAGAACGAGAGTCTGAAGTGTACTGACCCCAAGAAGACTGAGCCCCCCAAGAATTGGACTGGGTGCGGGCATTGTTCTGCCAAGAGTGACGGAACATGTCGTACAGCGAGCCCCAGCGAGCCAGTTGCCCAGACTGGTCGTGCTCTAGTTGGTAGAAGTGGAAAGTTGCTGCGTGTGCGATACCGCGAGCGTTGCCGTCGCCAGTGCCATCTCCAAGCATGGTAGCGCTGACGTGGGTTCCATGTCCGGTATTCATGTCAGAGGCTGAATTGTCTGGGCCGTAATTGTTGTAGACGCCTCTGATTCGGCCGGTGAAGTCACCGTGGTCGGAATCAAGGCCGGTGTCAGATATCGCACCGACCTCTCCGGTGCCATCAAGCCCACCATTGTGATTGACTCGCAGTGCATCGATGCGAGTGATGCTGCGGGCGTAGTTGTTGACGATTGCAATTTCATCAGCCGCAGCGGTGAATAGCAGACGGTGGTCCCAAGTCAGAGATGCAATCCAACGTGAATCAAGCCCTCGCACCTGACAAAGCCACTGATCACAACGGACCTGCTCCGCACCGGTTGCGAGCAGGTCAGACTCAAGGGTCGCCACCTCAATCGGACTGAGGTCAGGAACCGGGGTCAAGTCAAGGTCGACGACGAATGACACATCACTACCGGCCAATTGGTGCAATGGTAGGTCTAGTCGCCAAGCCGGGTGCTGGCTGCCGACCCAGCGCACTTGTGGATTTTCAGCGAGGGTGAGAATGGCTGCGGCTCTCATAGCGTCGCCAGCCGGTAGCCGCAGCACCCATGCATCTTCCGGCAGAGTGTCGATGACCACTGCGTTGACCGACGCAGCGAGTGACTCGGCAAACTCGCCATCATTCCGATGCAACTGCATGATGAGGAAGCCTGTGCTGAACGTGTCTGCATCGTCAATGAGGGCCAGTGGGGTCGAAGAAAAATCAGTTGTCTGCAATAACGGGTCGAAGTTGCCGGTCTGAACCCATAGTATCCCCGAGCCAGAAGAAATCTCTACACCGCCTC
The DNA here is from genome assembly GCA_963582685.1 of Candidatus Thalassarchaeaceae archaeon. Lineage (GTDB taxonomy): Archaea > Thermoplasmatota > Poseidoniia > Poseidoniales > Thalassarchaeaceae > CAUZSM01. The sequence continues at coordinate 4,909 of CAUZSM010000021.1, read as the reverse complement.
CTTCAGCACCAATTGCTGGGTACCAGTTGAGGGCTGCCTCCTCGGCAGTCCAAGAGAGAGGTTGGTCGACAAAAGCAGTGGAAGCCGCATCAGCAGAATCCTCGGTATTCACCATGGAAGCCCAAGGCATTGCCACCATCAATACAACCAGTGCTAGTGGCAGCCATGCTTTAGGCATGGCTTCGCGGAACAGCATCCCCTTTTTGATGATTGACGCATCGAGGGCGGCATCTGCATCCGGCTCAGAGGTTGTAATATGCGGCAATTGCGGCGTCAGTTTTCGCTACAGAGGCACGCCAATCGGCCTCGATACCCATCAACGCACGGATTGCATCGATATTCTCCGGAATCACATCGCTCTCTTGATGAATCGCTTGGAAATAGTAGAGTCTGTCACCCTGCAAACTGACTCCATCCTCCCAGACGAATATCTCGTGCAAATCCCCCCATTTTCGGCCAATGTCTCGCGCCAACTCCATCACCTCAGCAGTAGTTGTGATTCTGTTGTCTGCACCATGCATCACGATGACACGAGGGGTGTTTCTCCACATATCGAGAACACCCTCGGTAGTCAGGCCATGACCAGAAGGCAGGTCAGCGATAATTGAGTGCAAGTGCATGAGGGTTGTCGGTACTGCTACAGCTAGAGAATTGATGTTGATTTCAGGCTTGACTGTCATCACGTCAGGTCCGTGATGACTGGGTACTTTCAACACCGGTTTGATTGCGTTGATTGGACCCTTTTTTGAATCCCCGGGGTCAGCCGCGCGTCGTATCATAGTGCACTCCACTGAAAGGGAGCCGCAGTGCTCGTAAAGTGGGACCAATGTTCGTGAAAGTCCAGTGGTGTTGCAGGAGACCACGCGGGTGCCCGCAGCGTTGAGGTTCTGCTCGTGGTTTGCACTTGAGGAATATGATAGCCCGGTAAGGGCATGTTTCTCGCCTCCTTGGAAAATATATTTGATATCAGCCGCTTTGTATTTGGCGAGGTTCTCATCGCCCATTTTTCCCGGTGAACAGTCGATGACAACATCGGCGATGGCTAGCAAGTCGGAAAGACCGCCCGCGCAATCATAGCCTTGCTCAGCGAAGCGGGCAATGCTCGCCTCGTCATTGAAGGTGCAGTAAAGCGGAAATCCCTTCCTTACGGCGAGATCGCAGCCAAATGAAGGTCCGGTCTTGGTGACTCCTACAATTTCCATGTCCTGCTGTGCATCGACAGCATCCGCGACACGCTTTCCGATAGTTCCGAATCCGTTGATTGCAACCTTGATTCCAGTCATTCGCGCCACCCCTCAACTGTCTCTAGCAGGCTGAGGCCGCCCGACTGCCGCCTATGAATGATTCCGTTTCCATTCATATTGCACTTGGAGACGCTAGAGGCTTGGTTGAACCGTCCTCTCAACATCTCCGCTTGGGGTCAACATCAAATCGGGGTTCGCCACGGAAGGGGCGAGGGAAGGTCATGGCTGGTGAGGTTGCGAAGAGTCTAAAACTCAACAGAAACCTCTCAAATAACCTTGAGAAAGCGATTAAACTCGACCGCGCCATCAAAATCGGATGGGGCTCTCAAGGCGATGCAAAGCCCAAGGATGGCGAAATCGGCATCGCCCCACATCTACCCAAAGGCGCGCGCATTCGTCTACTAGGAAATCTGGGTGATTTCACTGCCGCTTGCTGCAACGGCGGCTCATTTACTCTTGAAGGCAATACGATGGGATGGTTCGGCGCTTGGAATCGAAATGGTCTCCTTGTGGTCGAGCGGGATGCCGGACACAGATGCGGTCACGGTATGAGCGAAGGCAGAATTGCTGTGTTGGGTAATGTCGGAGATGAAGCAGGGTCTGGGATGAGTGGAGGCACTCTGCTGATTCGTGGTCATGCCGGCCGCCGTGTCGGTATGGGAATGACCGGCGGCCTGATTATTGTCGTCGGTGACTGCAAAGCCGACGCCGGACAGGGAATGAGCGGAGGACGCATTATCGTCAACGGCCGTCTGCTACCACACGGCGAAGGTGCAAAGCAGAGGTCACTGAAGGCAGCCGAACACAAAGAAACTGTGTCGATGCTTGAGGAACATGGAATGAGAATCATCCAAGACTCAGCTGTTGTCGAAGCAGACCCGGACCGACCTATTACTTGCAAGCAGCCTGAATGTTCTACTTGGGGAGACTTCAGTGGCATCGGTCTGATGGGGTCTGGAGCGAGATTGGATGGATTTGCTCCAATAGACACCGTTACTCTACTCACGCGCGCGGGAGAGGAAAAAGGCATGGTTGTGCCACTGCCGGTTATTCCAGTCCTTGAATCAGGTAAGGGGATTTCAGGAAGATATCTGAGTGAACAGCCATGCTTGGTTCGAAACTCCCCACGGAACATCGACATACTACTCATCGATGAGGACAACATCACCATCGCCGATGCACTGCTACCTAATGCTGGAGGGGTATGTCTCGACCTCGATGGGCTGCCTGTTGTCCACGACGGTGAGGTCAATGCGCTGCTTACTGCCATGCGCAGCCATCTCGGCGATGACAAGCCCGTCGCCATTGCTGGACGGGTCGATTCCATCGAGGCCATTCACAGAATGACAAATGACCAAGCAATCGACGCCGTGTTCATTCGGCTCGCGACCCCGGCAGGAATTTCCGCACCATCCACCCTTCCTCGCATCGGACTATCTGCTCGTGACTCAGGAGCGGCTGAGTCAGGACTAACTCAGGTTCTGACAATGCCTTGGCGCACCGCTGGCTCAGATATCGCCATCAGTGTCGCAGCAGGCTGTGGCCTGGTCTGTGCCGACCCATTTGCCGATGCAGAAAATGTTCCATCCTCACAGAAGGCGATAGCAGCAGCAGTAGAGGAATGGCTCACAGATGTTGCTGCAGAACTCAGAGGATGTATGGCCGACCTCGGCCTTGACAGTCTGGAGGCGTTAAACCGACGTCATCTCCGTGCTCTGGACCATGATACAGCATCACAAAGTGGGCTACGACTGGCGGGATATGACAGACCATTACCAGAATGGCTCGGTCAATGAGAGCATGGGGTTAGTGAAGCCGTGTAATGACTTGATTACTGACCGGGAGTGATTGAATGCCAACAGTTACCTTCGACCATGAAACTCTGAGGATGTTGCAGGCTCGTCATGGAGTAGAGCACAATCGATTCTTGTGGGAAGATTCGCTTTCAGACATCGGTTGCGTTGTTGAGAAATGCGATTCCACCGAAATTGAAATTGAGATTTTCCCAGACCGCAGCGACCTGCTCAGCCCTGAAACCATGGCGCACACAGCCCGCTCCTTCCTGCACAGAAACGGGGCTGAACCGGACCTTGCGACCATCGATGGACCTGTTGCGATGACCGTTGATGCAAGTCTTGAGCACATCCGACCGTTCATCTACGGAGCTATTGTGCGCGATGTGGATACGGGAAGCAATGATGAGGAGCAGGATGTATTCATTCAGGCTCTGATGGACCATCAAGAAAAACTACACTTCAGCCTCGGCCGAAGAAGGCGACGTGCATCGATTGGAGTACATGACCTCGAGCAATTGATTCCGCCGTTCAGGGTGGTCTCGGTTCCAGAAACCTACTCGTTCATCCCACTGGCTATGACCGAGCGGATGTCGATACGAGAGATTCTACAGGAGCACCCCAAAGGCGTTGATTATGCACATTTATTGGATGGTTTCACAGAATTTCCCGTCATCTTGGATGCCGCGGACAGAGTCCTCTCATTCCCGCCAATCATCAATGGCTCACACACCACTGTCACTGAGAATACTCGCGACTTCTTCATCGATGTTACCGGTTGGGACCAGCGCGCCTGTGAGGCATCACTGCTGCTGGTCTGTCTTGCCTTCTCCGCGCGTGGTGGTACTGTAGAGACCATCGAATTGACCGATTACAGTGGCCAGACCTTCCGCTCGCCAAACGGAAAAGCGCGCCGGCTTTCGCTACCAAAGCGACTACTGGGTGAAATCCTTGGGCGCGATTTCACCCGTTCAGAAATCAGCGGCGCCATCGATAGAATGGGTGGCCGATTTATCGAGGAGAGAACCATCACTGATGGACCGCGCAAAGCCACTAGAATGGCTGATGGAGCCATTGGTGAGAAGGAATATCTCATCGAAATGCCGCGCTGGCGCGCAGATATTCTGCATCCTGTCGATCTGGTGGAAGAGGTTGCAACAGGAATTGGCTACGAAGACCTCGGCAGTAGCCTGTCATCCCAATCCAGCGCAGGCATCCCCCTGCCGATTTCACATTTGTACAGGCGTGTCAGAGAGAGTATGCAAGCAAACGGCCTGCAACAGGTCACCTCTCTCACCCTGTCCAATGAAGCCGACCAATTCGACAAGGTCCGTCTCTCACCACCTTCTGAGGTTACTCATATTCACAATCCAATCACAGTTGACCACACCATAATGCGCCAAAGCATCCTACCTTCGCTGCTGAATCTACTCTCGGCCAATCGCCACCACGAACTGCCGCAAAAAGTGTACGAATTAGGTACTGTGGTTCGGGACCATCACAATGCAGAACGAGTAGGATGGGCCTGCGCAGAAGTTGGTGGCGGATTCACCGCCTCAAAGGGAATTGCACAGGCTCTACTGAGAGACCTCGGTGCTGATGCCAGAGAAATCGAGGTCGGATTTGAGACGATGGGTGATGGTGAGACCGGACCCTACCTTTCGGGCCGGGCCGCAAAAGTGCTGGTCGGTGGGGAATGGGTTGGATGCTTCGGGGAGATTGACCCGGCAGTTTCCGATGGTTTCGGTCTGAAGGTACCTATCCAAGCAGGCGAGTTCGATGTTGTCGCACTAGCCAACCTGATTCCAGACCCGGTCCTCTGAATCAAGATTTGAAGGGCTTCATCGTGCCATCCGGTTTCTTGATGTGTGG
>CAUZSM010000020.1:0-19560 GCA_963582685.1 Candidatus Thalassarchaeaceae archaeon | reverse complement strand
GTATCCGAGATAAACGTCGAGGTTTTCGCCGGTGTCCCAGTTTCACTGATAGTTACCAGCACTGAAGGAGAGGCACTCGTTTTGGTCACTGGCTATTCAATTTCCTTAGAGGTCATTGGCCTCGATTCCTACGGCAATGAGGACCCTTCTGACGCAAACTGGACTATTAGCGCAGGTTACGGCACTGTGGTCGAGGCAAGTTCAGGTGGCGTAGGTCACTACGTATACACGGCGGATGGAATTGGATATGTGGAATTGACAGCAATCCACGGTGAAGCGGTTGGCACTTTGATTGTCGAGGTGTTGCCCGGGGAATTGGATCATCTTGAGGTGATACTGCCAGATAGAGCAGCGCAAGGTGAGACTGTAGAGTTTGAATTGCGCGGTTTCGACCTATCTGAAAACGAAGTAAGTATCCATCCATGTGCTGCTACCATTGTTACTGATCTTGGCGAAGCGAATTGCAAGGATGGAATTTGGTCATTGAAATTGGAGGTGGAAGGGGACCAGATGATTGTCCGAGCCAATATTGGGCTAGCGAGTGGCGTTGGATTCATTGATGTGGACCGCACGTACTTCGAAGGTGTCGTCGGTTCAAATCAGCAGGTGATAATGCTTGGAACCACGTTGACAATCATTGTCATCGCTCTGATTCTTGTAGTGGTATTCGTGTCGCTTGGCTCTCGCATCAAGGCAGAGAACGAATTATTTGAGGATGAGGAGGAAGAGGATGTACCTGAACCAACTCCTCCTGTTCCACCCGGCTTAACCATTGGAGGCCTCCCTCCGATTGCAGCGCCAACAGCAGCCCCTGGTACGCTGCCTGCCTTGGCCCCCCTTGGCACCAGTGTGCCTCCACCACCCGGCCTTTCTCAATTGCAGACAGGAGTCGCTGCTCCGCCCGTTGCTGCACCAACTCCCGCCCCGGCTCCCGTCGCTCAGCCTGCCTTCGACCCTAACGCGATTCTGCTTGCCTCTATGCAGCCTGAAGAGGTCGCAGAGGAGCAGCCGGCCGAAACACCAGAACCTGAGGAAGAGACTACAGAACCTGAAGAGTCTGAGGATGAGGTTCAGGCTACGGTGAGTGATAGTGGTGAAGCAGAGTCCGAAGGGCCTACTGGAGAAGTAGTGGCAGATGAGACTTGGGGTGATATGACAGCGGATTGGGAAGGATCACCACAAACCCTCAGCGAGGCAGCGGAGGCACAAGCCGCAGACCTTTGGGACAAGCGACTTGGTGACGGGCCAAGAGATGATGACGGCGTCACTTTACGACCATTACCCGGCACTGAGCCCGGTAATGATGGATGGTATTTCGACGCTGCTAATCGGCCTACGCACTGGGATCACACCGAACAAGGCGGTTGGGTACCGACTCCCAACTGAGTCAACTGTATTGCTCATCCTCGTTAGGGAAGTCCTCATTCCTCACATCTGTGATATAGGCCTTGACGGCCGAAGTCATCACATCGTAGAGATTCATGTAGCGGCGCAAGAATCGGGGATTGAATTCGTGGGTTAATCCGATGAGGTCGTGCACAACCAGAACCTGCCCATCAACATCCGCTCCAGCACCAATACCGATGGTTGGAATAGACACAGCGTCGGTAACTTGGGCGGCCAATGCTGCGGGTATCTTTTCAAGAACGATGGAGAAGCAACCCGCTTCTTGCAACAGGATTGCGTCAGCAACGAGTTTGACCGCTTCCTCATCCTCGCGTGCGCGCACGGTGTAGGTGCCAAATTTGTAGATTGACTGAGGGGTCAGGCCAAGATGCCCCATCACGGGGATTCCCGCGCTAAGAATCCGTTCAACTGACTCAACAATCTCGGAACCACCCTCAAGTTTCACCGCATGCGCTCCACTCTCCTTCATGATGCGGATGGCACTGCTCAACGCTTCCTTGGAGTCGCCCTGGTAACTGCCGAACGGCATATCGCAGACAATCAGTGCTCTGTCCACTCCGTTGACAACACACTGGGCATGGTAGATCATGTGGTCTAGGGTGATTGGTACTGTGGTATCGTTACCAGCCATGACGTTTGATGCAGAATCACCAACAAGGATTACGTCGATTCCTGCTCCATCGATTATCTTCGCCATCGAGTAGTCATAGGCTGTCAGCATGGTGATTTTCTCACCAGCATCCTTCATTTCCAATAGGGTGTTGGTAGTGATTTTCTGCGCTTTACCTGCAATGGACATTCCACTCTACCCACGCCTCGGAACAGCGGACCCCGCTTCAAGCCGTCGACGCCACAATGAACCGCTTCAGAGCACATTGAGACCTTCGATGTGCTTGATTCTACGATGAGTTCGATTTAGAGTGAGTTAGAGCCTATTCACTCTCGGTAGCGATAATTGCTGTTTTTTCATCTCCGTTTGGCTGAATTACTGCGAATAGCATTGGTGCGAAGGTGACTGAGATGATGGCGACGAGGATGAAGGCAGAATTTACCGCATCGTCGATTATCGCGAGGTCCAGAGCGATGAGTGATGCTGCGATAATCAGCGAGAGCCGAGCAGAGAGTAGTGAGCCCGCCGCGAAGGTTTCGCGCCAACTGAAGGCAAATCGGAACAGGAGTGCTGGTAGGAATTTGACGGCGAACGCAGCGCCGAGTAGAATCGGTACCAGCAGCATTGCTTCCTCGGAGGAGAGTAGTATGTTAAGGTCAAATTCGATTCCGACGAGTACGAAGAAAATCGGTATGAAGAAGGAGAATCCGAAGGCCTCAAGGTCTTTCTCAACGCGTCGTTCCTCTGATTCAGTCACCATGGACACGAATACACCGGCAATGAATGCGCCGAGAATCATCTCCGATTGCAGAATATCTGCGAGCACGATGAAAGCGACCATCAGCGCTAGGCTCGCCCGCAGTTTGATTCGGGCCGTAGCGTGTGAGAGTTCCTCAATCAGATTTGATATCCATGGGATTCGACTGAGCATATGAGTGGTGCGCTGTAGCATGGCGAAGACTAGGAAGAGCAGGAAAACCAGTAGCATCTTGGCATCGAGTCCACCAGAGACGATGTAAGTTGCATATAGTGAAATCAGCAGCATTGTGACGAAATCGGCGAGCAGAGCGGTGAACAGCACCGTCTGACCGAAAGGCGTGTCACTCAGCATCTTTTCTTTCATCACCGGCAGCACGACGCCGAGAGAGGTTGTCGATAGAATAAGCGTGAACATCAGAGTTGGGTCCGTAACCGCTGCTCCAAGCGGCGGTCCATTCTCGACAATTTGGCGGGAGATTACGAGCGAGAGGCCAAGCGTCAGTGCGAAGGAAATCGAACCGAGGACGAAGGGGTTGCGCAGCAGGCTGCCCCCCTCTTTTGGAGAATTTTCCTTGGCGATTCGGGCGAGCATGTTGAAGTCGATTTCCATGCCGGCGATGAACATCAGATAGGCTAGGCCGAAATTACGCAGAAATCCCATCGCTTGACCATCGAACTCAACCCAACCGAGAAGGCTCGGTCCAATGATAATCCCAGCGACCAGTTCTCCGACGACGATTGGGATTTTCATCCTCTTGCCGCGCGATACAAGGATGGGCACTAGGAAGGAGGCAAGCATCACTATCATGAGGTCCTTAAAATCGAAGAGGGTCGACTCACTGACATCCCCCAACGTCGAAAGTAGCATTACTCTACGGCCGACTCCGGCGCATCATAGGCGTTGCCGTTGACCGTACGCCAATTCAGGCATCGCTAGCCTCAATGTGCACGTGCGATGACCTTCAGTTCCACGGCAATTGGTGTGGGTAGAGCAGAGACCGCCAATGTTGTGCGAGTGGCCTGAATAGGTTCGAAATAATCAGCGTAAATTTTGTTGTAGCCCTTGAAATCACGTTTCATGTCAACTAGGAACGCCGTTACATCTAGCACATCATCCAGAGATGAACCACTGGCTTCCAAAATAGTCCTCACATTCTCAATGCAGGCTTTGGTCTGTGCTTTGATATCGTAGTCACGTGGTTTGCCCTTCTTGTCCTCGATGGGTCCCCCCGGAATCTCATCAGTATCTGGCTGACGGGGGCCAACTCCTGAGAGATACAGCAGGTCACCGACCTTCCGAGCGTGGGGATATGCGCCTACTGGTGTTGGAGCATCCGAAGTGTGAATGACGTTTTCACTGGGTCGAGAGGAGACTTTGGGACGATTCTTACTTTTCCCGCTACCCTTCTTCGCAGTAGTGTCATCTTCCTTCACTCCAGCTGCGGCATCGATGTCTCTTGCACCGGTCACCAACACGTTGCGGTCACCACGGTAGACATCGACATCGTCCTCATCAAACTCCTTGTCACCGACTGAATCGGCTGTCGGCGTGAGTTGGATGACCGCTCCACCACTGCCATGTAGTGCAGCATATGCAAGCACTTCTCCGTGGTAATTATTGTGCTGGCCCATCACTGCAGCCATCCACCAAGCCGGCTTGTAGGCAACCACTTTCTGCACTCGGATCTGACCGTGGATTTCCCGACTCAATTGGCTGATATCCTCAAGCCTTCCATCAGCGAAGAATTCGAGAATCTTCTGATTCCATTCCTCGTCCTTCTGACTGTGGATTCGGTCTTCGTGCGCCTCGATATGCTTGGTGAACATTCGGTTGGACATTGATGAAACTACGACTACTACCGCCTTCTTTCCCTGTTCAGCCAGAGCATCTTGTGCTGCCTTGCCTAGAACGATGGTCTCGGCACGGTTGGCGTACATATTGCTCGAAACGATGCAGGCAGGGATTCGATTGTCAGGGTTCAGCAGTTTGAGTGCGACTACCGAGCCGGTATCGATAGGAAATCCATCGTAAGCGATGGTTCTTGCTACTAGGCCACGTGCCTCGCACGTGTCACGGTAACTTTCGGCAAATTCACTATCCATTCTAAATTCGTACGGCATCGAGCCCAAAAAGTGGAAATCATCGTCGACGTGAACCCATTTCGGCTCAGGGTGAGCCTGGATTTGATGTCCGATGATACTTGGCCAAGTTGTCGAATACACTAGGATGATGTCCGCATCACTGTCCTCAATCCGTTTGCGTGCCGTGTCGTAAGCATCTCTGAGTTGGCCCCATCCCTCGTTTTGGTTTGGTGCAAGCAGGGGGTGGGGGTGCGGTGGAACATAAAGCCCGAAAAGAACGCTCAAAGCACCACCTCGCGCGTATTGGCGTCGGGGTCCCAAGCCGCGATAACGTTACCAGTGCCGATTACCGATTGGTAGCCATAGATTTCTGCTGGATAGTCTGGAAAGCCCATCGCAGTCATCATCCAACTCAAACCGCCGCCCTCGGTTTCAGCCATTGTTTGCTCGGTGAATTCAGGCATCAAATCGAATACCTGCTTCATTTCACCATTACGCATCAGGTCAACCATTTTCATGTCCCAGACGTATTGACTATGATTGTAGATGTGTTCTCTGCTCATGTCTTCGGGCAGTGGCGCTTCCTCCGTGAAGTGCCTGTGGGAGAGGCTGTGACTCGCCACCATCACGACTCGCTTGCCGCTGTTCTCAATCGCTTTTCGGCAAGCGGTACCCAGTGCTGCTGCCTGTTCGTTCATCACCTCTACCGAGTAGTAGTGCCGACTGCGGTTGCTACTGATGCAGACAATCGGCTTGTCCCATTCTGGATTCAGCAAATGACACGAGGTGATGGTACCGTAGTCGACTCGAAAATCGGGATTCCGCATCATCTGGGTAACGATGCCAGCCTTGGACGCAGCATCACACATCGCCTCGGAAAGAGCAACATCGACCTCGAGGTCGTAATTGTAGCGGAATAGGTTTGGGAAAACTGGGTCAACTGACAGCGACTTGAATTTCTCACAGCCAAGGAAGTGGGTTCCAATGTATGTCTGCCAGTGAGGTGTGAGCAGTACAATGACATCGTAGTCAATCTCCTTCAACTTGCGAGCCAACTTTGCATAGCCCCATCGAAGAGTCTCCCAGCCGCCTTCTGATATCGGCTGATTTTGCGGTGGATTATCCGCATAAACGAGGTGAGGGGGATGTGGAGCGAGGCATCCAAGCACTATCTCCCCCTTGCTCATGAACTGCGTTCAGCGGTCACAGCCCTTCAATGACACCCCTAATCCCATTTGATAGGACTGCGGGCTATCTTGTGTATCAGGTGGACCGACGTGGGCCAATCGTGATAGAGGGTCGGCTTGGGCAACGGGGCGTGAAATGGGAAAAGCCCCCGCTTTGGCCGGTCGCCGGACCTTCACTCACGGGCTTCGCCTGCGCGGCGATTACCTTCATTTCATGGCCTCGACTTGGCGTGGAGTTTGACAGCCTCTATCTATCTGACATCGCTCCACTTGCACTGTCATGGCTTCTGTTGTGGCCAGTCGGGCTCATCCTGCTGAATTGGATACCAGAAGAGGTCGGAGATGTAAACGAGGTTCGAAAAGGTGCGGCTGCCGCACTGTTAGCCGGTTTTCTGCCGCAGTTGTTTGGCGTCGCCCTGTTTTTCTGCGCGTTCTGGTTCCTGTTGGTCATCGGGTCATGGATATTCATCTCGACCTACCAGTGGAAATACAATTTCCCTACCTTTCGTACCGGTTTTTGGCTTGGGCACGGTGCGATGGTAGGCTGTTATGTGGGTGCCTTCGTGATTGGCATGTTAATGAGGTGATATTTCGATGAATGAACAAAATTTACGCAGAATTGCTTTCACCTTGTTGTTTCTTGCATTAATTCCATCAATTGTCACTATTCCAAAACTGATGGTTGGGGCCGACCACCCCCGTGGAATGTCGATTATTCCTCCAGAGGAGCATGACCCCCTTGCCTCAAAGGTACTACTCATCATTCTTGATGGCCTCCCCGCTTATGTCATGGACGACCCTGAGTACATGCCCAACCTAGCAAACTGGAATGAACACGGGGCTGTGATGGAGGTACACACGAGCGACATCACCTTGACTGGCGCATGCACTAAGGAGTTGTCAACTGGGTTGCACTCAGCCCCTATCGATGCTATGCGGAACTGGGAGGTGACCTACGATGGTGTCGATGACCCATTTCATTACGCTGAGGCTGCGGGGTTGGATGTAGGCTTTACTGGGTTCTATGTTTGGACTAACTTGTTTCCAGCAGAACAGTTCGAGCATCGCACTATCTATGACAGTGGATTCAGCGACACCTATGATGCGGATAATCGGACGCTTGAAGTAGTGAATGAGTGGATAACTGGTGTAGGTCCAGACGTAATGATTGCCCACCTTGGAGGTACAGATCATGCCGGACATATCTGGGGCATTAATTCAAATGAATACAAGACCAAAATGAACATTGTTGATGCGCAACTGGATGTCATCCGCAGGTCTCTTCCAGATGATTGGGCGATGATGGTGACTGCTGACCACGGGATGACAGTCATTGGTGGCCACGCCATTAGTACTGGCGAAGACGCCATGCGTGTATTTCTACTTGGCACGGGTTCAGCGTTCCAGCCAGGTTCGTCTGCGTTGATGACTCAGAGAGACATCAGTGCGTTGTTAATTACTCTTCTCGATTTGCCGTTCCCTGTATCTGCTGACGCCAGAATTCCTCTGGATGCCTTGAACCTCAGTGATGAGTCAAAAAATGGCTTGGAGAAGTGGAATTGGGAGGCTGCTGTGGCACGCCAGCAGTGGTTGGGGCAGGAGGGGATGCGACACGCTGATGACATATCTGTGGACGTAATTGAATGGGAGAAGTTGCCCGATAATGCTCAACAGGTGGGGGTGTTGGATGTATTGGCAGCACTCGCTGCATTGGTTGGTGTAGTCGTGCTGTTCGTGAAGTCCAGTGGATTGAAGCCCGAACTTGTCCGTGGTAACGTCATCGCCGTAGGGATCATCGCAAGTATTTGGCTGCTGAACTATTTGCTGTACACATCGGCGTACGAAATGACATTATTGGGCAGCACTGCGAGATGGTTTCGCAAAGGATTAGGGGTAGTTCTGCCAGCGTTAGCCTCACTGCTAATTCTGACATCAGCGTTCAGGCCGGTCCGTGAGAGGATTGAATGGTTGGATTCGTCATTGGACTGGCTGGAGCAGAATACTACACCATGGTTCCTAGGTGGTCTGTTGGCAATCTCGTTGTGGCAGCCTGATGCACGACTCAGTCCAGCAGTGTTCAGTCTTTTCTTGGCGCTGCTAACCATCAAGAATTTCGAGGGGATTGAGGCCAAAGAGATCCGCTTGACATTCTGGGGCTTGATGGTATTCTCTCTATGGTCGATTTGGAATTATATACCCAAGGTCATCACTGGAAGTTCGCTACAGCAATGGCTTGGGATTGAGTTCCTGTACAAGTTCCAACAACAGATGGTTGAATCCTTCATGACAGAGAATACGTTACTGGTGATCTTGGCTTTGTTCGCAGCGCTTTGGCTTTGCTCACGCATTAGCAGACCCGACTCGGGACAGGTTTGGTGGTTGGATGCCACCCTGCTTTCTTCGGCCGCTTTCATCCATGCGAATGGAAATACAATGTCCGATTGGTTCCTGCTGTTGGTAGTTGCAGGGTGTGCACTGACGGCGTTCGTGGAGCGAAGCAGGGGTCTTGACCTCAAGCCGAAGAAACTGATTCTCACGCTTGCTGAATTGGCGGTGATGATACTCATAATACCGACTTGGGGCGCTTGGCCGGCTATCTGTGTGCTGTTACTAACTCGTTTGGTCAAGGAGTTGTTCAAGGATGAAGTGATACTCAAGTGGTCTGTCGCCGAGCATGAAGGATGGACGCGTTCAAATCAGATGCTCGCAACTGCGCTAATCCCCTTCTTGCTGGTTTGCATCGTGTGGATATCCTTTGGTCAATTGACGATGGTTGGATTGCTTGAGTTCAACCCAACTAAGTGGGTGGTCAAGGGAGGGTTCTTCGGAGCGCGGACAGCTCCACCCGCATTCTGGATGGTGCTCATCACCGTGATTCCAATCTTCTCCGCTGTCGTACTCGTGCTGCATGCTTGGCTCAGCACTGCCCGAACATTGTCATATTTCTTCGTGCTGTTGTCATTCATTATTGTGACCAATATGTCCCATTTGTGGTTGTCTTATTCTCATCCACAAGTGATGCTGATGATGGGCTTTGGTTCTATTATCATCATCTCTTGGCTAGGCGCCTATGTGGCAGCACAACTTGCTCATCGTGTGAAAGGGTCTCTAGTTAGTCGTGTTTGACGCAGATATTCATCGCTTCTGAGTAGAAATCAAGACTCCATCTTCCACCCTCAAGTCCAACACCGCTTTGCTTGACACCACCGAAAGGCACCCGCAAATCTCGGTGTAGCCAACAGTTGACCCAGACCATTCCGCTATCGATGGCGGCCGCAATTCTCTCGCCTTTTACAAGGTCCTCAGTCCACACAGAGCCCGCCAGTCCATACTGAGTGCAGTTGGCCATTGTAATCGCCTCCTCTTCATCGTCAAACGGGTGCAGAGTGACCACGGGTCCGAAGATTTCCTCGGTTGCGGTCCTACTGTCGTGACTCACTCCCTCGATGACGGTTGGCATCAACCAGTTGCCAGCAGAAAATTCCTCGGGAATGTCTCCGGGTGCCTCACCACCGCATAGGATAACCCCACCTTCGATTCCTGCCAATTCGATGTATGAGGTGACCTTCGCAAGGTGCTCAGGGCTAATCAGAGCCCCGAGTTCTGTTTCCGGGTCAAATGGGTCTCCAAGCACCATCTCCTGCACAGCCTGTAGGAATTCTTCTCTGAATTCTGGATAGATTGACCTCTCGATGAGAATACGTGAGCCGCATAGGCATACTTGTCCCTGATTGAGGAAAGCGGCGCGTAGCACTCCAGGGATGGTTTTGTCTGCATCTGAGTCGGCGAAAACGATACTCGCGTTTTTGCCGCCTAGTTCCAGTGAGAGTTTCTTGAATGCAGGTGCAGCAGAGGCGGCTACAGTAGAGCCGGTTTCGGTGCCGCCGGTGAATGAAATCAGGTCCACATCAGGATGCTCAACCAGCGCCGCACCAGCATGCGGGCCGGTACCATGAATCAGGTTGAACACACCATCTGGCAAATCGGTTTCTTGGATGATATCGGCGAGCAGGCTTGCTGTAAGAGGTGAGAGTTCACTCGGTTTGGCAACTACGGTATTTCCCATTACAATGGCCGGAGCAACCTTCCAAGACAATAGATACAACGGCAGATTCCATGGGGTGATGAGACCTGCCACACCGACTGGCTTGTAGACGACGTGATTCAGAGCATCACTCATCTCGAAGGTTTCAGATTCAAATTCTCGCGCGATTTTGGCGAAGAAGCGGAAGTTGGAGACACTGCGGGCTGCATCTACCTCTCGTGCCAGTGTGATTGGCTTGCCAGTATCCAATGATTCGAGTGCGGCCAATTCCTCTGACCTCTCCTCAAGTGCGTCGGCAATCTGGTCAAGATAATCTGCCCGCTCGCAGATGTCGAGTGCTGCCCACCCCGGCAATGCTTGCCTTGCAGCAGCAACCGCCTGATCGATATCGGTGGAATCAGAACAGGGAATACGAGCAATCAGGCGTCCTGTTGCCGGTGCGATGTCATCTACCCAATGGCCGCAATTAGCTGGCTGCAGTTCTCCGCCAATGAGATTCGCGAGTTCGATGACATCCTGCTCTTCCGGCTCAGACATTTTCGCACCTCACTCGATGCCACCTTCGTTGGCGAAGGGGTCTGGTTTGGTTGTTTTCGCACTGTATTGTTGCCAATCGTAGTACCAGCGGTCGCTGTTCGGGTCCCATTCATCCCAAGTAACGACTTGCTCTAGGCGACCCAGAAGTCTCTCAGGAACCACACCGGGGACGATGAAGGCCTTCTGCCGATACAGTGGATACGGATTTCGCAACTCAAATCCGAGCACACCCAACACAGCCCGAGCCACATACCAGGTGGCCTGTGCATTCCAACCGTGGGCAATTTTGACAACGACACCGAGTCCATTCGGGTAGTCATCGTGGATGATTGACAGTCCGAGCAGGCCATCTGCCCCTTCCTTGGCGAGGACTTTGCCCTCGTTTGCCTTCAAAATGGTCGAGTCGAGGCGATTGAAGCCACCGACTAGGTCTGGATGCATCATCATGGACTCCCAAATCCAATCATCATCCTTGGTGGTTGCAAGACCTGCAAACATCATGGCGAGTTCATTGACGGTATTGCTGACAGTCGGCAGTCCGCAACCATCCTTCGATACACGGGCAGGCTGCCATCTTTCGTCACCAATGAATCCACGCAGAACGTCAAGATACAATTGGAACCACTCAGATTGAGGTAAGGTGTATCCAGCGCGGTTGATTCCCATCTTGCGCAAGGCCCTCAGAATCGCCGCATGCTCACCGCTACAGGTGTGGAACCAGCGCCGAGGTCGCCTTACCTGTCTCCCGAACTGTATGAGTGGGACATCAAGAGGGCATTGCATCAGCCCCCATTCGGATTCGGTCAGGATGCTCTGGGCGGCTGCTACGTGTTCTGTGTCTCCATTGTGTGAGGAGCAGGCGATTGCCTTCTGTTCCCAACTCAACTCGTCATCGAGCACATCAGCGAATGTTTTCATCAATAGTGGCTTCATCATGCTGCGACCATAGCACAGCACATTTCCGCCAAAAGAATGGATGACTTCGCTTCCATGAGCCCACGAAACAGCACCATGGATGGTATTCTCAGAAACGTCGTTGCGTCGAAAATCGACAAGAGGCTCCCATTCCACGTCACGACCGGTTGCAATACCCTTCGCTCCATCTCCGAGGGGGCTTTTTGGATAGACACCGGAACCGGGACGCCCCGGAGCGACCGAGGATGGGCGATGCGCCATCAGATGCCACCTCCGTTCACCAGTGGAACGACTTTTTCCATGAATGCCTGCATATCCCTACACACTCGCGCTGAGTCGTGTCGGAAGAAGTCGAACCATAGCATCAGCCGGTCATCAGCATCATATCGTTCACGAATCTGGGCCGCCACAGACTCTGCGTTACCGATGACGGCGTTATCGGCCGCTCGCTCCACTTTCGTAGGGTCAAGAGTCCCCTCCAAGGCGCGCCAGTAGGAATTCAGCCCCGCAGTGGCTTCTGACTGTGCCGCTTGGTTCCGTTCGTCTTCGTTGAGTCCTTCCTCCTCGTTGAGGAAGACCATCACTGTGCGCGGCATCATGGAGCGCGTCCACGACCCACCGTCGGGATGGTAAGCGCCGCGCATCCTCTCATGTGTTGCGTCGATAATTTCGGGTTGAGTGATACTGAGATTGAATACCTGAACCGGCCGCCATTTGTTGACCTCAACCTGCAGGGCTGCTTCGTGGCTGCCCAGCACAAGGTTGAGCAGGGAGTGGTCCCAGTCCTGTGGGATGGTTTTGATGTGTTCAAATGAGTAGCGATTTGGAATAGTCACCTCATCCAATTCCTCGTTTGATTCACCGTGGGTTCCGTGCCACGCGGCCTGAACCGCCTGCCAATCCTCATCGGAGCGGAAGTTAGCACGGGTGAGCGTAGTGCCACTGATGTCGTCGCTACAGATTTCCTCACCGTTGAGCAGGCGCAGCATTATTTCGGCCGCTTCCCAAAATACCTGACCGTGCAAAGCTGGCCATGCAGCCACCTCAACCGCGTCGCGCGGCACTACTCCGTATGGTGATGCCATGAATTGGAAGCGGCCGGCACTGAACCCCACATGTAGCCGGCGACTGTTTCCAACCAGTTGTTGCATGGCGCAGAAGTTGCCGATTCTTTCAGCGACGGCGATAGGCCCACCGTTGGCAAGGATACTCAGGACAGCAGAGCCGATGTCAATTTTTTCGGTAGCAGCCATCGATACCTGTGCCAGTTGAAAGAAGTCAGTACACAATCCGACCTCACCCTGCCAGTGGGGGATAACCGGGCGCTTGTTCCGCTTCTGGGCCTCGGTGGATAGATGGGCTTGCGCGATCCAAGCGACTCCATACCCTAGATTGTCTGCGACTTTCAGTTGTTCGAGATAATTACGATACATCGTCTGCTCATCAGGACAATATCCATCCGAGTCGGGAGTTTGGCTGATGGAGAAGAAAACGTCGAACTCCATGCTAACACCCCTCAAATTGACCTCATTCTTCCCCCGTCTACTGCTAGGCTGATACCGCGGATTCCGCCACTGCTTGGTAAACATAGGAAGGTGACTGCCGCGGCAGTTTCGGATGGGTCAATCAACCGGCCGATAGGCACCTGACCTATCCAGTCCGCTTGGACTTCTGCCGCATCCTTACCTGTACGCTGACTGATGGAATCCGCTAGCGATGCAAGTCTGTCAGTATTGGTGAATCCCGGCAGGATGTTGTTGATGGTCACACATACCGGCAATTCGCGGCTCAGCGACTTAGACCATGCTGCCATGGCACCACGCAGTGTGTTTGACAGCCCGATATTGTCAATCGGCTCACGCACAGAGGTTGAGATGATGTTCACAATGCGGCCAATCCCTGCCGCTTCCATGCCGGGTACCAACATGCGGGTGATGGTATGCGCAGCGTGCAGGTGGCGAGCGAAGGGTGCCTCAAAATCCGCCACCTCATTATCGAGTAGTGGGCCGCCGGGGGGGCCTCCTGAATTGTTGATTAGAATGTGAATTGGACCGTTGGCAAGCAGATTGCTGACAGCGGCCTTGACCGCAGCAGTGTCCTCGAGGTCCAATGTCAGTGAGGCAGCACCAGTAATGCCAGCCTCTGTTCTTGCCACAGCGATTACATCTGCACCGGCCGCTACCAGCATCTCTGCTGTTGCGCGGCCGATACCTTTCGATGCTCCACAAACTAATGCTCGGTAGCCGGAGAGGATGTCTCCAGCAAACGGATTCTCTATGTCATTCATCTTCAATACCTCAATTGTAAAATCGATTTTTCAATTGCATTCTCATACCTCATTCTCGTCAATTCGCGTAGTGTGCATATTCTTGATTAGCCAACTTTTTTCGTACAGCCTCAAGAATCTCCTTAGGTGCGTTGCGGAAGGTCGGAAACTCAGATTCACCCTGTGGATGCCGCATCTCACTCCACCCTCCAGTATCGTAGGCAATCAACGCCTCTTTCATTAACACACCTGCAAGCACGAGTGTCTCGTAACACAGGTCCTCGTAAGTCATTCCGCGTCGAACCGGGACCTCTCTTCGAAGCAGAAGTTCGCCGGTGTCTATCCCATTGTCACAGAAATGCGTTGAGGAGCCGATTGGAATGTCGTGATAGACCGACCATGCGGGAGAAGCTGAACCTCGGCATTCGGGAAGCAGACCTGGATGCGAATTCACCACTCCGTCCTTAGGATGGTCCAGAATGTCGCCACGGATTATCCGTGTGCCACCGAACACGATGAGGTCTAGGTCAATATCACGGATGTGAGGCATCACCTCGTCACTGTTGTGTATTGGTACTTCGACGTGCGAAACCTCGACTCCACTCGCGGATAATTCAGTCAACTGCGCCTCTATTGTCGGTGCGATAGGGTTGCCCTCGATGCGCTTGAGGAACTTCTTTCGTTCTTCATCTCCGATGGCTGAATCCTCGGTGATGACGATAGTAGGCACGAATCCTTCTGAGAGGATTTGTCTCAGCATTTCGCGGCCGTATGGATGCTCCTTGAGCAGCAGATATGCAAAGGTAGGCTTGGCCATCGTCTTTCCCCCCCCTGGATATTTGTGCGAAAGGGCCGAAGATACCCGTTCTTTTCGGTGTTGTTTTCAGTCGTTACAAGAGAAACACTGATGCGTGAACCACCCCAATCGCCCACTGATGGTTTCATCACGCAGGCTGCTCACTGTTTGTCTGTGCGCCCTGCTCACCCTATTCTTGCTAACTGCCAATGTCACTGCTCTGAATGACGCTGATGGTGATGGGGTGGAGGACTCAGAAGATGACTGCCCCGAAACAGCAGAGGGTGCTGATGTCGATTCAGCCGGTTGTTCAGAGTCACAACGTAGTGATTCTGGTGGCGGTGACGGTTCTGGCCCCGGCTCTAGTGGGGCTGACGGCGACGAAGATGGAGTCGACGACGATGAAGATGCATGCCCGAGTACCCCTACGGGCACGGAGGTAAACTCTGAGGGTTGTCCAGACAGTGACAGAGATGGAGTCATCGACGAAGATGACCAGTGTCCGGATACTCCGCATTCCGAACGACGAGAGGTCGATGAAACCGGTTGCACTCCGTTTTTTGACGAGACATTTGTTGAATCAGCGCCCCTTTTCGGCCGCATCACCAACGCCAACGCCATCAGTTTTGGCACAGTATCGATGGTATTGGGTGGCTTGGGTTGGGCAATGAGAGCGGGCCGTGTGATCGGTTTGACCGGTGGCTCAAGCAAGCGCCGGAAGAGGCGATTCCTACGTCGTATCAACAAGGCAAAACACAGCAATGATTTGGAAGGAATCCGCCAAGAGTTGAACAAAGCCAATGAGAAGAGCAAGTTGCCCGATGGTGCATTTTCGGACTTGATTACAGCACTAGAGCAGCGGCTTCGAACATTGAGCAGTGCTCCGGCAGAATCAACGGGACATAGTAGTAAGCCCAAGTTGCGACCTTCGAGTAAGCCACCCAGTCGCTGATTGCCTAGGGCGTGACCCGGCTTCGGTCGCGCGGGAATAGCACGACTTCGCGTACGTTGCCAGCGCCGGTCAGCACCATGAGAAGTCGAGCGACTCCAAGCCCCCATCCTGCGTGTGGTGGTGCGCCGAAGCGGAAGCCGTCTGTGTAGAAGGTGAAGTCAGCAGGGTCGAGCCCCATGCTGACCAAATTAGACTCCAAAACCTCGACTCGATGCTCTCGCTGACCTCCGCTGGTCATCTCATCCCTTCCGTAGTTGAAATCGAATCCACGTGATAGTTGGCCACCTTCAGCACCTTTCTCGCTCTCATTATGATAAATGTAGAATGGTTTCAGGCTCATGGGCCAGCGCGGCAGGAAGTGGAAGCCGGGGTATTTGGCTGCAATCAGGTCGCAGTGGTGACTCTCGATGTCATCACCCCACTCAATATCGCCGCCGCCTGCCTTGGCAATCTCGACCGCGTCGCAGTATGAAATACGTGGGAACGGCAGGCTTGGGACCTCGACTACAACAGGATCTTCACCTTGACTTTGCTTGTATTCGTTGACGGTGTCGATGAGCCCTTGGTCGTTCTCTGCTACCGATTTCCAGATGTGGTGAATCATTCTCTCTTGAACTCCCATAACATCCTCATCATCCATCCACGCACCTTCGATATCGAATGAAATGAATTCGTTGAGGTGGCGATAGGTATCGTGCTTCTCCGCCCGGAATGCCGGTCCAACCTCAAAGACTCTCTCGAGGCCACCGAGGATTGCGAGTTGCTTGTACAACTGCGGTGACTGGCTGAGGAAAGCGGGTGTATCGAAGTACATTATCGGGAATAGATTGGTGCCGCCCTCGCTGGCGCTGGCGATGATTTTCGGGCTGTTCATCTCTGCGAATCCCTCGCTGATGAGGTGGTCACGGCCATACTGCAGCACCTTTGAGCGTAATTGGAACATTGCGTTGACGTGCGCTCGGCGCAGGTCGAGGTGGCGATTGTCAAGTCGGGTATCAAGTCCGATGTGTACGTCGTCGATGACTCCAACCGGAAGTGGGGTTTCCGCCAGCGCGAGGATGACTCCAGAAGTGACATTCACTTCAAACTCCGCTGGTGGATCTAGCTCGCCTTTGGCGACTTTCGGAGGCCGCTTCTGCGCCACAGTCCCAGTGACTTGAATCGTTGACTCTCGACTGGCTGCTTGGATTGCGTCAAAGGTAGCCTCGTCCATGTTGTCCTTCTTCAGGAAACCCTGCAGGTGTCCGGTCCCGTCGCGCAGCATCAGGAAGCATATTGCGCCGCGACCACGAACAGTCTCAGCATAACCAGCCACAGTAACCTCATGACCAATCATCTGAGACCCGTTATCACGCACTTCACCGAGTGTGTGTGTTCGATAGTGGGTTGGCTGCCAATCACTACCGTCGCGCCCTGACATATGCCTTGACGGGTGCGTAGGGCACTTGAACCGCTCGGAATACCAATCAATACTAACGTGGTATATTTGTGAGGTCAGATGGTATCAGAGGCCCATTGTCCATTATATGCGCAGTTTCACCGAATGACTGATGACACAAATGACAACCAAGATATACGCAGTAATTTTGCCGATGGCACTCGTCGCACTGATGCTGCTTTCCAGTGCTTCAGCAGTAGCACAACACGCGCGGGGCACGCATGACACACTAGAAAATGAAGAGATTGACTATACTGAGCGGGAATTAATCATAGTTAACGACCCTGTTGAGGGAGTAATCAAGTTGAAACTCGGTGAATCCGAAATGCTGGTATCATATGGTGATGGGCGCATTGAACTCGCAACAATTCAGACCAGATACCTTGGGGTGGCTGACCTATATGATGAAAATGGGCATTTCGTCAAGAGAGTCGGTATCCCCGCTGAAACCATCGTGTGGCAGCGGCTGGTCGGTGTACTGGAGTATGTGGATTCCAACAATAACGGACTGTTTGACATCCATGGCGCTAAGTTGATCGGCACTGTCAAAGAAATAGATGATAGTGTCACGCATGAGGAAGTCATGAAATACATCGATTACGACGATATTACTTGGAACCTCACCGGTTATCAACAGGTACAGAACGGCCATGAAATTGATATTAGATTCACTATCAGTGCCAAGGATATTCCTTACCAGAGTGATGATGGCCCAATAGACAGCAAAACGGTCGCAAGAATCGCATACAAGTTCCACGTGTCCACTGTTGAGGGTGAAGTTCAACTTGAGATGGTTCCCCATTACCGCATAAGATACAATGATCGGGGCGTGGTGGGTGATGAGATCGATGAATCTCGTCTGTCATCCCATGCAAATGTCACCGGTCATGTGCTGAATTCGGTGTGGAAGTACGACCAGATTATCCAGGGATGGGACGTTGCGACAGACAATGTTGGTGTCGAGCGCAATGATACCCGCCTATTCGTGATGACTGAAATGGCTCATGGAGTTCACCTCAAAGGGGCAGTCGGTGAGTGGATGAGGGAGCAGTACGGCGGACTGATGTCCCCTCATGCTGTTGCTGGTCACCAAGTTCCTCCACCCACATCCGACCAACATCTCGATGATTTCACACCTGATGAGAGGCCCGACCACGATGAGAATGGCCACCCACTGCGCTGCGGGCTGGCCTATGTCTCATCTGACGGCCCCGGCACAGGGACGCAAGCGCCTGAAGATAAGCCTGAGGAAAGTGATTCTGACAAGAAGGTTCGAGAGCGCATTCACAGGTACGAGGAAACTGCTTGTCGCCAGCGCGGCGACGCTGTTCAGCATGATGGAACTGAAGCGCCAGAAGCGATTCGTGCAGGTGCTATTCATTTTGCGGATGAAGGAGCTCGCTTCGGTACAATTCGCTGGGTATCTAATGCCACCATCGATGGTGGAATAGAGACTGAGGTCCTGTTCCAAATCGCCGGAATGCGCCCGGTACTGCCAGTGGACATCGAAGGAAGCGACGGATTGTGGGCCGGCATCAGAATCGTCGGCGGTTACAACTACGTGCTTGGTGAGAGAGTATACCATGACCCCGAATTCTCTTCTGCTGTGGTGACTGTTCAGACCGAGGCCTTCGGTGAAGCATCCACGACGTTCAACACGCAGGGTCTACTACGAGTCCTGCTTGGTCGTGTGCTGCCAGTAATGCTCCTGATGCTCGTGGTCGCGGTCGTTATCAGCGCTGTCCGCACCAACACGAACAGAGATGCGCCAATGCCCGGTGAAGGCTACACACCCTCGGGTGGATGGCAGGACCCGGGTTCTGATTGGAAGCAATATTTGCAACGATGAGTTGCCTGTACAGCGACCCATTCATCAACCCGGTGTCATCACCGCATGGTGAGTGCCCACCATGTCCAGCATGCCTCGCATCACAAATCGTGAGCGAATTCTTCTCGCTCTTGAGGATGCGCGCAGCCATTTTGAGCAGTATGAAGTCCCTAGGCGCTTCTCGCAGCCTGGAATGGCGAGTAGGCTAGGAATGGCCCAATCTCACATCAGTCGTGCAATATCAAAAATTGCCGATGAGGGCCTACTCATCCAAGAGAGGCGTCGAGTGTTCGGCGAGCGTCGACGCATCAATGCGTACTCGCTCACCGAGAGAGGTGGAGATGTGGTGTTTGACCTTGTTCAAGCGATGAAGGCGGCAGCAGTGCTTGCGCCCGGGCCAGAGGGCACTCTTGAGCAATCCTCGTTGCTTGATTTACTCAATAATTGGGAGAGTGATGGGAATTGGCGAAGGCCTGCGGATGGACTTGGACTTGCTGACTTGGTGCGAGATACAGAGAGTCATGATGGAATGCCGATGTTCACTTCACCTCCCGATGCAGAGGTTGAGTTGGAGGGGGATGACCTCTCGAGCGAAACCATCGGCCTTCATCTGGAATTAGCGGACCTCAGGCAAACTCAGGGCGATCTCACCGGTGCCATTACTCATCTGGAGAGAGCGGCTAATCTTCATCGTAAGCGAGGCTCTACGCTGGGGGTGATTCGATGTTTGCTCGCTGC
>CAUZSM010000019.1:0-19799 GCA_963582685.1 Candidatus Thalassarchaeaceae archaeon | reverse complement strand
ACAAGGACTTCGGCTGGGGGATGATCGATGCGAAAGCCGCAGTCCAACTCGCTTTGCATCTCAACATGACCAACCAATCGATGACCGTGGACTCGACCTTGCAGAATCACCTGCTCAACAAGACCACAGAAGGCGGCACCATCATCATCACTGGGCATGCTTGGACCCAGTCGGCTACTCTGGACAGCGTGGAGTATCGAATCGACGGCGGAGCGTGGCATGAGGCGACCTACGAGGAGGAGGTTGCTACCCTCGCACCACTTACACCATTCAACTGGACTGTGGCCGTCTCGGCATCGTCTCTGCTCAGCGGCAATCATTCAATCGAAGTCCGGGCGGTCGGTGGTGACTCCCACTCGCTGCCTGTCATCACCATTGTAACCGGCACTGGAGGAGAGGCGACGAAAGGCATGGGGGCAATTTTGTTGGTAGTGGGAGCAAGTTTGCTGCTGCTTGTCATCGCTAGCGTTGCAGTATTTTTCGTGATTCAAAGGTCATCAGATGTCGAAGGTGATGATTCGGGAATTGGCTATGGTTCCGTTGAGTCTCCCACAGATACCGAACTTGAGGAGGTGGTCGAGGCCGAATTATTGCCCGATGACGATTTCGATTCCAAAACGGTGGCTGAACTGAAGCAGTTGCTATCAGAACACGGATTGCCGGTATCAGGTAACAAGCAGAATCTTCTCTATAGGTTGCGAGAGCAGTCCTGAAGGCTGAGTTAATCCCACAATTCGGTTAAGTGTTGAAGCGTATTCCGGCCGAGCATGGCCGGTTTTTCTGACAGGGCACTTGCGATTCAGCCTACAGGCGTTCGCAAGATGTTTGACATGGCTGGAGACGACATCATCTCATTCGGTTTGGGTGAACCGGATTTCCAGCCCCCAACCGTAGCCATTGATGCGATGGAGCGTGCAATGCGAGCAGGCCACAACAAATACACCACCACAGCCGGCCTGCCTGCCCTACGCAGGCGCATTGCGGAATGGTGGGGTAAACACGCTCAGGGCTTGGACGAGAGCAATGTATGCATGACAATGAGCGGTACCAATGCTCTGCTAAATTGCATGTTGGCGTTGCTCAATTCGGGAGACAATGTTCTGCTGCCTGAACCTTACTTTCCGCTATACGCGCCCGATGCAACGATTGTAGGTGCTGAGGGCCGATTCTATCCATGCTTGTTCGAACACGAGTTCGTGCCGCAAATCGATGTGCTTGAATCACTTATCGATGAGAGCACAAAGGCGATTCTCTTCAATTTCCCTGCAAATCCGACTGGTGCGACACTCACACACGCGCAGCGCGACGAATTGCTTGACTTCGCGCGCCGACACGATTTGTGGATTATCACCGATGAGGTCTATGACCGCATCATCTACGGTTCCGAGCACGTATCCTTCCTCGGATGCGGTTACGACCAAGTTCTGCTGGTGAACTCATTCTCCAAGACATTCGCAATGACTGGTTGGAGAATCGGCTATATCCTATCCGAGCATCAAGAAGCGATGTCTCAAATCATCAAATTGCAGTATTACATCACAGCCTGCAGTAATGATGCCATGCAGCACGCTGTTCTCGAGGCATTCGATGCAGCATCAGACTATCCTGAACAGATGGCTGAGGAGTTCCGCGCACGTAGAGACTTGATTTGTGCGAGACTGAATGCAATACCCGGTGTTGAATGTCACATACCCAAGGGCGCATTCTACGTATTTCCCAAGGTTGAGGTCCCCGGAATGAACTCCGAGGAAGTGGCGATAGAGTTGCTGAAGGGTGGCGTACTCTGCTCTCCAGGTACAGCCTTCGGTGAAAGTGGTGAAGGCCACCTCAGATTCGCCTACACAATCGGACGTGCGGATATCGAGCGAGGCATGGACATAGTGGAGAGTGTCTTGAGTGGCCTACGCGGTAGGGAGTGAGGATTAGATGGGCCTCAATGGAGCCATTGCCCTTCTTGTCATCGGTGGTATCATCGGGATGGTCATTCCTCGTATCCCTGCTCTTTTCTTCTCCCGCTTCCCTCATTTGGAAAGAGATTTGCCCCCTCACCCTGACCCGCTCCCCGTCGATGTCCCCCTCATCCAGAGGATGCTGTTGATGCGCCGTTTACACAATATGGGGTGGGTGTTGGTCTTGCTCCCGCTTTTGCTCGCTTGGCTTGTGCTAGATGTGTCACTTCAACCATTTGCTCTTGGGCTGTTGGTTGGTTCAGGGTGGTGGATTCTTTCTCGAATAGTCCCCGCTGATTTTGACCCGGTCAAGCGCAGGCCGTTACCAATGGCTTTGATCAAGCGTGTGAATGAGTATAGAAAGCCGGAACAGCCCTGCTGCGAGGAATGTGCACCTCAATTTGAGGTGCGAGCAATCCGTTGCGCTGCCTGTGGTAAGGTCCTGCTGTCAGCAACACGACCAGATCTTGGCAGGGTTCGTTGCGATGGAACTATTCTGGGCTTAATTCGATGCCTGATTCTCGACGGTTCTTCTCCGTTCGAAATCGGTGCCGACGAAAACTAATCATTTGTCGTCGCGCAACTTACCAAGAGTTTCAGCGAATGACTGCGCCTTGTCGAGGAAGTTGGACATGCCTTTGTCCTCTTCCTCGGATTCTCCATCGTCATCATCCGCAGCCTCGTCCTCATCCTCTACTTCTTCATCGGTCAGATGAACATCTGTTCCTTCAGCTTCCCCGATACCCTCACCGGGGGCGAAAAGAGCGTGAGTATCTTCATCTGAGGTTTTTTCGTCAAGGTCTATCCAATTCGCATCGGACTTCAGCATCCATTTTGGAACCTCTTTGTCTCCTCCACCGAGCACCGCGATGGTGGTGAATATGGCCAAGGGCAGAACAGAGAGAGCCACCAATAGGTCGAGGAAACTGGTTTCTGGTATATCGACAGAGATTGGAAGCAGTGCCTCAAGGAAATTCTGTTCAACATTAATCGAATTCCATCTGCCAAAATCCAAATCGAGGGCTTGGAAGGCGAGGGAGACGAAGACTCGCTCCACCAGCCACAAGATGAGCACTGGGAAAAGCCAGCCCAATTTGGTACGGTCGACGAGGATTCTCCTCGCTACTGCAGCCAATCCAGCGAATCGTTTGGCATAATGGGGGTAAATACGCAGTCCTATGACCAATCCAGATAGATAGATTAGCAGTGAGAGTTCAAGTAGCCTATTTGGCTGCAACCAGTTTTCAGGCAAGAATCTCAGAACAAGAAGTGGTAGTGTAATCAGCACAATCTGTAATGGTAGTGCTAGCAACTGCAATCCGCCATGAACTTCCAGTAGCGGCCGTCCTCGGTCGTGAATCTGATAGTCGACGATTCTAATCATCTGGCCATATGGTGAGACGTGCAGCCTTATTCTGGCGAGGTCAACCAAATCAGCATCCCTCAGCCTTCTAGAGATACCAAGAACCGGCCACCACCCTCCGGCATTTGCCACTCTTGTTGGCATGAATCCACCAACGGCCAGACCAAGGAATAGCGAGATGAGTCCATACATGGCTGCAGCAGTGATAATCCAAGGTATCAAGTCAATACGAATCGCGAAGGTCCAGTCATCCCAGTTCATGTCGATGATGTATGTGATTGTAAAAGCGAGAACAGGAGCGATGAACACCTGTGTGGCAACAATGATTGTCAGCCACATTCGTGCTAGCAGGGTACCTCTACTTGCTGACACGCATCCAACGGCTCCCCATCGAGCCAAGAGCCTATCGTCACTCGATGTGCAGAGTTTGACGGTTCTAGACTCTCTAGTCAACGCCACAGTACCGCTAATTATGTCTTAGACATAATGCAATCAAAGTTAATACAGGCACGTTAGTGGGTGCATCGTTGATTTAGATGGGAACCGTGGGGGCGCGCTTGATAATCGCGATAATGCTCGCCTCTATTTTCGCTCCCATGGCATCTTTTGATACAATGCTTGATGGCGAGCAAACCCCGAAAAATTCCGAACACGGCAACGCCGTTGATTTTACAATAATCAAAATCGAACTGGGCAATGCTAGCGTACCGGCCCAGATTTGGACCCAACCGGATGCCAGCACAGCAGAATACCTGCTGCGCAATGTCCAATATGAGGTCGCAGTAACTTTTATGCAGGCAGGCAATGGCTTGGTTGAAGTTGATGCTTACGCAACCCTAGAGGTGGTACATCCAATCGGCTTTGTTGTTACATCGTGGGGATTCAATCTCACCATGATTGGTGGCCAACTGAGTGTTGAAACCGTCACATGGACGCCTGATGCAGCACACAGCGTGGTCGATGAGAACGGCACCCTTAGCGGTGGTATGATTCTGCGAGCGACCATTGACGGCGGATTTCAAGACACTAACAACGGCAATGACCAGTATGAGGAAGCCGCACCAGTCGCCCTATGGAGAGACAAACTTGAGAATGATCCAATTCAAACCGCCACCAACGCCCTGCGATTTGCTAAAGTGGCGTATTCCAGCCGCTCTCCCCGAGAACTGTACGCCGGGCTCAGCGATTGGCAGAGAGACAACTCGTCCACCGCTGCGGCTGGGAACTACCACTTGCGGGTGTCCGACCAGGGCTCTCAGTACGCTTCAACCACCGAGGAGATGCTACGCTGGGGGTGGTTCATCCCTATCGACGGTAGTTGTAACGACGACCCCGGTCACGGCATGGGGTATGGCACTGAAGATACAGACATCACCAACAAATACGCAGTTAGATTCTGTCTCGCTCAACTGCACGACTACGAGTACATCTCCATCCAGTGGGTGACCAATGCGTGGGGGACGATGGGTCCGGGAGATGAAATGGCACTTGAGGCGATTCGTGGCTTCAGCGAGATTGCATCATTCAACCTCTCAGAGCAGAACTTGATGGCAAGCCCGGGTGCTTGGAAGCAGGTAGTCTGGGATATGACCGATGTTTTCAACGACCAGTCCTACTACATTTCATACACGAAAATCGCTGATGATTCTGACGCGACCGAAGGCATCCATATCGACGATTTCACCCTTTTTGCAATAGAACGAGTTGGCCAGTACACAGTAACTCTCGATTGCGATGACCCTTCGCCAAACGCGTATGTGGTGATTCCCGCTGACCCCCAACCGCCATCATTGTACTGTCAGTTGACAAATAATGGCTATCAGAGCAAGACGATTTCCATCCGCACCGAAGTGTCCAACAGCACTTGGATGAGTACATACCCACTGCGTATTGACAGCAACAACATGCTTGACCATGACAATTTCGTCACCCAAAACGCGCTTCCCACCGGCTCGACCACTGAATTCTGGATTAACTTGACAGTACCAGAAGGTGCCAACGTCGAGTCGTTGAATTGGACAGTCGAGTTGACCGATGCCTATACTAGCGAGCAGAAGTATTGGCTGGTGTTACCAATCACAGTCGATGCCTCTTATTCAGTAAGAATCGACCAACTCAATCCTGCTTATCCTGCCCTCACCCTATCTCCCGGTGACTCTGGCGATGTGGCGATGACGGTGACGAACACCGGAAACCAACTGGCGTACTGGAATCTTGGGTCTTACTTCTCTGATGCTACCTGGGGGGCATCAAACCTTGAGTGGCTCGAAGATTGGGATGAGGACGGCAACCTGTCACCTACCAACCAAGTCACACTAAGCAAAGGCGCTGAGAAGATCGTGACCGCTCGCTTCATCGCACCTGAAGAAGTTCCGCCCGGTGTGGTTGAGATTTCACTGGTGGCCAGTGGAGTTCCTCCCGCGAGCGCGCAATCGGTCGAGAGAATCTACATCGAGATTCCAGGCACTAGTTCCGTCAGTGTCGAGGCAGGAGTATCGATGATTACCGCCGAGGCAAATGGCTACATCCGAACGGTAGAGATGATTGTTAAGAACAATGGAAATTCGCCGGAGAGTTTTGACTTGTCAGTGGATGCTGACTGGCATATTGGCGCTTATCTGACCTCGATGATTACTGAGCAGGTTGACCCGTTCGGCGGAGAAGCTGTAGTGATGGTCATGATGCCGATGCCGCAAGGGCTGCTTCCTTCCTTCTATCCAATCTCAATTACAGCGACCTCTCAAAACAACCAATTCATTTCGGGAAGCGGTTCGTTCACTCTTGAAGTCCCAGTGACCTACATTGTGGAGGTCATTGGTGATGACATGACTGACCAATCCTTTGGCGCCGGAGGGGACAATGACCGCACCCTCAATTTCGAGGTATTCAACCATGGAAATCAGGATGATTCATTCCAAGTGTCTCTCAGCATGGATACCGGTGTAATCGCCTCGATTTCAAATGGCTTGGTCGATGACAATAATACGGCTTGGATTCCTCCTGGGACCTCGACAAACGTCACGTTGTCATACCGCTTTGCTGCTGGAACTCAGGGGATGAGAACTCTTACTCTCACCGCAGTGAGTAACGCTGCTGATTCTGCCAGTCAGAGTGCTCAAGCAGTTGGGGTGGTGAACTTCCAGGTTGGCTCCGTCGGTTGGATTGTTCTAGACCCGAGCGCACCTCTTTCCATCGTCGATTCAGGAACTTATCTGATGAACATTTCAATTCGCAACAGGCACCCATCACAACAGCAACGTATCCGACTCAGTGTGGACCAAGGTGAGGCTGTTTACTACATTGACAGAGTGCGCGTGTCAACCAGCCATCAGGAGTTCCTGCTTGCTCCAGACGAGATGCGGGTCGTTCACATTGAAATATGGGTGACAGATACCAATTTGGCGAATCTTGTCGAGGATGAGATGACATTCAACATAACTCTGACTGCAGAGGCTGACGATGATGTCGCCACCCTTACCATACCGTTGGTTGTCAAACACAAGGCTCTGAGTTCTGGCTCCGCCGATGACGAATCTAACTTCGCTTCGCTCGCTAAGACCATAGTATTGTGGTCTATAGGGATTCTAGTGGTTGTATTCCTACTCGCCGCTCTGGTTATTGTTCTGCGCTCTACTGAGGTAGAGGACGAGATTAGCACCCTTAGCGGCTACGAGTCGACTCTCGATTCCGAATACGGATCTCTGCCCCCGGCACCGACTCTGCCAGATGCTCCGACGTTGCCTTCTGATGACCTCACTGCGAACTCGATGTATGGTGGCTCGCAGGACTTGTTTGAGCAGCCTGTGATGGAGACGCCGCCGGCACCAACGGCTGCGCTTCCGGAAGGCCTTCCTCCGGCCGGCTTGCCTCCGACACCCACTCCTGCTGCTGCTCCACCTGAGGTTCCCGCTGCAGATGCTCCACCAGAGCCCCCCGCACCTGCGCCTCCTGCAGCAGGTGGCCCACCACTGCCTGAGACTGGTCTTCCCGAGGGTTGGACCATGGAGCAGTGGGTGCATTACGGAGAAGAGTATCTCGAGCGAACGCAGGATTAGTGAAAACTACTTTTTCAGTGGATTATTGCTGAGCAGTGCCCTGTTTTTCGGTGGATTCACCCTCGTCCTCTCAGTCACAGGCCTTATGACGGGGAGGTGGGTCGGCAGCCCCGCTCTAAAGAGCGAACAGGGGTAGGTGACACTAGATGTATGGCGGACAACAACCAATTTTCATTCTGAAAGAAGGCACGAATAGAACCCGTGGAAAGACTGCACAAAGCAACAATATTGCGGCTGCGAAAGCGGTGGCTGATGCGGTTCGGACCACCCTTGGCCCAAAGGGCATGGACAAGATGCTCGTCGATAGCATGGGTGATGTCGTCATCACCAACGATGGAGCAACGATTCTCAAGGAAATGGACATTGAGCATCCTGCTGCCAAGATGATTATCGAAGTGGCGAAAACTCAAGAGCAGCACTGCCATGATGGTACCACAACCGCTGTAGTGCTTGCTGGAGAACTGTTGAAGCGTAGCGAGGACCTCATCGACCAGAATGTGCATCCTACCGTTATCTGCGAGGGATTTCGGCTTGCATCTGATAAGGCGATTGAACTGCTTGAATCACATTCCATCGAAACCGACATCGATATGCTGATCGAGGTGGCGAAGACAGCACTTACCGGCAAGAGTGCCGACGCGGTCAAGTCATTCCTCGCGGACATCTCGGTCAACGCCGTTATGTCGGTGGCAACAGAAGAGGACGGCGAAGTCAATATTGACCTCGACGATGTCAAGGTTGAGAAGAAGCAAGGTGGCTCAATCAGGGACAGTACCCTAGTTGACGGCATCATCCTCGATAAGGAGCGCGTACACAGTGGAATGCCTCGCAGCATATCCGATGCTCGTATCGCTCTTGTCAACTCGGCTATGGAAGTCAAGAAGACCGAAGTCGATGCCAAGATTCAGATTACCGACCCGAATATGCTAGCCCAATTCCTCGATGAGGAAGAAGCCTATCTACGTGGTTTGGTTGAGAAAATCCAGGCTGTAGGCGCCAACGTCGTCATTTGCCAGAAGGGGATTGATGACCTTGCTCAGCATTACATGGCCAAGGCAGGATTGTTTGCAATCCGCCGAGCCAAGAAGAGTGACATGGAAGCTCTGGCCAAGGCGACCGGCGGCCGAATAATCACCAACCTCGATGACATGGGCGATGGTGATCTTGGAACTGCCGCAAAGGTCGAGGAGAGGAAGATTGGCGATTCCGATATGGTCTTCGTGACCGGATGCCCGGAGGCGAAGAGCGTCTCTGTTCTGCTACGCGGTGGAACCGAGCATGTGGTCGATGAGATCCGCCGCGCCTTCGACGATGCAATCGGTGTGGTTGCTGTCGCTCACGAGGACAGAGCAGTCCTGACCGGCGGTGGCTCAGTCCTAGCAGCACTCTCCCGCGATTTGCGAGCATTTGCTGAGGGAATAGGTGGTCGTGAGCAGATGGCTATAGAAGCCTTCGCCGGCGCACTTGAAGTCATCCCGAGAACCCTCGCCGAGAACGCAGGTCTCGATCCAGTCAACACCATCATCGAGGTCCGAAAGGCCCACGCTGAGGGCAAAGCCACCTACGGAGTCAACGTCTTTGAAGGCGGCGTCATGGACATGCGAGAAGCCAATGTCCTCGAGCCTCTCCGCGTCGTCGAACAAGCAATTCAGAGCGCAACTGAGACCGCTGTGATGATTTTGCGAATCGATGATGTCATATCGTCCAGAGCCGGTGCCGGCGGGAACGGCATGGAAGGCATGGAAGGCATGGACATGGGATTCTGAACTACGCCGTAGGCGACCGAGCAGGTCCGGAGCGCTGCGCTAGGTTCAATAATCGAGCGCAGGTCGAGCGATTCATCAGCCTACGGCTGATTAGGTGAGTTTGTGTCGGTCGTCACCAAGGTCTGGATTGATGAGGGTTGCATCGTTTGTGATGCCTGTGAAACCATTTGTCCCGAAGTTTTCGAGGTTATAGAAGATACTTGTCTGATTCGAGATGGAGTGAATCCCAACGATTTCTCAGAGGATATCATCGAAGCAGCTGAAGGTTGCCCTGTTGACGTGATAATCTACGAAATAGCAGGTGCTGAGGGCGATGCTGGTGCTGAGGAAGCCCCGGCAGAAGTTGAGGCAGAGGCCGCAGCGACAGTGGAAGTTGCACCTGCGGTAGTTGCAGCAGCAGTGGAAGTCGCAACAGTCGGCGAAGGTGAAGGTGAGTTGGCTGCAGTGATGTCAGGCGACCGTTCCGTCCATGTTCTATTTGGCAGCCAATCCGGTAACTCGGAGGCACTCGCTGCCACGGTAGGAAAGAAAGCATCAGCCTACGGACTTGAGTGTCATATCCACGATATGGATGGATTTGACTTGGCAAGCATGGCTTCGATGAAGCGCATTCTCATCATCTGCTCGACTTGGGGTGAGGGTGATATGCCCGACAATGCCGAGGATTTGTGGCAAGCGGCTAAGGCAGATGGTGCATCCAGCCTATCAGGAACTCACTTCTCTGTTCTCGCTCTTGGCGACACTTCCTACGAATTCTATTGTCTGAGCGGCATTGAGTGGGATACTCGTCTTGAGGAACTTGGCAGTACCCGAGTCTCATCACGAGTTGACTGCGATGTGGACTACGATGCTCCTGCCGCAGCGTGGATGGCCGAAGCGATGGCAGCCATCGCTTGCGTCGATGATTCAGGTACCTTCCACGCTGACCTAGTAGACGCAATGAAGGCCCATGCGTCGGGAGATACAATCGGCGCTTCTGGTGATATGGCGGTGGCTAATGTCGCTCAGCCCGAGATTCAAGTCACAGTCAGCATTTTCCGCTACGATGCAATATCTGGGGCAGCCGGCACCGACACTTGGGCTTGTGCAATCCCCGGGCATCATTCAGTGCTCGATTTGCTGCGCACACTGAAGGCGACTCAGGATGGTTCGCTCACTTTCCGGGATGGTGCAGATTCTGACCCATCTACTGGTCTGATGGTCAATAGCCGTCTTGTGCTTCCGGGACAGGTTCGTATTTCCGATTGCATCAGAGGTGACGGCACGTTGCGAATCGAGCCGCTGTCCGCTTACGAGGTCATTCGCGATTTGGTTACTGACCTATCATCATACGAGAACAAGCGAGCCGCCGCCGAGCCGTGGTTCGTCGGCGGAGAACGTGAAGGCGCTTACATCGACCAAGGCTTGGTGGGTGTGATGGATGCGAGTGTAGCCACCACCCTCCACGCTTCAAATGACATTTCCAGCCAATCATTGCTACATGCATCGTCAGACACGGTTCAGTTCAATCACGATTACATGGGACCTGCAGTGGTCGGTCAATTGTGGAACCGATCCTGTGACCCACGATTATCTGACAAGGCTCGAGAAAGAATCCTCACCACTCTGTGTGGAATCAACGGTGTCAAGGCTGAGGCCGACATGGCCAGCATTTCCCGTCAAGGACGAATGGGAGCCATTGGCGCTGGCAACCTGCTCGAGGCGAAGAATGCAGCATTGGGCAAGGATTCGTTCACCGGTCGTCACGGCAAGCATGTTTGGTGGTTCACCTGGACTGTCAAGAGCAGTGGAATCCTCAACGAGACCATCTTGGCGATGCAGACAATGGGTCCACTTGGCATGGTGAAAAATATCCCGCAGATGGTCAGAATGTCTGCTGGCTTTACCCGAACCGGTGGTCCGATAATGCGTGATAAGCAATCGTATCTGGCTGCGTTCGGTATTCCAGCGAGTATCGGCAAGTTGCCGCCTCTGGTCAACACCTCAATCGATAATCATCATGAGGTGGTGGCTTTGTTCAACGCATTCGACAAGAGGTTCTGAGGTGATATGATGGCTAAGGGACACAAATACGCATACTACCCCGGCTGTGTTGCTCAAGGTTCTGCTCGCGAGGTCGAAGACGCAATGCAGGGACTTGCTCGAGTTCTCAATATTGAGTTGGTAGCGATGACTGGTGCGGCCTGCTGTGGTGCTGGCATCATGAAGCAGGCCAACTGGAAGTTGCAGGCCGCAATCAACGCGCGAACTTTTGCTCAGGCCGAGGCCGATGGCCTCGACGTGATGACTCCATGTGCGTCCTGCCAAGGAAATATGCATGAGGATCTGGTCAAACTCCAGTCCGACGCCGCATTGCGAGAGGAAGTCAACGAAGTGCTTGAGCGAGTCAGTGGCTTGCGTTTTGAAGGAACCTTGCAAATGCGACATCTGTTGCAGATTCTTGTTGAGGACGTCGGCTTGGATGTCATCGCAGAGAAAGTTGTCAATCCAATCGACTTCCCAATCGGTGGCTACTACGGTGCACCGATGCAGAGAGAGGGTGCCTGCGGAGATGACGACCCGTTTGAGCCATCGTACTTCGAGCAGTTGATAGAGGTGCTGGGTGGCAAAGCGGTTCGATACGCCGGTCGCACTCAGAGCGTTGGATTCCCTTCGCTTCTTTCCGAGGAGCAGAGTGCGCTGAAGATGACAGCAGCTGTACTATCCGATGCCAAGCAGGAAGGTGCAAAGATTCTCGCCACCGCTTGCCCTCTTTCCCACGTCAATCTCGATACCTATCAGGTCAAGGCTGGCAAGGCTGCTGGCGTGGATACATCCATTCCGGTAATCCATTTGCCTGAATTGGTTGCTTGGGCGCTTGGTTACGACAAGAATCGACTAGCCCAGTTGCGCACCCGCGTCATGGTCATTGGCGACTGATTGAACTCAGTTCTTCTCCGCTCGGCCGTGGATTGCATCGAGAAGCCGAGCGGCGGTAGCGGGAGAGAGTCCTCGCACCTCAGTGAGTTGCTCAGGCGTCGCGGTCAATAGTTCGGCAATACTACCGAATTGTTCGATGATTCTGTTGGCTAAGGTTGGCCCGATGCCGGTGACATTCTGCAGCATTGCTCTAGTGTTTCGTTCCGCATCACTTTGACGAGAAGTTGCTAGCGGAGCAGCCATTGTTTGCTGAGATGCGTCGAGAATTGGCTGCTCAAAGTCTGGCGATGTGATGGCTGCTGCGGCATCGGCTGCCGCGCCTTCCTCTTCGTCCGCGATTCGGTCTGGATGTTGCTTGGCTTGCCACTGTGCTTCTGGTGTTCCGGGGCGGCTCGCTGCCTCCATCCTAGCGCGTGCAGTACGATTGAGGTCAGCGAGCATTGCTTCCTCGCGACGAGCAGCCACAGCGAGGAAGTTCGCCGTCTCCCTGCTATCCGAGCATGAGACGACTGGCAGGCCGTAATCCAAAGAAATCGAGGCAAGCGCACCCATCAGAGCATTAGCGTGCACAGAGCGGTGATGGAATAGGTCTCTGCCCTCGACCAGCATCATCGCTCGCGGTGCAGCCGCAGCCAATCGAGCAGCCTGTGAGAGCAACCGCCCATCGAGTAGTGAATCGACAAAATCACGAGCGGTTTTTCGCTCGATTAGTATCCCTCCGATTTGGTAATCACCGACCGGCAGGGAATCTATCTCGATTGTCATTCCCGCTTGCTTGAGTCGAGCAGCGATTGCACTGTCTCCTTCCCGATGGTCGATACGGATGACCGTACAATCTGCCGATGGTTGTTCAGAGAGTCCCTGAACAAGCGATTCAGCCGCAATAATCACCAATTCTTCTTCTCCAGCGTCCTGTTCCTCTTGGGAGGATTGCAGTTGTTCAGGGTCGATTAGCCGAACATCCTCGGTCATCGCCGGAAATGAATCGAGTCCGACTTGTCCTCGAGGTCGCAAACGCTGGGCAATTTCCTCCTCACTCATGCTTGAACCTGCAACCGGTTGTGTATCACCCGCTTCTGCCTGCTCACTGGGCTGGCTATGCGAGGTGCTGACCTCGTCACTGAGCAGAGGCGAGAGCCGCTCCCTCTCGGATTCGACCCATTGCTTGCAGGATTCCACCTCTCCATCGATTTCGACTTGAAAAGCGTCGAGATTTTCTCCATCTGCTTGAACTGACCCAGCCGCCTTACGCCGTCTGACCGTCTGAATCGACTGATGCATTCTTTTTTCACGATATTTTGCTGCTGCTCGAGCACCCTCATCTCTAGTACCACGCGCGACCAAAACATGCACGGTTCCTTCTCGGTGTCGCCCGGTTCTACCTCGACGTTGTATGGTTCTGATTTCGCTACCGACCGGCTCGTAGAAGATGACGAGGTCGGCTTTTGGAACGTCAAGACCTTCTTCACCGACCGAGGTTGCAACCAAAACATTGGTTTCACCTGAACGGAATGAGTCCAAACCTGCCAACTGCTCTTTCTGGCTCATTCCGCTCGAGCCTTCTCTGCTGGCCTGACCAACAAATCGCAGAGGTCGTGCGCCTTCGATTTCTGCGAGAGTTTTGGCAATTTCTTCTACCGTATCACGGAAATTAGCGAAGATAATCACTCTACTCTCAGGGTATTGCCGAAACCTCATCCGAACCATTCGCCGTACCATCGTCACCTTCGAGTGACACTCTGCCATCTCGTTGAGTGAATCGTGCAGATTTCGCACCCTTGTGTCGGCAAGGAATTCCCGTCCAGAACGCGCCTCAGCACCCTCAGAGGATACAAGCCGTGTGAGGTATTCCCTTGAGGCTGCAACGCCTTGGCACAACAGGTAGGCGTGAAGATTACACAGCCTCATGCCGATTGCATTGTCCTTTGCCGCTCTATAGGCAATGTTCTCGCCCCTCGCAATCGCTCTGTTGATGCGTTCGCGAGACTCTTGAAATCCACCGGTGGTGATGTGTCCTTGGCGGGTGTAGAAACCCTGTCGTCGCAACTTGTCCACGAGGTGATTCAACCACTCCTCAAGCGGCCTGGCAAGAACCTGCAATTCTTCTGGGACTTCGACGAGCACATCGTTTACTTCCAACCCAGCAGCATATGGTGCAAGCAGCGCGTCCTTCGCCGGTCGTGCGTGGATTCGTTTCAGCGCCAATCTATCGAAAACTTCGGTAATTTCAGCATCGCGATGGCCCGGGCTGGCAGTAGCCGCCAGAACAAGTCCATCCTTGCATTGTTCTGAGTAGTGATCACCGACCTGTGCCATCGCATGGTTTCCGCTGGCATGGTGCGCTTCATCGAAGACGATGATGCTGACTTTCTCAAGGTCGATGACACCTCTTTGGATGTCATTGCGCACAACCTCTGGAGTTGCTACCACAACAGCCGCACTATCCCACATACCTTCGCGCTTGGCCGGAGCGATTGCACCAGTCATCGAAATGATTGACTCAGCACCGCTTGGCAGTGCCAACATTTCCCGCAGGTCACCCAGATGCTGATTGACTAGTGCTGTGGTCGGTGCGAGTAGGATTGCGAGGCCGGGATGAGTACGCAGTCTTTCAGCCATCACCATAACCTCAATCGGGGTTTTTCCCATTGCGGTGGGCAGCACCAACAGTGTGGAACCAGACAGGCAATGGTCAACGGCATCGAGTTGGTATGCCCTTGCCTCAAGCGCACCCGGTGAGAGCAGTTCGTGACACACTAGAGAGACCATGGGTACAGAGCCTTACCCCCACGGTTCTAAAGCATTGACACTAGGGCTGAACGTTGTACGCAGCGAGAGGTGGACCCCGTAGGGGGCCACCCAAACCGAGTCGTTCATATATGGGAGGAAGGTCGGAGGGCCGCTCAGCATCGGGCTACCAGACACCACAGGGCACTGAATAATCATCCCTACAACACCGCAATTCTCACTTGTGGAATGCGGTTAGGTGTCACGGTTGCCCCCTAGATGTGGAGCCGGAGCGGATTCCTTTCGGGGATTCTGTTCCGAAACGACACTGGAGGAATCCGACATGGGAGACAGGCACCGCCCTAAGAAGGGGAGTATGGGCTTCAGCCCGCGCAAGCGGGCACGTAGGAGGTTCGGTCGTGTCAAGTCGTGGCCCGAGGGCAATGGCGACGAGGTTCGTGTGCAGGGATTCGCCGGTTGGAAGGCTGGTATGACCCACATTCTGCTTCGTGACCTAAACCCCACCAGCCCTAGTGCAGGTGCAGAGGTTCGCAAGGCGGTCACTGTTGTCGAGGTTCCTCCGATGAAGATGGTCGCCGTTCGCGGCTACAGGATGACTCCATACGGCAAGCAGACAGTAGGTGAAGCATGGGCTTCATCTGAAGTTCTCGAAGAGAATGTGCCCGACTTGATTCGCCGTATGCCAAAGCGCAAGGAGCACGACTCCGAAGCGCATCTCACAAATCTCGCTGAGTCCACACTCTGCGAGGTCCGAATTCTAGTCACAACTCAGCCCGATAAGATATCCGCGGTTGGCTCAAAGACTCCAGTAGTGATGGAGTTGGGTCTAACCGGTGGCGACATCGAATCCCAACTTGATTGGGCCAAGGAAAACCTTGGCAACGAGTTGGGCATCAATGATGTATTCGTAGATGGCTCCAACATCGATGTGATTGGAATCACCAAGGGATACGGAACTCAAGGTGTTGTCCGCAGATTCGGTATCAAGTTGCTGACCCACAAGAACTCGAAGCGTCGCCGTCAAATTGGTAACATGGGTGACTTCGGCAC
This sequence comes from Candidatus Thalassarchaeaceae archaeon, assembly GCA_963582685.1. Lineage (GTDB taxonomy): Archaea > Thermoplasmatota > Poseidoniia > Poseidoniales > Thalassarchaeaceae > CAUZSM01. The sequence goes on along the minus strand of CAUZSM010000019.1, from coordinate 3,949 downwards.
AGGATACGTGCGCAAGACCATTCGACAAGGTGGCCAGACCGGATATCACCAGCGCACCGAGTACAACAAGCGCATTCTCAGAATCAGTGAGCCTGAGGAGAACGAAATCACTCCGGCTGGTGGTTTCCTGCATTATGGCGAGGTTCGTAACCCGTACATGATTGTGCAAGGAAGCCTACCGGGACCCGCCAAGCGCCTCATCAGATTCCGTGACGCCAGTCGCGAGAGTGGCAAGGATCACCCGATTGAGATAACCTACGTCAGCACGGCGTCCAAGCAGGGGGTGTGATGATGAAGGTCAAGACATACATTCTCTCCAACACCATCGAGGTCGAGGAATTCGAGGCTGGAGAAGTCTACGAGTACGATGTTGAGGTATCCGATGGCAAGGCAATGAAGTTGCCCGAAGCCTTCGACTCTGAGTACAGGCCCGATTTGATTCGTCGTGCCGTTCATGCAAGCCGTGCTAACCGCCGCCAGGCGTATGGTCACCGCGAGCACGTTGGCAAGCGCGCCCCGCAGCCCGGAATGAAGCACTCAGTCGAGTGGTGGGGCAAGGGTCGCGGTGTGAGTCGAATCATGCGAAAGACCGGACAGCGAACCGGCGCCCAGAACCCGCATACCCGCGGTGGACGCCGAGCACACGGCCCGATGGTCCAGAAGGAATGGGCGCAGAAGGTCAACACCAAGGAAGGTAATGCTGCCCGTGACTCGGCGATTGCAGCAACTGCTGACTCCGATATGGTCTCCTCGCGAGGCCACAAATTTTCCAATGAAGTCCGCTTCCCAATCGTGATTAGTGATTACGATGAAAATGGCGAGTCAATCAATATCGAGAATATTTCCGCCGAGAAAGCGACCAAGAAGTTCGTCGCCATGATGGATGGACTCGGAATTGGTGACGACATTATCCGAGCCAAGGACGGCCGCAGCATCCGAGCCGGCAAGGGCAAGATGCGCGGCCGCCGCCGCCGAACCCCAAGGAGCATTCTACTGGTCGTAGCAGAGCGTGATGGCCTTGCGCTCGCCGCCCGCAACGTTCCCGGAGTGGACGTCGCTGTCGCCAAGGACCTCTGTGCAGAGGACTTGGCACCCGGTGGCGCCGCTGGCAGATTGACAGTTTGGACCAAGGCCGCAATAGGAGCACTGGAGTGATATTCATGGATCCGTACTCAGTAATTTTGATGCCGTGGATTACCGAGAAGGCCCTCGAGGCTCGCCGTGTAGCCAACGTGGAGTATGGCTACTTTGAGAACAACAACCGTTTGGAATTCCTAGTCCACAAGGAAGCGACCAAGGCCGATGTGAAGGCTGCGGTCGAAACCCTGCTCGAAGTCAAGGTAGCGCGTGTAAACACTCGCATTTCGAAGGTCGGCAAGCACGCGAGTGTGAAACTCGCTGAAGGATACGATGCAGAGGAGGCTGCGCTCAAGTTGGGCGCATTCTGATGGAGGTGTGATGAATGGGTAAGAGAATTCGTGCACAGCGACGTGGGTCGAGTCCGAAGAATAAGGTGCGAAGCCATCGCTTCCCCGGTGCAATCCGTATTCCTCGCCGTAGTGAGGAAATTGCAGAGGTCACCGAGATTATTCACAGCCCAGTTCACACTGCACCACTGGCGAAGATTCGCTTTGAGGACGGCGAAGAGAGCTTTGTTGCAGCAACCGAGGGAATGTCCGTCGGTCAATCGATTTCCTTGGGTGAAAAGGTCAAGTTGAGCCCGGGTAACATCACCATTCTTTCCAACATCCCTGAAGGGACTCCAATCTGCAACGTAGAGTGCAGACCCGGTGACGGCGGCAAGTTCGCCCGCTCCGGTGGCAACAATGCCATGCTGGAGACTCGAATGGGTGACAAGGTCCGTGTCATGTTGCCAAGTGGCAGCCTGAAGGATCTGCCTGCAAAGTGCCGAGCAACCATTGGTGTTCTTGCAGGACACGGTCGTACTGAGAAGCCTCTGATGAAGGCCGGTGCGGCATTCTACCGCGCCAAGGCGCGAGGCAAACTCTACCCGACTGTCAGCGGTGTGGCGATGAATCCAGTCGACCACCCGCACGGTGGTGGTAACCATCAGGCAGTGCACGGCCCGAACAGCGTGAGCCGACACGCACCGCCTGGACAGAAGGTCGGACACATCGCACCGAGCCGAACTGGCCGCGGTCGAGGCAAGAGGAAGGACTGAGGTGAATTGAGATGGCACGTCGAAAAAAGAAGGTAATGCGCACTTCGAAGGCGGCTCGCCGTGCAGCGCGCAAGCGCCGCTCAAAAATCTCAGAACGCCGCAAGAAGGAGTTCACCTATCGTGGCCTCACCCTTGTGGAGTTGCAGGCACTACCGCTTTGGCCACCCGAGGATGACCCCGATGCGCTCTCAGTTGTCTCAATCATGCCCGCGCGCCCGCGTAGGAGCCTGAATCGTGGCCTGACTCTGGATGAGGAGAAATTCCTCTCTCATCTGCGAGAAAACCCCAGCAAGACGGTCAAAACCCACTGCCGTTCAATGTTCATCCTGCCCGAAATGATTGGCAGAACTATCGGAATCCACGATGGTCGCGAGTTCCGCATCATCGAAATCGTGCCAGAGATGCTTGGACATGCTCTGGGAGAATATGCTCTGACTCGACGCAGTGTCACACACACCGGTCCTGGTGTTGGTGCAACACGGTCGAGCAAGCACGTAGCACTGAAGTGAGGTGAGAATGATGAGTCGAGACAAGAGCAAGCCTCAATCCGGATACACCCAACTGATGCAGGGTAGTCGCCTTGCTACCGCTCGTGCAGTAAACCGCGATGTTCACCACAAGCACTGCTATCAGATTGCTAAGGCGATCAAGGGAATGTATGCTGGAGACGCTATCGAATACCTTGAGAGGGTCATCAAGAAAGAGATCGCGATTCCTTACATGCGCCGTTCCCGTAAGGGCAAGGGTGGCAACACGATGGCTGGCCACCGCAAGGGCAAGATGGGCCCGGGTCGCTATCCTCACAATGCATCTCTCGTATACATCAAGCTCATCGATAGCGCGATGGATAATGCTCGGCAACACCACGAAGATGTCGAAGCAGAGGACATGGTGATTACTCACGTCGCTGCACACCGCGGCAATGTAGCCAAGGCCTTCCGACCGCGTGCTCGCGGTCGCGCAACCCCCTCCAACCACTACCAAGTAAATCTCGAGATTTTTCTCGAGGACCTCGAATCAGGCGAGGAAGATGATGAGGGCGAGTTCTGAGGTGATATGATGTCAAGAAAGCTGAGTAACATCCGGAAGTTCATCGACAGGAATGTCGAGAGGCAACTCGTTCGAGAATTCCTCCTCGAAAAGACTGAGCGCGCTGGTTTCGGCCACCTTGACTTCCAGCGCACTCCTGAAGGTACCAAGGTTACACTACACGCGGAGCGTGTCGGTATGGTAATTGGCCGAAAGGGCAAGATAATCAACGAACTGCAGAGAAGACTCAGTGAAGATTTCGATATTCAAAATCCCCGTCTTGAAGTGGCAGAAATCGAAAATCCCGCTCTGAACGCACAGGTGATGGCCAGCAAGTTGGCCAGCGCCCTTGAGCGTGGCTGGTACTTCCGCCGCGCAGGTCACAGCACACTACTCAACATCATGGAGGCGGGCGCGCGAGGCTGCCTCGTCGTTCTCTCCGGAAAGTTGACTGGAAGCCGACACCGAACTCAGAAGTTCCAAGATGGCCACATCAAGTATTGCGGTGACACCGCTCTACAATTCATGGACATTGGTCGAGGAACAGCCGTTCGCAAGTTGGGAACCATCGGCTGCACTGTCGCTATCATGCGACCAGGTAGCAAGCTGCCCCACGAGATTATGATCAAGGCACGCCACGAAGTTGGGCTACCCCCGCTAGTTGATGTTGCCATCATCAAGCCCGACAGCGAGCCAATCCCTGAGGAGCCTGCAGAAGAGGCACCTGCTGAGGAAGCA
>CAUZSM010000018.1:0-21244 GCA_963582685.1 Candidatus Thalassarchaeaceae archaeon | reverse complement strand
ACCCGAACGACATCACTGATGTGAATTCACTCGACTATAATCCGATGCCATGGGGAATTCCTGGCTGCGACGGTCAGTTAATCGACGGTGAATGTCCACCAAATAATCCGGGTGTTCCTCCTGCAAAAGCCGGTGGGTCGATGGGTGAGTGTGTCTACGGAACCGGCCGTTCAGGCGACGGTGTTGATGAGTCAACCTTCACGGCTTGTGTTGACTGTGTTATGTTGGACGAGACATACAGGGGAACCCAACTGCAATCGTTCGCATCAGCAGACGATCTCGGTTCCGCCCTCGACGGCACTTTCCACAAGGATTTCCACGTAGAAATTGGGTATTCTATCGATAACGACGGTAATAGCTGCGAGGATATGTGGTACACATCAGCATCTCCCAGAGATGCGATGTTTTGGCGAGCACACAAGGCACTTGATGAGGTACACCATCAATGGCTCGCCAGTCAACCTGCAGACGTTGTCGTGCTCCTTGACCGCTCCGGAAGTATGAACCAGCAATCCGATCCATGGGATGATGCATCACCGAGTAAGATGGATGCCGCTAAGTCTGGTGCGGCATTTTTCAGTGACTTAATCGAGAACGATGCGAGCCATACGGTTGGCGTTCTCACATTCTCTACACATCCGAGTGCCGCGGCTGAATTGCCGCTGGCAGTGGCAGACGCAAGCAGCAAGACCGCAGTGCAGAATGCGCTCAGTCAGGCATCTCCGGGTGGAACGACTGGCATCGGCGAGGCTCTAATCGCCGCGCAGAATGTTTTGGATCAAGGACCCAACGATCGCAAGGTGGTCCTACTATTGACGGATGGTATGGAGAATGAGTGCCCACGCGTACAAGACCCCAGTGGAATATGCAATGACTACGATGACGCCGATGGCAATGGGCTGAATGATTTGGTCACTGACGCGTTGGGTGACACTCAAGTCTGCGCTGTCGGGTATGGAGGTGAGGCAGGAATAGATGGACTGATGCTCCGAAACCTCACTGAACGTCAAGGAGGTATCTATGTCCACGGCGTGGGTGAGTTGGATTTGAAGCAGTTTTTCCTACGTTGTTTCTCATCGATATTCAATTTCCAAGAGGTAGAAGATCCAATCGAGGTTCTACCAGCGGCAACGAACGTGTCATCGCCCATCGCCGTGTCGGACCTTTTGTCAGATAGCCTCACTTTCGTGCTAGCATGGGAGGAAGGTGATCCCTCGCTCGACATCTCAATCCATACACCATCAGGAACCCCGTTGGACCTCTCAGGACGAGACATCGAGGAATCTTCCGGCCCGACTTGGCGCATCATTCGCCTCCCTCTCCCACTTGATGGTGAGGAATCGGGTGAATGGCAGGCTTCTGTTGTAAGAACACAGCAAGGCGTTGACCAGCGATATTTCCTCGACGTATTGGCGAGCGGTGGCCCGATTCTTGAATTTGATCCGGCCAAGGTACACACACATACCGGCGATACGTTACGTGTGAAGTTACGGATTCCCACACCTTCTCGTCCAATCGAAGGTTTTGATTCGATTGATGCACGCGTGACAATAACCGCTCCCGATGAGAGCATAGGTGCCTTGCTATCCGAGCATGGTCTAGTCAATTTGAGCATGCGAACGGGTGAACCGGCCGGTCCAGTGCAGGCGAGTCTTGAGGCGATATGGAATGAGACAGACGGCATGATTAGCACGTCCACCTCGACCTACCAACTCTACGATGATGGCACCAACGGAGACCTATTTGCGAACAACCACTATTTTTCTGTAGAATTGCCGACCCCAGTAGAATATGAGGGACACTACGAACTCTACTTTGAGGTTGACTTCACATATCAACAACGTACGCTTCACCGCGAGATGCGGAGCACCCTCTACGTATCCCCAGGTATCGATCCAACTCCGACCTCCTTGCAGATATCCGATGTTGGCACCGATGCGTCAGGAGGTCAATTGTTCGACATCACACTTGCACCTCAAGATCTCCTTGGCAATCCTCTCGGACCAGGTCGCCCGTCTATGATTGGTGTTGAACTCGGCTCCGGCGTCACGCCAGCAGATGATAGCGATGGTACTTTCGTCGACCAGTTAGATGATCGCTATACGCTGAGCGTGGTTCTTGATGCAGATGCTAAAGATAACGAGGCAATCGTCAAGTTGACGCAGAACGGCAATCGTCTTTACGTGTTGAATTTAGCAACAGAGCAACACGAATTCGGCCCCCTTGAACATCCTCCTGAACTGCCAGCACACTGGCATCTTAACCAATTGATTGACCTACCCACGTTACTCGATTGGGAGTTGCAATCCACCGAAGACGCCGTTGAACCGGGCGACTCCGTTTTCATCACAGTAGATGCAAGTGACTTCCTTGTATGGCAGTACATGTTGGAACTTGATTTTGGTGAAGTGAGGGCTATCGGCACTGACAAGACCCATGCGGTTTTCTCTGGGGATACGATAACGGTCCGCCAAGAGAACGAATTCACTCTTGAGGTAGAGATACCTTTCGAAGCGAGGGCAGGCGATAAATTCGTGTTGAATGCAGATTATGGAGTTGACTTAAGTGACTCACACTCAGTGAATTCCTTGGATTCACTCACAATCGAAGTTGGTGAGCAGATTGGTGATGGTGGTGGCAGTTTACCCGGTTGGTCGTTACCTATGCTGATATTCTCACTCGCAGCCGCAGGCATCATTGTCGAGCGTCGGCGTTTGAATAGCAACCTCATTGTAGAAATTGATACCGAATCACCTCTAAGTGAGGCCTAATGACTCAACCGCGGAACAAGTCGTTGATTGTGTCTAGGCTCTCTCGGCTCGGACGCATAATATCGTCAGGCAAGTCAGCCAAAGGCGTGCTTACCAACTGCTGGTCATCAACCGCAGTCGGCTTGGTCGGGTCGTAGTATAGCAAGCCGGTGACGTGTTTGTTGGCTACCTCAGCGTTGTGAAGCGCAGCCATCGCAGCGACAGTATCAGTCGGGTCGTGGTCAGAGCTGATGGTCTCAAGTCGCAACGTGCTGCCATCAAACAACTCGATGTCACTATACTTACCCTCAGGAATATCAGCCTCGGTGATTGGGACGCGTTCCGGGATGTAATCGTAAGCATGCAACTCTTGCTCGTTATCCTTGACAAAACTGTAGGAGCGGAACGACTCGGCGTTGTTGTTGAAGGTAACACAGGGGCTGATGATGTCAAGCAGCGCGAATCCACGATGCGACATCGCCGCCTTCATCAGCGCACTCAATTGCTTCTTGCTACCCGAAAATGAGCGGGCGACAAACGAACACCCGAGAGTGACCGCGAGTTTGCACAAATCAATTGGTTGAATTTCATTGGTTACTCCCTTCTTCTTCTTTGAGCCCTTGACCGCAGTCGCACTGTATTGCCCCTTGGTCAAGCCATATACTCCGTTGTTCTCGATGACGTATACCATGTCCACATTCCTTCGAATCGCGTGAATGAATTGGCCGATGCCGATACTTGCTGAGTCTCCATCACCAGATACTGCTAGGAAAGTCAGGTCCTTGTTTGCCATCGCCGCCCCGGTTGTCACCGCAGGCATCCTGCCGTGCAGTGTGTTGAATCCGTGACTTCTGCCGAGGAAGTAAGCGGGAGTCTTTGAGGAGCAGCCGATGCCGCTCATCTTGGCGATTCGCTCAGGCGCCAAGCCATTTTCCCACGCGGCATCGATGATTACCGAGGAGATTTGGTCGTGGCCACAACCGGGACACAGTGAGGAGGCTCCGCCTTGATAGTCGGACTTTGGTAGTTCGATGACGTTCAGTTTGATGCTCACTTACTCACCCCATTCAACTTCTCCATCACCATGTCCGCATACAGTTGCGCGCGCGGGGGGATGCCGTCAGAAAATGCGACACTATACACCTTGGGAACTAGATGAATTGGTAATTCTCGTCGCATGATTCCGTACATCTGTCCATCACGGTTGATTTCCAATACGATGACCATTTCATGCTCCTCGACGAATCGCTCGACCTCAGGCGAGAGTGGCAAGGCGCGCACTCTGCATTGTGAGACTTTCAGTCCAGTCGCCTCAAGAATGTCGTCAATTTCTTGGATTGAGTTCTCCATTGAGCCATAATAGATGATGCCGACCTGCTTTTCGGGTTCCTCGCGCATGATTGGCTGAGGAAGTTCGGTGCGCGAATTGTTGATTTTGCGCTTCAATCGCTGCATCAGGGCATGGTAGACTGCTGGCTTCTCCGAGTAGATCCCATCGTCATCGTGTCCTGTCCCTCGGTAGAGAATCGGTGCCAGTCCGCTTCCGGGCAGGGTGCGGTAGGGAATTCCATCTCCGTCAACGTCGCGATAACGACCGAAGTTCTCAAACGCGTCCATCTCAGCCTGCGTGCGGACGACCTTTCCTCGGTCCATCGGGGTCTCGGGATATTCAAAGCCCTTGCATAGCCAGTGGTTCATGCCGAGATCGAGGTCGCTGAATCCGAACACGATGGTCTGGTAGCGTTCAGCGAGGTCAAAGGCACGCCAACCGAATTCGAAGCATTCCTCAGGCGTGCCGGGAATGATGACAATGTGTCCTGTGTCTCCGTGTCCAGCGTCGTAGAGCATGGCGAGGTCACCCTGTTGGGTGCGAGTCGGCAAACCAGTGCTTGGTCCGACTCGATTGACATCCCAGATGACTGCTGGGACCTCTGAGAAGTATGCTAGTCCAATGAACTCGGACATCAGCGAAATGCCGGGGCCGCTAGTCGTTGTCATCGCTCTGATTCCAGCCCATCCAGCACCTACGACCATACCAACGGCAGCGAGTTCATCTTCTGCTTGAATCACCGAACAGGTGGAATTTCCATCCTCATCGCAGCGTAATTCGGGAATGTAATCGATGAAAGCCTCCGCCAATGAGGAAGAAGGTGTGATTGGGTACCATGAAAGCAGTCCTGCGCCGCCGAAATGAGCACCGAGCGCAACCGCTTCATTTCCTTCAACTAGGAATCCGTTGCCATCTCTTTCTCGTGCCTCGATACAGTAAGGCACGTCCTCAGTGACATTTTCTGCAACCCATTCACGGCTCATCCTAGCCGCTTCTCTGTTCAACTCAATCGCCTTCGCCTTGCCCTTGAATTGCTTGTTGATAGCGACCTCGAGCATCTCTTGGTCGAGTCCGAGCAATTCTGCAAGTGCGCCGACATACATCACGTTGGCCACCATTCGTGCCAACTTTGGATTGAGGGTTCGTGCCATCTTGGTCATTGGAACCCCGATGCAGATGCAGTCATCACGCTCGACAGGCAGTTTGACATCTGCGTTGTAGATGATGACCGCTCCCGCCTCCAACTCCTCTATGTCATTCGCCCAGGTCGCCTTATTCATCAAAATCTGAATGTGGGTCCTGTCCCCCGGTGCCTGATAGCCAGCATCGCTGACTCTGAGGATATACCAAGTGGGCAAACCGGAGATATTGCTCGGAAACAGGTTCTTGCCGCTGACCGGAACTCCCATCTCAAACAATGTATGGAGCAGAATTAGGTTCGCCGATTGCGAACCGGTTCCATTCGCTGTTGCGATGTTCAGTGTGAAATCGTTGACTACCCGGTCCATCAGGTCCGCTGTCTCCTCGGTCTTGGGGTGACTAGTCACCCCTGCGCGTATGTTAGTGGCCGAATCGGTCCGATAATAGGCATTGCCTTTAGCGACGGTGCAGAATGAGCACTATATGCAGCCTTGCAGCACCGCGGTTACGCCCGATAATTACCACCTTTCAGCAAGAGATTGTTGGGGGCGCCGCCACCCGTTGCGGTTTTGAAGGCGACCCGACTCGGCGGCGGCATGGTGTCCGACGCAGTCAAGCAGGCATGGGCGAAGGCAGAATCCCTCATCGAGAAGGGTGAGGCAGAAAAAGCATTGCAGGTACTCAGAGATGTTTGGAAGGAGGCGGGAGCTAATGTCACACAGACTTGGCGACTTGCAGGTGATGCGAAGGCACACCTTGCTCGAGAAGAGGGTTCGGGAGCCAAACGGCTGTGGAGAGAGGCAATCAAGCACTACGAATCAGGTTTGAAACTCTTACCAACCGACAAAGAGACGCGCCGCTCACTCAATTCTCTACGCAGTGAGATGGACAGTTTGAAAATTCCCTCCAGTGCAGGAATCACTCTGTGGTCAGATGGGAGCCCAACTTTCACTGGCGTCATTGCGATAGTGTTGGCGTTGCTGATTGTATTGGTTTCACTGAAATATCTACCAAGTGTGTTCGTTGAGCCTGCTGAGTATGATGCTATGATTGAAATCGAGTTGTATCCAGAAGCGGCTGCTCGTCATGTTGAATCATTCAAATTACACGTGGAACAGGGTAATTACGACGGCATTGAATTCCATCGAATCATTGACGAATTCATGGTTCAGGGTGGTGACATACAGGGGCAACGCGGAAGTGGAGGATATGCGGCAAAGTGGTACGGTTACTGCGGTGGCGAAGCGAAATCCTCCCCCGACGCCTGTGACTTCACCCAATACACGATTCCAGACGAGGCAAATAGCGGTCTATCCCATTCACCCGGTATGCTATCAATGGCGAAAACCAGTGCACCGCACACCGGTGGTAGTCAGTTCTTCTTCGTCGATAAGGACAGCAATCCAACTCATTTGGATGGACAGCACACTATCTTTGGTTTCGCAGTTAGCGGTCAGTGGCAAGGCAATGATGTCACCGGCATCGATGTGATTGACCATCTCAGCCTGCTACCAAAAGACGACCAAGATTACCCGAGTGACAGCGTGCCGACCATCGTCTCGATGGAAGTCGATGGCGACACAGTGCGAATGTACATCGATTTGGTTTGATTCACTTATGATTGAGGATGCAAGGAGTCTGCGACGGTCACGTTGAAAGACACCCCCCCGGTCGCTCGTATTGCCGGAGGTAAGCGAATGAGTGGTAAGGACCCATTCCGAGCATTCCGTGAATTTGAGTCTGTGAGCGGTGAGATGGCCGGATATGCCTCACTCATCGCCCTAGAAGAAGCGGGTTTGTGCGACCTCGCGAAGTTGCCCTGCACCATTCGGGTTCTGCTTGAGGCTGCTTTGCGCAACTGCGATGGTTTCCTTGTCACCGAGGATGATGTGAAGCGTATTGCCGCTTGGTCTCCAACTCAATCTCCAGCCGAGATTCCCTTCATGCCAAGTCGGGTGCTTTTGCAGGATTTCACTGGCGTTCCCGCTGTGGTCGATATCGCAGCATTGCGCGATGCAATGGTGGCCCTTGGCGGCGATGCGAAGAAGGTCAATCCACAGGTGCCGGTTGACTTGGTAATTGACCACAGCGTGCAGGTCGATGTCTCTGGACTATTCCCCAACGCTCGCCAGCGCAATCTTGAGATTGAATACCAACGTAACATGGAGCGTTACCAATTCCTCAAGTGGGGTCAACAGAGCCTCGATAATTTCCGGGCGGTTCCGCCTGGGCGAGGAATTGTTCACCAAGTCAATCTCGAATGGATTGCCAGCGTCGCGCGCGAAGACGGTGAGAGTGGACTGTGGGTGCCTGACACCCTTGTAGGAACCGACTCGCACACCACGATGATCAACGGCCTAGGAGTGCTTGGCTGGGGAGTCGGCGGCATCGAGGCTGAGGCTGTTATGCTCGGCCAGCCAATCTACATGCTTCTGCCAGAAGTAGTCGGCTTCGAGTTGACAGGTTCACTGAAGCCGGGAGTTACTGCTACCGATATGACGCTCCGCATCGTAGAGATACTACGCGCACACGACTGCGTCGGCAAGTTCGTTGAATTCCACGGCGTAGGACTCGCCTCGCTAACTCTACCAGACCGTGCTTCAATTGCCAATATGGCTCCTGAATACGGTGCAACCTGCGGGTTCTTCCCTGTTGATGAAACTACGTTGGAATATCTCATTCTATCCGGGCGTGATACTGCGCATGTGGAGAATGTTAAGCGATATCTGCAGGCGCAGGGGATGTTGCTCACCGCTGATTCACCTGCTCCACAATTCACCTCCAACCTCAATCTCGACCTGTCTACGGTTAAGCCTGCAATGGCTGGTCCAAAGCGACCGCAAGACCGACGCGAACTATCCGAGATGAAGGCGCATTGGCAACAATCACTCACCGCTCCATTCGGGCATTCAGGTCACGGCATTACGCCTGCGGAAAAGGAGAGGATGGTGGAGGTCAAAGCGGCCGATGACAGTGGGGACTCATATTGCCTCAAGCACGGCGATGTGGTAATTGCCGCAATCACCTCTTGCACTAATACCAGTAATCCCAGTGTGATGCTCGGTGCGGGGATTCTTGCCCGAAACGCCGTTGCTAAGGGTCTTACAATCAAACCATGGGTCAAACCAAGCCTTGCCCCCGGTAGCCGAGTCGTCACCGAATACTACGATGTTGCCGGATTAACTGAGCCGCTGAATAAATTGGGCTTCCACAATGTTGGCTACGGTTGCACGACCTGCATAGGTAACTCTGGGCCTTTGGACCCCGATATTGAGGTGGCCATCGATGAGGGCGACTTGGTTGTGGCATCTGTGCTTTCTGGCAATCGAAACTTCGAGGGCAGAATCCATCAGAAGGTGCAGGCTTCATATCTTGCCAGTCCACCGTTGGTTGTTGCTTATGCGCTTGCGGGAACGCTTGACATCGACCTTGAGAAAGACCCACTCGGCCATACTCCGGATGGAGAGCCGGTGATGCTGGCTGATATCTGGCCGACCGATGCAGAAATCCGCGAGACGATGACAGCAGCAATCACTCCCGAGATGTTCAGGGCGCGCTATTCTGATGTGATGAGTGAGCCGCGCTGGGATGCTATTGCAAGCGAAGCCAGCGACCTGTATCCGTGGGCAGATGAGTCAACCTACGTGCGCCTTCCTTCCTTCATTGAGGGAATCGCGCTTGAGCCCGCACCGGTATCTTCCATCAAGGGAGCGAGGGTGCTGCTCAAGTTGGGCGATTCTGTCACTACTGACCACATCAGTCCGGCCGGTGCTTTCCCACATACAGGACCAGCCGGTCAATACCTGATTTCACATGGAGTGGAACCTCGCGACTTCAACTCATTCGGCAGTCGCCGAGGAAACCACGAGGTGATGATGCGCGGAACCTTCGCAAATGTGCGCATCCGCAATCAAGTCGCACCGGGAACTGAAGGAGGATTCAGCACTCATTTCCCGAGTGGTGAGGTATTGTCAGTATACGAAACGAGCATGCGTTATCAGGCAGAAGGCACACCACTGATTGTGCTCACAGGGGACCAGTATGGAGCCGGCAGCAGTCGAGACTGGGCTGCGAAAGGGACGCTACTTCTAGGTGTCAAAGCGGTCATTGCCACCTCATACGAGCGAATCCATCGTTCCAACCTCGTTGGCATGGGTGTTCTTCCACTTACATTCCCAGAGGGAGAAAACGCTGATTCATTGGGTCTTGATGGAACTGAATTGTTCGATATTCCTGCTAGCGCCGACCTCGCTCCTTTCTCCACCATCCCGGTCGTCGCTACCCGAGAAGATGGTACAGTCATCGAGTTCGAGGCTACTGTTCGACTCGACACTCCCGTCGAGGTTGAATATTACCGCAACGGAGGTATTCTGCAGACTGTGTTGAGAAATCTGGTAACGGAATAATCGCTTTTCTGAATGCCGTCTTATTCTATCCACTGCTCATGTTGCGATGCGATGGTTGAAAGACCGCTAATATGCGGGAAGAGGTGATGGTAGTGCTGAAAGGCCCGGTCCGGTTCAGGTTTCGACGACCTGAGGACGATGTTGACGTCCTCGTCCAAGGCGAAGCGAGTTGGGTCCAGTCGGTTCGAGAGGACCTCGGTCTTTCGGACGTCGGCTGGGTGCAGCCATTGGCTGTTACAGGTAGCAGTTCAACTCCAGCAATTGCTGTGGATGACGAAGATGAAGTTGACGAGGGCGGTATCGTTGATGACGGAGATATTGTCGTCGACGAAGGCCCAGTATCCCTTCCTGGTCCACCACCGGACCCAAGCCGCATACCAGTGGTTAGGCGAATTATCGGCTCGGTGTCATTAGATGAAGAGATGGAAAAGTTAGGTATCGAAAAGCCCCACCCACCTACAGTAGCCGAATTGGAGGAATTGATTGAGGATATGGAGGCCCCAGATCCTCTCACATCTGTGGTATCCTCTGACCCAATGGCTGAGGCTTGGCTTCAATCACTGATGCACGCGGCGGTACGAAAATTCGGAGTCACCGCTTTGCCTGTAGAAATCATCGATGAGGTTGCAGGTGATTTGTTGGATCGCCATGGCGATGGACTCGATGCATGGCTAGATGGTATGTGGCGAATGGGCAAGTTGGTCAAGGTGCATGGTGCAGACAAGGTGGGGTATGGCCCGACCCCTGCTTGGCTTGAGGCTGATTGAGAATATCTCTAATCAATATTTGATTTGTTTTCCATTTCAATAGCGTTTTTTTCATCCTGTCGGCGCAGCCGCTAATACTATTTCAAAAACGCCGCACTGCGTACCATTTCTCAGGCGCAAGTCCTACGCATGCGTGCGCAAGTGTTGATAACGTTGCCTCGCTCGGCGGCTATGTGGTCGAAATGTTAAACCATAAAGAAACGAACAAGGCGCGTCGCCGAAGCCTATCGCTGGTAGCACTCATGTTGGGGTCCATCCTTCTATCGTTGGTCCCTGCTGTGAGCGCAAGTCACGCTGAAACATATAACGTGCAGCGAAACCCTACGACGCTCGCCTCCGGAGATTTGGATTGTGACGGCGATGCTGATATCGTCGCTGGCTCAGAAATGAACATGTTCATCTCAGTGTTATACAACGATGACGGAGACTTCTCAGACCGAGATGACATATGGGTTGGTAACAACCTGTCACGCCGAGCCTTTTGGTTCGAGTTGGCTGACGCAGCCGACGTTGCTATCGGAGATATTGATGGAGATGGGGCGAATGATATCGTCTACTTCCAGGCGAATGTCCGTGTTGTAGGTGGTAGCATCATTATGGGTAACTTGACCATTATTTGGGGGGATTGCGACTCAGATGCAAGCGATTGGACCCAGTCAAATCCGATTACGACTTCACCTTACATCATTGGATTGGAGGTCACCGACCTCGATACTGACGGCAAGGATGACATTGTGTTGCTACTCCTCGACGAGTCCATCACAAACATGGAGATATCCGTATTCAAAGGACCGGACCCAACCAACGCTGCTAACCAAAAGAACACCAACGTTCCGCTCACCCATGCGTACTACTACGACATGAATCTAGGAAATTGGGGTGAGTCAGTCGGGTCTTTCCCACCCGGAGATTGTGTGGATACTGACCTCTGGATGATGACTGCGCCACCATATAACGGCCCACAATCAGGTTTCGCTGCCGGCAATTGGGACAACATCACTGTTCTCGAATACGATTGCACAACCGACACCTACGCGAACCCGACAGTCCCGGCAACCGCACAATATACTCACAAGTTCGCTATGGACTCCGACAACGATGGCAAATTCGATGTCGCAGACAGTGACGGTGATGGTATCATCGACATGGTCGCCATGGTAGATGGCTGGGACCAGAACATCACCTATGCTACTCGTACCGGCTTGACCAACAACTGGAATACAGGTAATTTGGTCAACTTCGGAGCATATGTCGCAGCTGATGTGGCTATTGAGGACATTAACCAAGATGGTGACATGGACTTCTTGATTCCTACCCAGTTGACTGTCACTGAGGTGAACAGTGCTGGAGCAGGACAGGATATCCAGTTGACCACTGAAAACTTGCAGGACATCAATACTGTGAACATCGTTCTTGCCGACGGTGCTGGAGGTTACTTCAACCCGCAGGTATTCAACGTAGGCCGTCGCCCGACCGTGGTCATCGCTGACCAATTCACCGGCGGCGCTGGTAGCGCTCTTGACCTAGCGGTCGGCCAGCGCGACTACGCTTACGGCTACTCCAACGGAGCGCTATGGATTGACTCCAAGGGCTGGGCTGGCCAGATAGACTCTATCTCGATTGTCCAACTCGACTCGGAGGATGTAGGAATAGCCGGTATGACCGTCTCACCCGCATCATGGGACCCAGAGGAACGTGAGACCAAGATTGGTGAGGGTACCCGCTTGGTCAACGTCACGGTGCGTAACACTGGACTTATGCCAATCAGCGGCACTGTAGACGTCGATGTCAGCGTAAGTGAAGTCACAGGTGGCACTGACACAGTCGTGTATGGCAACGATTTCGACACAGCGGCGACCGGTTCTTGCACTGGCTGCAATATGTTCGGTGTATCCTACAGCAATGAGTGGACTGTCACCACATGGCACGTCGAGGATGGCACCAATAACTCCGGTAGTGGAGAGCCCTTTGAGGCTGACACTAATCCGACCGACTTCATGTGGGTCGGCGGCACCTACCTGAACGATTCTTCAGAGGGTGGCGACGGTGATATGGAGACCGGTTATCTCTCCTATCAGGATGAGGGACTGATTATCCAAGACGTCGACCTGACTGGAGCAGACACTGCTTCTATGGACCTCGACCTCTATTGTGCGGTCAATAACAACGTCATTTACTGGTCATCCACAGGTATCGCAAATCGCATCATCTACGACGATTCGTGCACGATTGATGTATTCAGTGAGGATTCCGGATGGACCACTCTCGATTACTTCGGTGGCTACGATTTGGACCGATATGTCCACATCACTAATGGATACCCACCCGAGTACACTGTGAACAACGGCCGATATTACCGCGGTACGCTGTACACTTGGCTTGACCTCGGCGGAGAAAACGGTATTGACCTGACCCCATGGGCTGGCGAGACTGTTGATATCCGCTTCCGCTTCCGCTCAGGCATAGCGGGCAGCGTGGGCAATGATAACAAGACTCAAAACAACGAATTAGATGGATATGCGTTTGACAATCTCTCGATTAACAAGACCGTGACACAGTTCGGCGCCAACGTTCAGAACGTGCAGCAGCAACTGACCCTGAACAGCCTTGGACCCGGTGACGAGGAGATCGTGAGCCTGTCTGCGAACTTCGTCAACGGCACCACCTACCTCATTGACGCTAAATTGGTCGGCACCAACGGATTCGTCAATGGTGATGACACCAATGATGACATTGTATGGAAGACCACTGTCAAGAATTTATTCGACCCAGCGGTCGAAGATATCACGTCTTTCGTCAAGAATCAGTTGTATCCAGCAGGCGATTATCCGATTGACGTGTTGGTGAAGAACCGCGGCAATACCGTTACTGACTTCGATGTCGAGGCTACAATCTACAATGCAATTCCGAACAACTTGATGTCAGAAGACTTCGAGGGCGGTGCTGCAGGTTACTCCTTCGGTGACGATGGAGATAACTTTGGTATCGTGGTTGATGATACCGACCCGTCGGTGAACAATGCAATCGTACCGGGGCAGCGTCCAGTCTTTGGCAGCAGTGCCTATTGGTTCGGACACCCAGATGATGGCTACGGCGATGATTGGAACGAGTCGATGGATCTGCAGTCCATTGACTTGGTCGGCAACACTGCTGACTTCGTCTACCTATCATTCGATTACTTTGCTGAGACAGACTATCTGACTGACTCCGAGGGCGACATCGTCGGTATCCTCGACTATGCGGGTATGGAAGTCGAATGGCGCAAGGGAAGCAAGGTCTTCACTGGCCGCATCATCGGTAATTGGAACGATTACAACGAGAATGGTATCCAGTACAACCAAACCTGTGAGGACATCGATGACGACGACCTATACGATGAGACAGAATACATGGGCGACTTCGGTTACAACGTATTCTTCGATTCAGAGGGTCTAGCCAAGGGAGTCACGCTGGATTTGACTCATATCTTCATACTGAATACTACTTCGTCTAACAGCGCTGACTGGGACTACAATTGCACCTCTCTGCGAGACAGTTTGGTCAACATCAAGTTCGTGTTCCAGTCGAACGATGATGGCGTTAGTGGCAATGCTGGCCTTGCTGGCTTTGCCATCGATAACGTGACTGTGCAAGAGTTTGTGTTCACTTGGTTGAGCAATTACAGCACTCCGGTGAGTGGTCTTGATTCACAAGAGGAACTCGAGGTTAACGTCGGTAGCCACAACTTCAGCCACGGCATCTATCGAATTGATGCAATGTCTCACTTTGACAACCAAACAGTGGGAACTGCTTGGTATGGAGCGAAGGAAGTCGGTTTGGCAAATAACGTCACTCGGCTGATTTTCAGCGTTGAGAGCGTCGATGTCACCCTATTTGGTAACGACATAGTCCTCGACTGTGTTGAGGTACAGATTGCCTGTGCATACCCGATTGACAGCGTTGAGTCACACTCTTTCTCAGTCGAAATGCAGAATGGTGTACTCGCTGGCGACTACAACATATTCCTGAAGGTTGTCGATATGACTTCAGGTAGTGTTGTTGATACATACCTCTCAGATGAAGGTGAGTTCAACCTTGACAGAGATGATGAGGCGACAGCGACCTGGACCGCGCCTTACAATGGCTGGCAGGATGGACACATGTACAACCTGACCTTCTATGCGCGACTGACCGATGGTAGTTCAACTGGCAATAATTGGTATTACCATATCACGTTCAAGGACATGGTTGACGTTGCGATTCTCACTGACCACAACGAGCAAAACCGTTTGGACAACGTCCGCAACGACCTCTCAGACCTCGGCATGACCTACACCCAGTTCAATGTCGAAGATTGGGAGACTTACGTCACCAGCGGCTGGTTGGGTCATTACGACAAGATTCTGCTACCGTGGCAAACCGAGACCAGTGCAGACCTCGGTGGTTACTACAGCGCTTTGGATACACAGCGTGGAGACGGTACCAGTGCAATGGGCGTAATTCTAGCAAGAATGCAAGCGGGCGCAACTCTACAGATGCACCTCTCTCCATCGTATTCGCCTGGAACTTACGACTGCGACCAGCAGAGTTGTGATTTCCTACCGTATAATTTGAAAATCATCAATCGTGACACTACTGGTAACTACATCACTCACGATAACACGCAGGTCATTGATTGGTACCATCCACTGTTGGATGGAATCAACCCGGCCATGTTCATATCGTTCAATGGTGGCAATCACGTAGCCGCAGCTTCGATGTCGAATACTCAGGCTGAGAACGCCCAGTTGCCGTCAATGTGCGGCGCTGGCACCAACGGCTGGCTTACCGCGCCGTACGGCACTTTCAACAGCATCATTCAGGATGAGAATGACCCGAGCCAGACCCTGTTGGCAACCTGCGCTATTGGCAGCGGTGGCATGATTATCTCAACCATCGATGCTGAGTTCGTCTCAGAGAGCGACAAGCCTCTGCTGAAGAACATGCTCAGCCATCAGGTCACACCGTACCCCGACGACTTCGGACCGGCAACCTATGGCTTTGAGTTGCTAATCAACGGTCAAGCACGTCCTTGGGACACCCTGACAAACAGATACAGCACGATGTACATGAAGTCAAACGCCAATCTTGAGTTCTCTTTCTCAACCGACGCACTCGGTGCATTGGATGCTGACTGGGAACTACGTCCGGCATCTGGAACAACGGCAACCAACTGGGACGGCAACCCCCTCTCGGATGGTTCCTACGACCATCGTGCGGACGACACCCACAGCGCGACCTTCTGCGTACTTGATGCGCAGTCATCAACTGGATGCAAGCAGGATGCAGCATGGGTTGTTACGCTATTCCTTCACGACGATGACGGCCACACCCGCGTCGCGCGAATCAATTTGGTGACCAATGACACCCGGGCTGATGAGTTCAATCCGGTACCGTCTGCATCAATAATTGACAGATTGGATTACCGTGCCCAAGTCGAGTATTACGGCACCTACAACTCCTCAGGCAAGGAGTGGGATGTCTACTTGCTTCACCTTGGACCAACCGGTGACCTGACCTTGCACTTCGATGCTTCAAATTCCTCGGACGCGGATACGACCGACGGCACAAATGGCATCAAGCAGTACATGTGGAACGTGATGTTCGACGAGCCTTGGGATACACGAGGAAGCAGCGGCCTTTCCGGTCACAGTGACTCGGTTTGGTCCAGTGTCTCGCACACGTGGGCCTACAAGTTCCAGAACATCACAGTGGACCCAACCGGGCAGACTCAGCACAAGATCAAGGTTGAACTGACGGTGGTTGACCAGGCTGACAAGCCGAGCACCAACGCTGACAAGTTCCGCGTTTACTTTTACGTGGTCGGCGAAGGCTACGGCGATGAGGAGCCAGACGTGGAGATTACCAGCCCGGTGGGCGGTTCGACCCAAACTGGCGACTATGTGTTCATCAACGGCACAGTGTTGTCTGGCAGTGAGAATAACAACGTGATGATTGAGGTCGCTTTCGAACAAGGTGACCTTGACCTGAACCCGACCCAGAAGTTTGCCAAGAAGACTCAGGGTTTGTACAACTCGACCTCTGGACTTGGAGACGCTGATTCATTCAGCATCAGTCTGCGATTGTCTGATTTATACACGCCTGAAGGCGCAGCTAAGACGGTCTACATCAAGATCACAGAAGGCAATGGAGAGCGTTGGATAATTCACAAGTCGATTGACATCAACCTTGCACCTAAGGTCGAGGACCCATGCATTGCTAATCCGGATGCAGAAGGATGTGGCAGCGGTGGACCCGGCACTCAAGGTGGCGGCGGTGGCTTTGGCTCGATTGGCTTGATTCTTGGAATCATTGGCATCATCGCTGTGCTGCTGATTGTGGTTGTCGCTACCGTGCTCATAGTCCGTGCACGCAGAGGAAGCCCGGCTGAAGGGGATGCTGACACCGGCTTTGGCGGAGTCGAAGAGTTGGACCCAGTTGAGGCGTATGTGCAGCAATTGGTCGCTCAGGGCTATCCGGAGGAAACGGCTAGAGCCTACGCTCAGCAATACTACGCGCAATACGCTGACCAGCAAGGCGGCGGCTAGCCGCCTGCGGTTACGCATAGCTGATTCCCGCTGACGCGGGCGTTGGTCACGACCCAGAGGTAAACGTACCACGGGTTGTGCTACGTCCACTAGAATCCGCGAATACAGGGTGTGTAGGGAAACGAGGCTACCTTGCGGGTTGAAAAACCTGCACTATCCCGGCAACACCATGGATGAGGCCGATGGCTACAAGGTGGCCGACCTTGCTCTCGCCGAAGAAGGGTCTCGCCGAATTGATTGGGCAAGGTCAAGAATGCCCGTTTTGGCGGTACTTCGGGCGACAGCTGAGAAGGAGAAGCCGCTTGCCAGTATGACGGTTGCAGGGTGCCTGCACGTTACCAAGGAGACGGCTGTGCTCATAGAGGCCCTCGAGGCAGCCGGTGCGAAGGTGTCGTGGTCCGGCTGCAATCCTCTGTCCACTCAGGATGACGTGGCAGCATGGCTTGCTCGCGAGGGTTACTCGATTTACGCATGGCACGGTCAGTCGGTCGAAGATTTCTACTGGTGCATCGACCGCACAGTCGATGCGAAGCCAACCCTCACCCTCGATGATGGTGCTGACCTGATTTTCCGAGTCCATGATGCACGCACAGACGCACTTGAGCATGTGATTGGAGGCACTGAGGAGACTACCACCGGTGTTCATCGACTGCGAGCGATGGCAGAAGCGGGCAAGTTGCGATACCCGGTCATCGCGGTAAATGATGCAATCACCAAGTGGGATTTCGACAATGTGTACGGAACCGGCCAATCCACCCTCGATGGTATCCTGCGAGCAACTTCCATCCTACTGGCTGGCAAATCCTTCGTGATTGCCGGTTATGGTCACTGTGGCAGAGGTTTGGCGATGCGTGCGCGTGGGATGGGAGCCAATGTCATCATCACTGAGATTGACTCTCTATGTGGTCTGCGCGCTCACATGGATGGGTTCCGTGTCATGCCGATGGATGAAGCAGCACCGCTCGGTGATTTGTTTTGCACCGCTACCGGCATGGTCGATGTTCTGGTCAAGCGACACTTCGCCTCGATGAAGAATGGCGCAGTAATCTGCAACACCGGTCATTACGACTGTGAAATCAACATCCCTGACCTTGAAGCACTGTCAACCTCAGTTCGAACAATTCGAACTGACAACGAGGAGTTCACTCTGGAGGATGGCCGCTGTGTCTTCCTGTTAGCGCGTGGACGATTGGTGAATCTAGCGGCGGCTGAAGGCCACCCATCGGAGGTGATGGACATGTCATTTGCCAACCAGTTCCTCAGCCTATGCCGATTGGCCAAGGAAGGCAAATCCTATGACAATAATGTCTATGACATTACTATCGAACAGGACCGTGAACTTGCTGACCTGAAGATACATGCTGAAGGGTTGGCGATTGATGCACTAACTGCTGAGCAGATTGCCTATCACAGCGACTTCTCCGCGGGCACATGAGCGATTCAATTTCGATTATTGCATCGGTTAGATGGTTAGATTAGCATAATCTAACATCCGATATTCATTTCAAGGTAGAGCGTCAGGCACATGGCATGGGAACTAGGGCTTACCCCATTTTGATGGCCGCGCTGATGTTATCTGTGGGTCTCTCAGCTCTTGCAGGTTCGCAGTGGGATATGGATTCCAAGTCTGATATTTTAACCGAGGAAACACCTTCGTATTCATCACACAGCAGCGTTACTCAGTTCGGATCAGGCTTCGATGAGACGGTCATAGTTAACTCACAACTCAACACACCAAGAGACATAGCATTCCACCCCAATCCATCGCGGTCTGATGAGTTGTGGATTCTCAATCGTGGTGATGAGAGTATGACAATCGTTCAGAACACCGGTCAGGGCAACCAAAACATCCTCAACAGGCAGGATGCGTATGCAGACCACTTTATGTCTGAAGTCAGCGCCTTTGCCTTCGGCCAATGGGATGCTGAGTTCGACAATATCTTTTCCACAGCGCAGGAATCGCGCAATGGGGGCAATGATTTCATGGGACCCGCTCTTTGGCCTTCTTCCCTCAGTCACTTCGCGATGGAGCATCAGAGTGACAGCGATTTGGGCTCACATCTCGACATGCTGCACGAGAGTCCTAACGGCATGGGAATTGCTTGGGACCAAGGCAATGCCTACTGGTATTTCGACGGATACTACGGTGAGTTGGTCTACTACGACTTCGTTGATGACCACGACACAGGTCAAGAAGAGCACAACGACGGAATCGTCCGAAGACATTCTGAAATTACCTTGACTAGGCGGGCAAACGTCCCTGGTCACATGATTCTCGACCAATCCAACGGCATCCTCTACATCTCAGACACCGGCACAGGCAGGGTTCTATGGGTGAATACCGATGACACCTCGACGCAGTCTCAGAATATCTACAACTCACAATCTCACCCTACAAGGAGGGAAACTCTGGCTGAATACAGTGACATCACAGGGATGGAGTTCGGAGTTCTGGTCAGTGGGCTATCCCATCCCAGCGGCATCACACTTGATGGTGACACCCTGTTCGTCTCTCAGAATGGCAACGGGAAAATCAGTGCGTATGGCCTTGCGAGCAATGGTAAGAGCGGCACTCATCTGCAGACGGTAGACACCAACGCGAATTCCATTATGGGATTGGAAATCGGTCCGGATGACAAGTTGTGGTATGTCGATGCCGGCTTGAATCGCGTAATGCGCTTGGACCCATATCCAGATTCGGATTCCGATGGGGTGCGCGACAGTCTTGACAACTGCCCGAATACACCTAATCCGACTCAGGATAACCACGATGGTGATTCTCAGGGCAACCTCTGCGACTCCGACGATGATAATGATGGCATGACGGATGATGTGGACGATTGCATCTACGGACTCACTGGTTGGACCTCCTCGTCGAGCACCGATTACGATAATGATGGCTGCCGTGATAATACAGCTGAGGATACTGATGACGACAACGATGGCATTGAGGATATGGACGATGCATGCGCCAAGGGTGCTCTCGGTTGGCAGAGTAATGCCGCCAACGATTATGATACAGACGGCTGCCGTGACGATTCAGAAGATTCTGACGACGATGACGATAGTATCTGTGATTCTAGCGGTCCATATTCAGGTTGCACTGCGGGCTGGCCCGGAATGGACCGCTGTCCACTAGGAAGAATCGGTTTCCGTTCCAATCCGAGCACTGACCAAGATCACGATGGTTGTGAGGACCTGATGGAGGATGACGATGATGACGACGATGGCTTCACAGATTCTTCCGATTCATGTCCTGAGATTGCTGGAACAGCAGATCAAGGCATCAATATTGGTTGTCCGGATTTGGACGGCGATGGCTGGGCTGACATCGAGGACGAATGGCCTTTCGATTCCTCTCAATGGATAGACACTGATTCAGATGGATATGGTGACAACTCGACAGGGACTGACCCAGACGGCTGTCCAACGTTTTCGGGTACCTCGGATCGTGACAGGCTAGGCTGCCCTGACTCTGATGATGATGGCTGGTCCAACCCTGACGCAATGTGGACAGCAGCGGATGGGGCGGATGCTTTCCCTGCTGAACACACGCAGTGGATGGACTCCGACGTGGATGAATTCGGCGACAACTCAGATGGACTTACACCCGATTCCTGCCCCGATGTGTTCGGGACATCGACAATCGACCGCTACGGTTGCATCGATTCCGATGGTGATGGATGGTCTGATTCTGCTGATGCATTCCCTAACGAATACACCCAGTGGGACGATTTTGATGGCGATGGATACGGTGACTCTGCAAGCGGTGTTGAGCCCGATGAGTGTCCACTCGTTTCCGGAACATCGACTTCAGATGTGCTAGGTTGTCCAGACTCTGATTTGGACACCTGGTCTGATCTCGCTGATGTATACATGATGGACCCACTACTCTGGTCTGATGGTGACAACGATGGATACGCTGACCAGCAAGGTACCAATCTATCCGATGATTGTGCTCTTGAGTGGGGTAATTCCACCGAAGACCGTCGAGGCTGCATTGATTCCGACGGCGACGGCGTCTCCGATGAGGCGGATTTCTATCCACTCGATGCGAGCAGGTCAGTTGAGGAATCGATTTCCTCCAACGTTTTGTTAATCGGCTTTGTGGTATTTCTCATCGTCGCTATTGGACTTATCAGCGTGCTTGGCATCACGCTGATTCGCCGACGTGGTAAGTCCAATCTTGACGATGGTCACTCGTATGCGCCGGCTCCTTCAGCCTCGATGATGCCGATGCCGATGCCAATGCCTCAGCCGATGTCAGAGGCCGCGGCGCAACCTC
>CAUZSM010000017.1:0-21558 GCA_963582685.1 Candidatus Thalassarchaeaceae archaeon | reverse complement strand
GTAATCAGTGCCGCCTTTGTCAGAACATACCTGATATTCCCATTTCTGATTGATTTTGCCCTACCGTTGGCAGCCCTCGGCATCGCTCTGATTCTGGGGTTTTCCCAATCATTGCTCTCGATGCTGCTGTTGACTCGCAAGTCAGTACGCGTATTGAATGCTCAACCAACCTCTGGCTGGGCACTTGGCTTAGGCATGGGAGCAATGGAAACCAGTGTACTCACTGTCACTCTGATTGAGTATCATCGTGGCTTTGATCTCATCACCATACTCATGGCAATATTCCTCGCTGTCTGTGTGCCGTGGTGCGAGGCGGTGTTGACTTCCTACCAAGGATACCGAACCTTCGACGGCGCAAGATTCGCCCCTGCATTCAGAGTAGGTGCTGTGCGAGCAGTACTGTACAGCATTCTAGTTTACAGCCTGCTCTTCCCACCTGTGCTGTTGTGTCTGCCGGCTCTGATGCTCTGGGGGCAAAAACAAGCTGACAGCACATGGCTTCCAGCATCTCTCTCACCACAGATGAAGCAAGAGTGGATGAGAATGCGGCGTGGCCGCCCCTCAACGCGGTTCTCCGGCCATACTTCGGAGCATGAGCTTGAGGACGAATGAGGGCCTAATACCCGGGGAGCCTCGCCGAACATTGATGAAGCGGCAGGCTGCGAATCGATAGGATGGCACGGTGTCCATACTGCTTGGCTGATAACCGGCCCGGCTCAACTGTCTGTTTCAATTGTGGCAGGATTACCCTCGGTGCGGCTGGCCTTTCCATCCGAGTACAGCCTACAGCAGCACCTTCCCATTATTCTGGTCACGCGCGAGCAGGGGTGGCGCCGGGCCTTGGTCGTCGCATCGAAGGAGGCTCTCGACGTCGCTCCAAGAAGCGCACTCGCAATCTGCGAAATCTTGCCCTTGTCCTTGCTGTTGCCTTTGTTTTCCTGTTCACACCCGCCCAAGAGCAAATTATTACTCAGTTGAATAAGTGGATGAATGAGATATTGAAGGAGTATGGACCAGCTCATACATATCCAGTCCAGTCGGACTATACTCTAGAGAGGAGCGTGATTCTAACCAGTGGTCAGACTGAAGATTTCAACTTCCGTTATAGCCTGTCAATTCCCTCTGACAGAACTGAGCGCGGAACATCAAGTGACGGTTTCCAGTATGTCAGTGGAGGTAGTTCCCCAGTATCCTCTCTGCAGTTATTATCCAGTATGACTGTGAATAGTCCCGGTGGCCCAGCCATATCGATTCCTTTAGATGGAACAACCAAATCCGCTGATGATGCCGTGCAGTTAACCGATTGGGACACAGAAGTGTTCTGGCCATCACAAGGCAGTGACTCTGAGCATTGTGCTACCGGGCCTTGCGTCATTTGGAGGGGTAGTATACCCAGTGGTGCCGAGAAAACTCTGGTGGTCACGTACGATTTGATCTCGACTACATTCAGTTGGTGGGATG
Organism: Candidatus Thalassarchaeaceae archaeon; assembly: GCA_963582685.1. Lineage (GTDB taxonomy): Archaea > Thermoplasmatota > Poseidoniia > Poseidoniales > Thalassarchaeaceae > CAUZSM01. The sequence continues at coordinate 20,097 of CAUZSM010000017.1, read as the reverse complement.
ACGATAGTATGGAGTCCATTGTTCCCGGAGCCCACAATGGGAGGGGGCTGAACGCCGATAACTCAGGGACCTTTGACGACCTAGACCGGGCCGGTCATCTCGCCTCTACACATCTTGCCATAGGTCAGGTCAAGCAATGGAATGACCGAGCCCCGAGTTCTTTTGAGGACTGGGCCATCGACGGTGAGGAGACATTTGTCAGGCAGATTGCAGACCAGATATTCGCCTCACTTCCACAAGACGAGCAGGATAACGTATTCTCATTCACCCACGAGGCATTCATCTTTGTTCGAGACACAATCCTGTATGATGTTGGGCTGTCCACCCCTCGCAGTGGACCTGATTGCTTGGTCGATGGCAGAGGCGACTGCGATGAGCAATCGAACGCTTGGATGAGCATCCTGCGCACCCGCGAGATTTCTTCTTGGTACGAATTCGGTGCATTGACCGACAATGGGTTTTCATACTGGGAACCACATGCTTGGGCAAACGTACTATTACCTCTTTCGGAAAATTGGTGTGACGTGAACGACATCGAAATTTCCTCTTGCTGGGTGGAGGCTTCGGTCGATGTTGTCAACAATAAGTGGCTCTTGCACACCCCAACTGGATTTAGTGAGTGGGTTGAGAGCCCCAGTCCATCCGGTATCGACGCATACAAATTCTATAGACCCTTATCTGTTTCAGGGTATCAGTACATGTGGACTGAGAACTGGGATACCATTTCCGGGCCCTTGATTACCGGTGGGACTTATCGGGTTCCATACCTGAGTGGTCAGTGAGGTGTTAAGAGGATGAGGCGAAGCCGACAAGACACCACAAGGGGATAGACTCCATGCGGATTATCATTGGCGGCGCCGGCGAAGTTGGAAGAGGGGTCGCTCGGGCCCTACAGGATGAAGGTAAGGACGTGGTCCTAATCGACCCCGATCCAGATGCAGTTAAGGAGGCACAATCGATTGATGCATTCATGTTGCTTGGCGACGTCACCAGAAGGGAAGTACTGAAGGAGGCAGGCATTAGGAATGCTGCTGTTTACATCGCGGCTACCGGTAACGATGAGCGCAATATTCTCTCCTGCGCTCTGGCACGAGATTTACTGGAGGAAGTTCTGCCACTGGATAAGAACCCGAACCGCCAACATCTACTGACAATTGCACGTATTTACGACGAGGGGCTGATTGCCGATGAGGGCAGTAGGCTGAATCGTTGGGCAGGAGTCGATGTGGCGATTTGCCCCCATGCCGCTAGCATAGAGCGGCTGCGAGCAGGTCTGAAGTCGTCAAGCCTCAATGAGGTTCTGCCGCTTGGTGGCGATGCTTGGATAGTTGAAGTTGAAGTCACGCAGAACGCCTCCAGAATGGCTTCATTCACGCTTGCTCAAGCGGAGGAGAATATCGACGGCCTACCTCGTGCCTTCACACTCTGTCGCAAAGGAGAGCGCGCCTTCGTCCCAACAGATGACACCATCATCGAACCGGGCGATAGAATCGTGTTTGCCACCATCGGCGAACACACATTCAAGCGAATATCCAAGGCAGCTGGTCACGACGAGCCGCCATTCCCAGAAAAGCCACGCGTGGCCATTTTTGGAGCAACTTCACTCGGACGTAATCTTGCATCAGCCTATTTGGCCGAGGGCTGTTGGGTTACAGTTCTCGATGAGCGGCTGGAAGCAGCAAATGAATTGGTTGGCAGTGGAATTGGTGCGAATAAACGACTTGATGTGATTCATTGCAATCTTTCAGACCGTGACTTGCTGAAGGAGATCGAATTGGCTGATCATGATATTGCAATTGCCGCCCTAGAAGATGACCACGCAAATATCGCTGTAGCGATGCGCGCAGCGGATATCGGAGTTGTCCGTACTGGATTAATTCTTGAGGATAGCAATCTAGCACGGGTGGTGCGTCGTATTGGCCTCACCTACGCAGTGAGTAGGCGTAGAGTTGCCATCGATTCTATCCTAATGCAGGTACACTCTCGTATTCCTGGCCACTACCAGTTGATGCCATCTGTGCCAGAGATCGTGGCTATGAGCGCAAATATCGGCGAGGACCATAGTCGCATTGGCGAGACAATATCTCGCATCGAGAAGCGAGCCACCTCTTTCCGAATCGCCTTCGTGGAACGCCCCAATAATGACGATGCAAGACTGATGCTTCGCCCTAAGCCGGACATGACGGTGAAAGCCGGAGACCGCCTGATTCTATTCGTTGCCGCTGATGATGTGGGAACCGTGGAGAAACTACTGGAGCGCTGAGCATGCGTCACGACATAATCGGCTTGATAGCCGGCTGGAGCCTTCTGCTCCTTTCTGTGCCATTGGTCATCAGTGTAGGTGTCGGGCTATTGATGCAAGATGACTGGCGCATGGTTCTAGCCGCATTCATTCCTCCTATAATTATCAGTGTCTTCCTTGGCGGAGTTCTGGTTCGTTGGGGTACTCGTACCGATACGCCTGAACGCTTGCGTGACCGCGAGGCCTTCGCTGCAGTAGCACTTTCATGGCCAGTTATTGTCGCTGTCGGTGCGCTTCCATACTGGTTGGGGCCCACCTTCCACGGACCTATCACATGGGATGGTGATGGAGGTACCTTGTACGAAATCGCCGGTGGAATGATTCGTGGCTGGTTTGAATCCATGTCTGGATTCACAACAACGGGTGCGACCACAATCCACCCCTATGCATCCCCAAACTGTGCAGATGTCGATGATTGCATTGCCAGTCAGCCCTATTCTATCCTGTTCTGGCGTTCACTGACACAATGGTTGGGTGGAATGGGAATCATCATGCTTGGACTACTTCTTCTAAGTCGAGCACTCGGTGGCGGCATGTCGATAGCTCGAGCAGAACTGACTGGTCCATCATTGAGTCGTCTTCGCCCTCGTCTCCAAGAAACCGCTCAAGCTCTCTGGGGCATTTACATCGGATTTACAGTGCTTGAGTTCATTCTATTGATGTGGTGGGCTGACCTAAATTGGTTCAACGCAATCAATTATTCATTAACCACGATGCCTTCAGGTGGATTCGGTACGACCGACGCCGGAATTATGGGATTCGACAGCCCTCTTGTTGAAGGCATCATCACCTTCTTCATGGTCGCCACTGGCATCAATTTCACTCTTTTCCACTTCATCCTACTCAAGGAATATACCAAGGTCGTCAACGATCAAGAATTGCGAGTGTACCTGTTCGTCCTCGCAGGTGCATGGGCTATCTTCGCATTCAATCTCGTTCACAGTGCCGGCTGGGCATGGGGGGATGCTTTGCGACACGGTGCATTCCAAGCGGCTGCAATTGGTACATCAACCGGGTATGCTAGTGCAGATTTCGCGAGTTGGCCAGTTCTTTCCCTGTTCGTACTCCTATTCCTGATGGTCGTGGGCGCATCTGCTGGCTCTACGAGTGGCGGGCTGAAGATTCTACGCCTGAGACTGGCCTTTGGCCTTGCCCGACGTGAGATTCATCGAATGGTTCAACCTCGAGCCATCGTCAGTGTCCGGATGAATGGCGAAGTGGTCGATGATTCACGAATGTGGGTTGTTATTGGTATGCTATCCACATGGGCTGCACTATCGATGATTAGCCTTGTCGTGTTAGCTTTCTTTGAACCCAACCATTCGCTAGTATCGATTCTATCCGTCATTTTCGCCGCACTCGGAAACACGGGTCCCGCTTTGGGTGCGTTCGGACCGACCTCGACATGGGCCGGTCTGAATTGGTACTCGCTGTTTTACACATCGCTTCTGATGTGGGCGGGACGTTTGGAATTGTTGACCGTCTTGGTGCTATTTCACCCGAGAACATGGCGAACAGAGCGCCGCGAGTGATTCAGAACAGGTCTAACCGAGTTTGACCGTCAGCCGCTTTGTCTTGTTCATCTTCACCCTGCGCACTCGCCTCCTCGTCCTCCACCTGTTCAACCGGCTCTTCTTCTGGTTGTTCTTCTGGCTCATCCATCAACTCAGCGAGGTCGTCGAGAACTCCGGAATTAGTCTCAATCCATGCGGCTTCGTAGGCTGCGGCAATCTCCTTCGATTTGACGGCGCTTGCTGGAAGTCCGTGCAGTGCGAGATGATCTTCTGCCGATAGATTGAGCGCCAAGGATAGCGAGAAGTCCCGAGGACGCGCTCCAATCGCTTTTGAAGAGACAGCGCGCAGCGGCGGCCACAATTCCTCACGCACCGCCTGCTGACTGGCACCGCAGGTTTCAGCCAATCTCTCGACTATTGAGCCGCGTCGCCACGGCTCATTGCCGCGACGGAGGAATTCGGGAAAGTTCAGCGAAATTCGGTCCGGTGGTACCTCATCTGATGCGATATTGGCTGCAAGTGCCCCCAGATTACCACCCCAATACGATGAGCGATATGCAAGATTGGTGAATCTCACGAACAATGCTTGGTCTGCTGCTGCAAGAGTTTGCACACCGCGCGCCTGATTGGCGCGTTCGCGAAAGATGGAGGCATTATTCCATGCAACCCATGCGACCAGTTCCTCCGGAGATTTGTCGAGGATTCTGCCTAGTTCTACAGCCTCCTGTGCTGTTTGAATGCGATACAGTTGGTCTAGACCTGGAAATAGGTCAATCTGCAGGTCTCGAACACCTATGGAGACTTGAGAAACCACTGCATCAGTATCCATGTGGTCAGAGGTTGCCGCTATTGCCTGAAGGTCACGAACCAACGCGCGGATATCACCGGGATTAGCGCTGACCAAACGGTCGACAGCGCTGGAGTCGGCAGTAATGTCCTCAGCGGCTATAACTCGATTAGCGATTCTGCGAAGTGCTGTCGGCGAAGCCCTGCGGAATTGGATGATTTCAGCAAGTCGTGAGAATCGATCTCGCGCCGAACGCCAACCTCTACCTCGACCCCACAATCGCATCGGGTCATTACAAGTGAGGATAACCGGTTGTTTGGTGATTTGCAGCAACCGGAGCAACTCTGCCTTACCCCCGGTATCGCCTCGCAATTCATTCACATCGTCCTCATCTTCCGAGCGAGCGGCGATAGTGTTGGAGATTCTTTTCTCTGAGGCGGCTCTGAATGAGCCTCCGAGGTGATCAACCTCATCTATCAGGATGAGAGAATGCCTAGACTCATCAGTGGAGAAGGATCCATCGAGCCCGAAGGTAAAGTGTGTGGCACCGCTTGTGGCCGCTCTACGAAGGGCCGCAGCATTACGATCATCCGATGCATTGAGTTCAATCACATCCCACCCCATATCGGCGGCAATGGCGTGAGCGATACTGGTCTTGCCGACTCCAGGCGGCCCGGTTAGGAGTATGCCTACTTTCTGCGGTTTTCCCTCGCTCCATTGCTGCAACCATTGTCGAATCCGCTTTCGTTGGGCTTCATTTCCCTCAAGGTGTCTTTCGGACTTGGGGCGGTAGCGCTCAGTCCAGTCCTCGACCTGCTCGGCCCCTTCGGCGGAATCAGCCATCGCCAACCTTAGTAGGACGACGCTTCTTGAACATTGAGAAAGAGTCGGTGCTCAGAATGCGGAACCAACATTCCCCATCAGCAGTCTCTCGACAGCATCATCCACACTCATCCTCACCTGCTCTCCGTCGTCCCTGCGCCGTAGCGTGACAGTTCCATCTCCCATGCTGTCATGGTCGACAGTGATAGCCCACGGCACACCGATTTCGTCAGCCCGGGCGTAGCGACGACCTATGGAGCCAGACCCATCGTAGTAGGAGGCTAATCTGCCTGACTGACACAGTTTTGAATGGATTTCAGCAGCCATTCCGTCCATTCCGTCCTTCTCCATCAAAGGCAGTACGACTACATCAATCGGTGCAATATCCTCATGCAGATGCAGGTAGGTGTAACTTTCACCACCCTTCTCAGTCTGCTCAAATGCATGGTCCAACACATGCCAGATGATTCGGTCAAGTCCGAAAGCCGGCTCGACGACATGAGGGATGAACCACTCGCCGTGTTCAGTAGTCTGGACCCTTTGTTGTTCAACCATATTCTCCTCGATGCTGACGGTCGAGCCATCCTCTAGTGTGAGGTCGAATGGCAAGCCTTCCGGCATCTGCTCAAGTGCGGCCAGGGCAGCGGACACCGCCCCCGCTTGGTCTCGGAAAGCCGGACCAATCACCGCGCCAACAGGAGCCAATTCCTCCCGATCCACGACTCGTGCCTCGTCAAATGGGCGCCAAGCCCGAAGACTGGTAGAACCAGTTGCATCCTCGTGCGCTTGCAGGTCGTAGCATCCACGGTGTGCGATTCCAACACATTCGATCCAGCCGTAAGAGCCGTCAATTTCACAGTCCCAGCAATCACTTGCGTAGTGAGCCATTTCAGTGCCCTCGTGCTGACGGAATCGGATGCGCGCTGCATCAATGCCGATCCCGACAAGGAAATCCCAAGTCCAAGCCATGAACCAGCCAACAGTCGAATGGCGGACGATACCATCTGCACACGCTGCCCCTATGGTCATCTCACAGGCCTCTGGATGGGAGCCCCTTGGGTCTGGAACCAAAGAAAATGGGGTGCTATCCCATTTTGAGAAGTCATGCGATGGTGTAACCTCTGGGTCAATGAAATACTCCAACTCAGCCATGTTGAACTCCCTCAGGCGAATCATACCTTGTCGTGGGCTGATTTCATTGCGGTATCCCTTGCCTGTTTGCATAGCACCAAAAGGCAGTCGATTGCGGAAGTGACGATACAACGATGGGAATAGCATGAACATGCCCTGAGCAGTTTCAGGACGCATGTATGCGGGCTTGCTCGACTTCATTGAGCCAATGTTGGTGCTGAACATCAGATTCATTGGCCGAGCAGATTGCCAGACCGATTTCCCGCAGCCGGGGCAGGCGACATCGTTTGCTGCAATCAGTGCATCGAGTTCCTCGCAGCCAAGCGAGTCGGGATTAGGATGGATGTCCTCAAGCAGTTGGTCTGAACGGAATGCGGCCCCACAAGCGTCGCATTCCGACATATGGTCGTTGAATTCACCGACGTGACCACTTGCGACTAGAACAGACTCCGGCGTCAGGGTAGGGCTGTTGATTTCGACAATGTCACCATGCCGTGCCCAATGCTCCAGCCAAGCAGTCGCAACCCTGCGTCGTAATCGGCCACCCACTGGCCCGAAGTCGTAGAGACCAGAAATGCCTCCATGAATCTCAAATGCAGGGTGGATAATTCCTCTTCGGCGTAACAGGCCAATGAGCGAATCTAGCCGTACGACGTCTTCACTCACCACGCTACCCCAGTCCTCCGGCGCAACATGAGTCCCATCAACCGTTCGGCTGAGGTGGCCGTCAGAGGTACAGCCTGAAAGGCTGCGGCGACTTCCAACGTACATGGGTCAGTCAATGGTCATTATCGATGAACAGGATTGTACCGGATGTGATCTCTGCATCCTGCACTGCCCATTTGAGGCTCTATTGCCAAGAGCGCACACCCTACCGCATCGTCGTAAGCGAGATGTAATCGTGTTAAACGATCGATGTGTCGGATGTTTGTCCTGTATTGGCTCCTGCCCCACCTTTGCTCTGAAGGAGATGGTAGTACCCCCAACATCGCGGAATTCACCTTTGATGGATGTGAATCTAATCAGCCCGAGCACAGAGGCTGTGAGCCGATGGGGGCGCAAGGACAAACATTGGGCATGATTCAGCCGTACTTCTACCAAGGTGGGAATGACACGAACAAAGATGGGTGTCGCTATGCCCATTTCTTCCTAACTACACAATTGTTCTTATATCGCTTCGTTACGCTGTTGGCCGAATAGCAGGTCGACGAGCATGGCTAAGACAGTATATCTTGATTCATTCACTGAGGCAGAGGAGATTCTCTCTCGTCTTTCACAGCCAGTTAGGGATTGGTTCAACGACACTTTTCCTGATTTCACTGAGCCTCAAAAAATGGCTATTCCATCAATCATGGATGGCGAGCACCTACTCCTTTGCTCCCCCACAGGTTCTGGAAAGACAATGACCGCATTCCTAACTGTCATCGACCAATTGGTTCGCAAGTCATTAGCTGGTGAGTTGGAGAATCAGGTTTACTGTGTATACATCTCTCCAATCAAGGCCTTGGCCAATGATATCCAGAAGAATCTTATCGGGCCATTGACTGAGATTAGTGACCGATTTCTCCCTCACCGTGCGCAGGAGATCAAGGTAGGACTTCGTACTGGCGATACTCCACAGTCTGAGCGGCAGAAAATGCTACGTAAGCCACCGCATATTCTCATTACCACACCTGAATCACTTGGGCTCGCTTTGGCATCGAAGAAGTTTCGTCCGTTGATGAATGATCTTCAATGGCTCATCATCGACGAGATGCACTCTCTAGTACCTTCCAAGAGAGGGACGCTGCTTGCTCTGACTGTCACTCTTCTCGACACTCTTATCGCAAATCCAGTGCAAAGAATTGGCATTTCAGCAACGATGGAACCACTCGAGGAAGTCGCACACTTCCTCGTACCTGCGAGGAAAGAGGATTCTGATGAGCAAGGGCCGCCAATTTCCGAGGTGCCGAAGTTCGATGATGAAAGTTCGAATGTGGTCCATATTGCCAAGGTGAGTGGTTCCAGAGAACTAGACCTCGATATCATTCTGCCACATGAGAGATTCAGTGAGATTCCTATCAAGCAACTCCTCGACCACAACGTGGATGTCATCAAGGAATTGGTAGAGGCCCATACTACCACAATTGTCTTTGCAAATACTCGGCAGATGACTGAGATTATCGCTGAAAAACTTAGAGTCATCGGAGTTGCTGGAGTTGAAGGCCACCACGGTTCAATGGATAGGGCGATTCGCCTCGATGTAGAGAGACGCCTGAAACGAGGTGAATTACGTTGTGTAGTCACTTCTTCAAGCCTAGAATTGGGAATAGACATTGGCAGCGTAGACATGGTCATTCAGTTGGGCTCACCCGGCTCGATTTCCACCGCCTTGCAGAGAATCGGACGAGCAGGACACCATGTGGGTGGAGTGCCTCGCGCGCGATTACTTCCGACATCACCGCACGACCTCCTTGAGTTAGCAGCACTGCAGGGTGCTATCCTTTCTGGAGAAATGGACCTGCTGAGATTCCCTGAAAATTGCCTTGACGTGCTCGCACAGTTCATCATTGGCTTGACCATCACCAGTGAAATGGATATGGATGAGGTCTACGGCCTCATTCGTGGTGCTTGGCCATACCGCAATTTACCATACGATGATTTCATCGAAGTTCTCAGCCTTCTCGAGGATGAGCGCAGAGTTTGGGTCGATTGGGAGGAGAATATCATCGGCAAGCGTGGCTATGCGCAGATGATCTACTACACAAACATCGGAACAATCGCACCCGACAACAACTACCTCGTGTTCACTGCAGATGGGACGATGGTCGGGCAATTATCTTCCTCATTCGTACAGAACATCCGTTCTGGTGACGTGTTTCTGCTCGGTGGCACGACTTACCGTGTGCACAGAATACAGGCAAGCCGGGTCTCTGTAACTCCGGTCACCGGGTATCGGCCCACAGTCCCTTCATGGTCTGGAGAGGCAAGGAGTCGCAGTCGCGAACTGTCGAATGCCGTGATGGACCTGCTCAATGCTAGCGCAGTTGCCATCCGTAGGCGTAAGGATCCACGCAGACTTCTCACCAAAGCATACGGGTTGTCTCAGCCTGTCGCAGAATCACTAGCACGATTCCTTGAGGAGCACACCATCTCATCATTCCAGGTGCCGAACAAGGACCGCATTCTGTTTGAGCAGATTCTCAACAGCCCTGTACCCACCTACATCGTTACCACTTGTCGAGGTAGGGCATTCAACATGGCCCTCGGATACTTCATGGCTGGACTTGCTGAAATGAATAATATCAACGTCATTGAGATGTCTTTCGACGAGAATTCCTTCTTGTTCAAGACCTCAATTGAGGTACCGCCTTCAGAAATCTATCCACTGTTCAAGGAGAACCAACGCGATGAGGTACTACAGCGTTACCTATTGGATAGCCAACTCTTCGCTAGGAGATTCCGGGAGGTATGCGGCAGGAGCCTCGTCATCCCACGCCGCATCGGTGGTGACGAGATTACTCCTAAACAGTTTCAGCAACGGTCTGAGAAGGTATTCAATCAGCACCGCCAACAACCCGACTCGCTACTGGTAAAGGAGGCCCAGAATGAGATATTCCACACCGACCTCGACATGGAGGACCTTGAGAACTTCGTCACCCGGATGGAGGAAGAGGACGTGCGTATTGTCCACTCCCGTGTCAATATTCCATCCACTTTGGGAATGAATCTCTACATGGCGGCATTCGAGGATTTGCTTTCTATGCGCACACGCGCCTACCTCGTGAAGGATATTGACCCTGAGATTCTCAAACGTTTGCTCGGAGGCAGGCATCGAGCAACCGACCTCACTGCGGAATCCCTCAGCAAGTACTACAATGACAAAGTCTCGTCGCCTACCGATGCAACCAGTTTGCTTCGATTGATGGAGATGGGCGGCGGATTGGAGCGGGAGTTGACCAACCCACTGTACGAATACAAGTTGCGAGATATTCCAGTCAGTACCATTCGTGAGTGGGTCACAGAACTCGCTGCCAACGGCGATATCACCAAGATAAAGGGCAGCGGTTCAGAGCAGGTGGATGACAAATGGTTCAGCATGCGGATGGCTGATATCCACGGAACTTTGGGTGTATTGGCATCACACGGCGCTGCAAAGATGGACGACATGAGAGAGTTGTACACCGGTGGCCTATCCTACAAGATGGCTGAGAAGTACAATGGAACCAAAGTCACAAAATGGCGTGAACAGGCCCTATCAGACCCACATGAATGTCTAAGGGTAAAAATAGTGGATATGCTTGGTTCTGAGGGACCTCAGACCACCGAGCAGTTGGCGGCTAGACTGCCATTCCCTTCAGCACAAATTGAGTCATTACTACACGAGCTCGAGGTTCGCAACATAGTCTCCATTGGATTCTATACTCAAACTGAGGAAGGTGAGTACATCCTCAGGGTTGATGAGCATATCATTACTGGTGGTGAGGAGGAAGTAGTAGAGTATCGAGCATTACAGAATCTTCTACTCAATAAGTCGTTCAAGTCCTATCCGGATGCTGCAACGGCACTCGATGAAGGCCACATCATGTTCGCAAAAATGCATGAGTTGCTCGACAGAATCAAAAATTTCCGTTTCGCGGATTGGAAGGACCTCAAGCATGACCCAGATTTCGTGATGGGTCGTCTTCTGCACAGCAGAGTTGGATACACTACGAAAGACCGCATTCCGATGCTACTTGGACTGCGGCCAGAGCCGTGGTTAGATGGTGAAATGGAGAAAGAACTCCTTGAAAAAATTTCACTAAATGAGAATGTAGAGCGTTCTGACATCCTTGGCCATCTGCCTAGGGGCGAGGAAAACAAGCATATTCAGCGCGATGCACGCAACGCGCTGAGTAATTTGGAGCGACAGTTCGTTTACGCCAAGCAGTTTGAGGAATTGCCGAATCGCAAGCGCTCTTTATCACTGTATCACCGCATTCACGACGTGTATGAGCCGATGGACTTCGGAGATTCACTTGAGGAGTTAATCCGCAGGACTGGACCAATCAAGTTGCATGAGTTGCGCAACTACATCAGCCACCCAGTTGAAATTCTCGCTGAGGTTCTGCGCGACCTTGAGGAATCGGGCAGAATCACTCGCGTGGTTGCACTGCAGCCAGACCCGACTGACTTCTGGTGCACGCCTGTAGATGCAGAAACCTTGCTGAAACCAGCTCGAGAGGACCGGACCCTACGCATTCTGACCCAATCCGACCCGTTCTGTTCGCGGTTCATTCAAGAGGTGCGCTATGTGCTGAAGCAAGGCTGGTATTATCCGGTGTTCAAGGGTGTTGACCCAGTTGGCAGAGTGTTGATGTACAAGGTGAATGATTATCTGGAGATCAAGGATATTCACATCCCGCATGCCTATCTTGATGAATTCTGTGAGGCATTTGAGATACTGCTTGACAACTACACCGACACTTTGGTCGATGTTTCCGTTCTTCACAATTTCAACGGCGAGCCGATTCACGATTGCGACCAGAATATCCTCAACGCAGTAGAGCGGATTGGGTTCCGTAGCATGGGTGATGGTGCCCGCTTTATTCGCGGCGGTGTGTTGGATTCTAGGCCACGAAACATTGTGCTCCGGTCACTATTTCATCACCATCACCTGCATCAGGAAACTAGGGCTGAGAACGAAACCATTGCAATGAACCACATCGCTGAGATTCGTGATAACTTCGCACTAAGAGGCCGCTGCGAAATGTTCCGCGTCGACCTGAAGTCGATGGCTGCCGCTCATCAGTTGCATCTCGGCACCAATCTTCGCAATCATCAGGTCTGGGCTCCGTACTCACATTTCCAGAGGCTATTATCGATTAGAAACAGACCGCCTGAGGAAGATTTGGAGGATGTACTGAACTTTTTCGCTGAGCACTCTGACCCCAAGGTGTTCATGGACAGATATGCGCTGAAGCGTGCTGAGTTCCGAAAACTGGCACAACCATTGATTCGAACTGGGCACTTGGTACAAGACTACCGAGGAGGATTCCGGACAGTACACCCCTTGGATGGCAGAGAGTTGTGGGATATCAAACGTGATTTCCTGCGCGAAATGGTTGAGAAATATCCTGTAATAACGCTGAAGCAGTGTGAGAAATTAGCTGGTAGTCCATTCAAGGCCGAGGAAATATCAGCAGTTCTGCATGAATTTGAAGAGGATGACACACTAATCAAGGGCTTCTTGATTGACGATGCTCAAGAGGTCTGTTGGGGTAGGAAGGATATGTTGGAAGAAGCAAATTCACTCACCCCGATGCGTGACTTTGTACTACCACCTTCTGACCCACTATTGCCGTACTTCGCTACGTTATTGAGGGAGCGGTTCGGCTTTGGTTCGGCGTACATTGTATTCCGAAATGAGGAGCCGATTGCCGCCTTCAAGGCAAACACACGAAACAGTATCATTGAGGTCACCGACTTTGTAGGTGACTCAAAATTGGAGAAGGATGCTCTCCGCGTGATGAAGGAGTTTGCTTGGGAGCACAATATGCCTCTGAAGGGCAAGGTTCTCGAGCGTCTGAAACGGCGCTAATTATCTCGCGATACCCAGTGGTTTTAGCACAGGAGAAATCACCCTTAGCACATGTCGATGTAATTGCGGCAGCATTTCGAATATTGCAAGGGCTATCATCAGCATTGCACCGAGTGAGAGCACCTTCGCGGCATATGCGTGCGCGAAATCGAACATGCCTATCCCCCACAGGTTCCAATCAGTATAGGTCATGTGTAGCCAGACGATTCCAGCATTACGGAATACGTTGAGGATATGAATGGTAGGGATTACCAGCATGAAGGCTCGCATGCGGATTCGCACAGGAGCTTCTCGAACTGCAATCAGTGCGCCGACGAACACTATCATCGATTGCAGGGCGCTACAGCCAAGCACGAAGCCGATGTTCACAGGGTCTCCACCATCGTAGATTAGTGGGACAAAGAATCCGCTGTCCCCGAGAGTGTCTGTAAGTATCCACTGACTGCCACCCCATTCTGCGTAGGAAATCGGTGCGGCATTTGCACCAAGATCTACCATCATCGCACCTAGTTCAACATCAGCAGTCCCTGTCCAGTTGAGAATAGCCGCGGTGGACCATGCCGTGAACCAAACCACTGCTGTATTCAGCACAGGGATGTGTTTCACCGCGAGATAAGGCAAAGCCGACCAAAAAACAGCTCCCCTGAGCCAATGCAGAGAAGGGTCATTGTAACCTTGCCTGATCTTCATGGTTTCCCATATTCCATACGCAATACAAATCGGCAACGCAGCTGCAGACATGAAAATGAGCACCGGGTCCTCGATTTCGATGAAATGTCCTGCACCCAAGTAGAAGTAGAGTCCGACAAATATCCATCCGGGCATCGCAAAGTAGCGTGAACCCTCAAATTCAGCGTGGAATGATACGCCGAGGCAGGTAAGTCCGGCTACAACCAGTAGCAGCGTGGTTTGGCCGGTATCCAGACCGGCCAACTGTCCCGCTGCGGCGACAATATCGCGTATCGGCTCCAACCAATCCCCAAACCGACTGCTGTCGGTAAGTCACATATAGGCTCGCTCCGACGCCGGGTAGAGCAAGATGCCTGACGAGTCGTTCGATTTCGCTGCATTCATGCGAGGATATGTTACTGACCTCTCGCACGCGTTGCATGCATTATCACCCTCAGCACTCGGCTCATTATACCAAATGATGCTCGATACAATAGACTCTGGTGGCAAAGTCCACTTCATTGGTAACGGCGGCTCAGCAGCAACCCCGAGCCACAGTGCTGGTGACTGGAGCAAGGAGTTGAAGCTACCCACACTTGCCCATACCGACAACATTGCTGCACTGACCGCGTGGGCAAATGATACCGGCTACGACAACGTATTTGTCGGTCAGTTGGAAACATGGCTATCCCCTGGTGATCTCGTGGTGGCCTATTCGGGCTCTGGTAACTCAGCCAATGTCATCAACGGCATAGAGTATGCCAAGTCAAACGGGGCGAGGACCTTCGGTATAACCGGTAATTATGGTAGTGGGGCAGGCGGCCGGCTAGCTGAGATTGCTGATGCAGTTGTTGTTTGTGACACCGAATCGATGGAAAGAATCGAGGATCTACAACTGATAATCAATCACATCGTGAAAGAAGCGGTCAAGGCGAGCAGAGGCCTGCCGAGTCACTCTTGAGGTTGGACTATGGAAATTCCTGGCCGCCACGGCAGGGGCGAATTGGAATTGTTACCTTTACCGAGTGAGAACGAGTGGGATGGATCAATCGCCTATCTTGACCGAGATGGGGTGCTGAACGTCGGCTCCGAGCAGTATGTGAAGTCCATCAATGAAGTTGTCATGCTGCCCGGTGCTGGTGATGCCATCGCTGAACTACGAAAAGCAGGATTCAGAATTTGTGTAGTTACTAATCAATCTCCGATTAGACGCGGTGTATTTGATGAGAAGATGCTTGACTCAATCAATCAGGCTGTGTTGGATGGACTGATTGAGGAAAATCCCGGTGCAATCGTGGATTTGTTGTTGTATTCCCCGTATGCACCGTGGGAGGGCTCCGTCATTCGTAAACCGGGTGCTGGAATGTTGCAAGCCGGGCGGCAGATGATTGTCGCTGCCGCGTCAGGTAGTCCCATCAGTGTCGATGAGGTAGTCGTGGGTGATGCATATACGGAAATCCAAGATGAGTTTGATGAAGCGCGCTCTTTCATGGCCGGAGATAGGCGAGCGGACATGGGAGCGGCATGGAATCACAATGTCAGGGCATTCTGGGTTGATGCCAGCGTTGGTATTGCTGGTGCCGTGCACCGGTGCCTCGATGATTCTGACCAAGGTGACCTTACTCAGAATGACGAGCCTTAGAAGGGTTGCACCCATCACGAGGACGATGGCGTGGGTTGGCCTTGATGATACTGACAGCCTTGAGGCTGGCTGCACCACCTATGACTTCAATGACCTTTTGCAGTATCTTGAGCGGTCGGGAATGAGAATCAACGACCCACGCCTCGTAAGGTTGTGGCCGCACGCGCCAAGGCGCACGCGAGGGAACGGGGCACTTGCCGCTGAAGTTCTCGGCGAGGTGGACAAGTTGGACCAACTCCTCGACTCGTGGTTTGAAAATATGGCTCAATCCAGATTTTGCGCAGGTGGTGAGAAGACTACGAACAGCGCTCAGCCTGTCCTCGTGCGTAGCACTACGCAGTTGCCCGAGGAACTGTATTGGCAGAGCGTCCGCACTCACACTGAATTGTCAGAACGTGAGCGGGCATTGGAAAAGTTGCATGGCATCCGAACTTGGTCTATGCCTGAAAATGGCCGCTCTGGATTGATTGGAGCAACATCCGCCATCGCATGGCGCGGTAAGCAAGATTGCACTTGGGAGTTGACTGCGTGGCGCAGTGACGACCTAATTGGCACTGAACGACAGGTACCACCAGATTGTGTGGAGAGAATGTGCGACAAATTTCCACTTACGGTTCTGAACAGGGACCCAAACAGCGGTCGTTCTCTCATCACCCCTAGAACTCCGTGTCCGGTGCTGTACGGCATTAGAGGGGAGAATGCGAGTCAAGTGATTTCTGCTCACCGATTCTTGCAGGAATGTGATGGTGTTGAGCAGGCTGCTGCCTGTCGAGTGCATCGAAGTAATCAGGCTACGGATGACCATCTAGAAGGTTCCCAGTGTAGTACAGTGACCCGTTTACCGCAGATTCGCCGCCGTGGGCACACATCATTTGTTGTCGAGGGGAACACCAAAGTTCTAGCATTCTGCGAGGGTGGCGAAGTGAACCTGCTGGCCCAGTCCTTGCGAACTGGTGACCGGATTGAGTGGATGGGGTTGCACTCACCGGTTGGAGAAGTCCATCTGGAGAGACTGCGGCTAATCAGTGCTACACGCAACAAACACCGTCCACTCTGCTCTTGTGGTCGAAGAATGAAATCCGCAGGACGAGGTCAGGGGCTGCGCTGCCCAAACTGCAAAGCAACCTGCGATGATGAGTGGGAGTTTGATCGACTTGGGCCTAGCGAGTGGGTTGAGCCACCAGCCAGCCAACGGCGACATTTGGCGGCGCCACTTTCTCGACAAATACCATGACTGTCGGTGACAACTCTCAATACGGACCCGACCATACAACGCCGTATGGGAACTGAGGACAACGCGACAATAGTTCTGGGATTAGTGACACTTGGCTTGTTGTTTTTCATCTTCTATATGAGGAAGAAAAACATGGTCCGAATCGAAGAAGGACCAGTAATTGCCGGGGATGACGAAATTGGCGGAGCCGCCAAGGACCCTGAACAATTTGACGAGCCTGATGATGATGCCTTGGATGAGATGGAGTCTCTGCTCAAGGATGCTGCAGAGTCACAAGGTTTGGACTATGAGGATTAATCAACGCTTGCTGAAGCCATCATCACCGAGTTGTAAGCCAACGACCCCGCCTTCCTTGCGCAATTCGCGACGGGACATACCCCCATACCCGCTGAGTAGGAACCAGGTGCGAGCACCTGCATCCTCCAGTGCAGAACCGCCGCGAGCCTTCCATTCACTCTCACCAGACGCATCCTCATAGGCTGCTGATACAGCGATAATAGCCACCTCTTTCTCACGGGCATGTCCAATGATTCCACACATTGCCTCAATGACTTCTGACGAGGGCCTTCCTTCTACGGGGCACCAGTCGTCAATTACCACTAGGGTCAGGTTCCCCAGCAGGTTCAGCAAATCCCTCGCCGACGCAATCCCCTTCTCGATGTTGTCTCCAGAAGCCGCGAGGTGCAGACGTGATACAGCGACTGGATTCACTTCTGCGAAAAGTTGGCTAAAACGGACGCGATCAGGCATCTCTGGACAGACCCAAGCGACGTGGCCATTCTCATTGAGGTGATTTCTAGTTGCTTGCAGCGCGAATGTTGTGCCCCCACATCCAGCCTCAACCACCAGATGAATCGCTCCTTCGAATTGGGTTGCGTCCATGATATCTCTACTCTGCTTGCGGCGGGGGCTCTTAGGGACTATGCCGGACCTCCGTTGGTGCCAATTGCTATACCGTCGATTTCACTGGCACTTGCATGGGTGACGAGTTGCACATCATTGAGGGGGAGAGAATTCCCCGCCGCTCCCTACCCTATTTCGACGAGCAGGATGATGAAACTAGTTGGATTACTGGAGTGCTGAGCAGTGGCGGCCCATTCAAGGTGGCTTTCCTAGACACCAATCAATTTGGCCCTCACGCGATGGTGCTGATGCTCGTTGGTTTTGCGTCAGTCACAGGCATTTGCCTATTCATCCTCAGTAAGTTATTCAGTTGATTACTGTATAGCTGCTCTTGCGTTAGTCACAGTTTCATCGACTAGTTCACCAGAGACACCGAGATGGGAAGAAGGGTCGAACAACGCATCGAGTGCAGCATTGTTGAATCGACTGGTAATCGAATCGATTTCACCACAAACATCGCGGAGATTGCGACTCTCAGCCACCGCAGTCATGCTAGCGCTGCGAAGAATCTCGTGGGCCTCATCTCGCGGCATTCCAGCAGCGACAAGTTCAATCATCACCTTTTCAGACATCACGAATCCACTTTGTGCAGCGATATTCGCTTGCATTCTCTCGGAATCTACCACGCATTTGCTCATGACACGGTCACTCTTGGCCAGAATATCATCGAGTAGAATAGCCGCATGTGAGAGCGTGAATCGTTCAGCACTGCTGTTGGCTAGGTCCCTTTCGTGCCAGAGCAGGGCATTTTCGTATGAAGGGATGATGAACGAGCGCACGACTCTGGCCAACCCACAGGCGTTCTCGGCTGTAATCGGGTTGCGCTTGTGCGCCATTGTGCTGCTACCGACCTGCTTGTCAGCGTCAAAAGCCTCGGCGACTTCAGCAATCTCGCTACGCTGTAGATTTCTAATCTCCTGCAGCAACTTCTCCACGCTGGTAGCCACGTTGGCCATCCATGACATCCACTCGACATAGCGGTCACGTCCAACGACTTGCGTGGTTACTAGAGGAACACCAAGGCCAAGATGGGTTAGAATCAATCTCTGCAACTCACGTGCATTATCTCCTTGAGCAGCACCGGTTCCAACCGCGCCGAGGAACTTTCCAACACAGACTCTCTCAGTAATTTCATCGAGCCGCACGAGATGGCGACGGAATTCATCAGTGAACACCGCCATTTTGAGTCCGAAAGTGATCGGTGCTGCTGCCTGTCCATGAGTTCTGCCGAGCATCACGGTATTTCGTTCTCGTTCTGCAAGGTCAGCGAGGGTGGAAATTAGAGTGCACAGTATATCGCGGTGGATAACGGTACTATCTCGAATCTGCAACCCTACAGCAGTGTCAACAATGTCGTTGGAGGTAGCACCTAGATGGATACACCACCCAGCATCTCCTGCAACTTCAGCCATCGCCTTGGTGAGGGCCATGATGTCATGCCGAGTCTCCGCCTCAATATCGTCGACTCGCTGCATAGTCACAGACTCGCTATTGGCTATAGCAGCGACAGCCGCATAGTCTTCGTCTGATACACGCCCGAGTTGATTGTGAGCCCAAATCAGGGCTCTTTCGACCTCAAGTTGGCGGGCGTGTCTGCCCTCCTGACTCCAAACCGCTTTAATCGCCTCCCGGCCATAACGGTAATCGAGGGGGCTAACAGGCATCCCATCCCTCCGGGATTGCGCCGACCGGGCGACCCTGTTTGAGTCTGCCGCCACTTTTCTCAAGGCAATATTGTGGGGGAATTGCCTATTCGGGGGTTTCAAGTTCAGCAGCCCAGATGTCAGCCCAACCTCTTCTACCGGTCCAATGAGGTGTATGATTGACCTTTATTCTACGCTTGAACCACGGGGAATTCAGTACCGTGGTCTCATATTCCCCTCCCTCTCCATCAACATTGAATCGATATTCGATCGATGCGGACTCCAAAGCATCAAGCCAGCCGTGGTCGAGAGTCTTTCCAACCCATTTCTCACCCATGCCATCGGTAGTGACTGATGTAATCATCACCTCAAATCCGTGATTGACCAAGTCCCGCATGTGAGACGAAGCATCGTTGTGCCATAGCGGGGTGTAGGATATTATTCCGAGTCTTTCACACATTCGCTCAATTCGTGTTTTCTGGTAGTCGCTTCGCAGCGCCCCAGCCACCAATGCATCAATTGGCTCTCCCGGACGCATCAATTCCAATTCGGCAGGCCATTTCCAGTTGTCAGGCCAGTCAACATTATCTCGTTCTGATTCAGTCCACAAAGGGTCGCGACGCTTGGAACTGCCAGCCACTACACCTTCCAACGCCCTCTCCAATTCATTCATCTCTACTTCTTCGTGGCCACTGACAGTTATCGGTAGCCAAGGAATACCTGCGCTTGCTGCTTGTAATGCTACAATAGCGGTGCTGGGAATCTGAAACATCATCGAATCGTCACCCTCCACCTGAATAGTAACCAAGCCAACAACCTCCCAGCCGCGTTGTAGAGCCCACCATGTGGAATAGGCGGAATCTTTGCCACCTGAAGAGAGGACAAGGACCC
>CAUZSM010000016.1:0-22371 GCA_963582685.1 Candidatus Thalassarchaeaceae archaeon | reverse complement strand
CCATGTAATTCTTGTCACCACAGACATAGAAGTAGCCGCCTCCTTCAATCCATGACCAAATCTCTGCTGCGTGATTATTCATCAGATGTTGCACATACACCTTCTCGGGACCTGCTCGGGACCAGGCGAGGTCCAACCTGTCTAGAGTGCCATCCTCCCGCCATGCAGCAATCTCGTCGCGGTAAAGATACTCACCCTCTTCGGTCCAATCTCCGAAGAACAACCAGTTGCGGCCGGTCGCGCCGTCTGCGACGCGCTGTTGCAAATAGGCGCGGAACGGTGCAATACCTGTCCCGGGACCTACCATGATGATGTCAGTTGAGCCATCTTCAGGCAGCACGAAGGAACGAGTGGGCGACATGAACACCTTGATCCCACTCTGTCCTTCAGGCACACGGTCAGCGAGGAAACCAGTGCACAGGCCGGTCTTTGCTCGGCCTTGACCCTCGTAGCGGACGATAGCGACAGTGAGGTGTACCGTTCCCGGCTCATGGTCAGGAGAGGAAGCAATCGAGTATAGGCGGGGCTTGAGCCGGTCAAGGTTGTTGACGAATTCCTGCGGTGAGAATCCAAGATGTCCAAAGTCATCGAGCACATCTAGCAGGTCACGAGCCCAGAGATAGTTCTCCATCTCCTCATCAGAATCCATCAGGGTACTCCATAGTTGGTAGGCCGGGTCAACCGCACTACCCGCAGGCGAATAGCCGGGCGGGAAGTCATCGTCGTCACCAGACCAGGCCCAGTTGAGTATGCTGTCACCAGAAGAAACTGAGGTACGCTTCCTTTCGACGAGGCGTATCTCCAATGGTGCCTCAATGGTGTCAAACTTCTCACCGATGGCAACGATGAACTTTCGTTTGGCCTGATGAATCTCAAAGTGATACATCATCGCCATTCGGAAGCTGGTATTTCCCGCATGGCTCTCTACTATCTCTGTGCCGTTCGCGCCGAGAGCACCGATGATGTCGTCGACAAGTTCGGGGGGCGAGGTAGGAATAATTCCGAGAGCATCACCTGCCTTGTATTCCAGTCCAGATTCGCCGAGTTCAAAAACGAGATGACGTGTTTCTTTCTTTGAATCCTCGCTATTGAGAATATGGTTCGTAGTGACAGTTGAGAAATATGGATTCTTGCTGCTCCATTCCGCCACAGTACTCACCTCGGGGCCTCGACACCGAGGTGTCATCTGCCATTACAAGTCGCCGGATGAGAGGTATATCAACGAATAGGGTTGGAGTTTTCCCTAT
Organism: Candidatus Thalassarchaeaceae archaeon; assembly: GCA_963582685.1. Taxonomy (GTDB): domain Archaea; phylum Thermoplasmatota; class Poseidoniia; order Poseidoniales; family Thalassarchaeaceae; genus CAUZSM01. The sequence continues at coordinate 21,124 of CAUZSM010000016.1, read as the reverse complement.
GCCTCAATCAGTCAGTTTTTCCCTCTGTAATTTCATGGACAGTAGTCCCGATTCCCTTGTCTTGAGCCAATTCAATAGTTCGATGGGTCCACACCGAGTCCTCACCGGGGAAGGCGATTAGATGGGTGGCTGCCTGAATTATTTTCTGTGTCAGCGTATAGGTAGCAGCGTTTCGGCCACCGTCGAGCATTCCTGTTCTTACGTTAGTCCACTCCTCATGGAAGATTAACACGGGGACATTGTAGTTGTCCGCCCAGCGCTCAGCGAGATAGTCAGTTCCACTCGCTCCACCGCAGATAATGAGGTCGACGTGGCCGTTTTCTTCAGCCCAATCTGCAAGACATTCCTCAAGCAACCCATAGTCGTAGAAATTGCGATGTCCAACGACGGCGAGATTGATTACCATGCATATCCCCTAAATCAACGCGTAGCGTAATGCACCATCGAGGCAATAAACTTGACCACGAAACCGAGATACGCTGCGGGAGCGGATATTGGAGGCTATCACGTGACGAGATTACGATTTCTAGGCACAGGCAACGCGTTCTGTCCACCCGACAGAATGCACTCTCTGGTTATCATCGACGATAGCATTCTAATCGATGCGCCACCAACGATTATCCCCCAACTGCGCAGGGCAGGAATATCCACGGTGCAAATTACTGAACTACTCATCACCCATTGGCATGGAGACCACACATTTGGACTGCCATTCCTCCTTCTAGAACGGAAATTCATCGCAGACCGTGATGGTGACCACGAACTCGTGATCCACTGCCACACAGGGGGAGAAGAGAAGATGAGGCACTTGTGTGAACTCGCCTATCCCGGTTCTCTGGAAGATGTGATGAGCCCCTCTGGTTGGGTATCTTTCAACGAAAAATCTCCTAGTGCGGTATCGGGTACTTGGACACAGTCAAGGTTTGAGGTATGTCATGAACCAGCGACTGAGCCGCATGGATATCTGCTCGAAAATGAAAATGGCTTCAAGTTGGTCCACTGCGGCGACTCAGGGCCATGTGAGAATATCGAGAGATTGGCCGGAGAGTGTGATGTGATGGTCATCGAATTGGGAATCCCAGACTTCGTGGACAGCCCATACCACTACACCCCAGCGAGGCTGGCAGACCTAGCGGAACGGAATCCGGAAACCCGCTTCATTGCTACTCACCATTTCGCTTCCGGCAAGGAGGCGCTGGCGGCAGGCGCACCCGGATTCCCAATTCCGGCGCTTCCCGGAAATGTCATGCAAGCTGAAGATGGAGACATTTTTGAGTGGGATGGAAGCAATTTGTTTGCATCAAATTGAATTGGTAAATGATATTTCCCCGGTGATTTTATTAGCATCGATTTGAGACAATAGAAATTCCGATTATCACAATTCGGTGGTGGATTTTATTCGCCTCCAATTGGATTGAACTGATTCAAGGCGAACTGGGTTCAATTTTGAAACCACTTCCATTTCTGTTCCGAAAACTCATTACTCCAATTCAATAAATCAATGTTCAAATTAACAAGATTATTCAAGATTGGCCAAATAATTGAATGTATTACTGTGAGGCAATTGTGTGGGAAATTACCGTTTCAGAACATTTGCGGCCTGTTAAATTCTTGTTTCCGGAATCGCTCAAATCCAAAGATACGACAGAATGTTGTGGACAGCCTTATTACTCGGACCCGATGTGGGTTGGAATCCCTGTGTCAGTGGTATAGCGAAGGCAACACGGCTCCGTAATAACTGAAGGCGGGGGGGGCAAAGTGAAAGAAAATGGCAGAAAATCTTTTCGAAAATCTCCTACAGGCTAAAACCCTCTTTCGTAACCGCCGAGCACTCAGTCACGCATTCATGCCCAACTCCCTCCCCCACCGGGATAAAGAGATTCAAACACTAGTGCATAACTTCGTTGAAGCTCTTCGTGGACACCCTCCCTCTAACATGAATCTCTACGGTGTTCCAGGCTCAGGAAAGACAGCGGTGACCCGACATGTCTGCAAGCAATTGGAACAGAGAGGCGAGGATATCGGCCGTGGTGTGAAGACAGTTGAAATCAACTGCAGAAACATTGACACGAAGTATCGAGTGATGACTGAGATCGCCAATGCGATACGCCAGGATGACGATGATAGAATCCCATTCACCGGCTGGCCAACTGACAAGGTGTTCGATGCTGTACGCAGTCGCATGGACGCGCGCGCGGGCGTGTACATAATTGTCCTCGACGAAATTGACCATTTGGTCCGAAAGGCTGGCGACGACCTGCTATACAGCCTGACAAGTCTGAACGTCGGAATTCTGCAACAATCTTTCTGCTGCATTGTGGGAATCAGCAATGACCTAGGCTTCACTGAAATGCTCGACCCAAGAGTCACCTCGAGACTCGCTCCGGTCGATATTGTGTTTCCCCCCTATAACGCGCGACAATTGGAAGACATCCTTTCTGCTCGCGCCAATACGGGAATCACCAAGGATGGGCTGGTTGATGCAGTCATCCCGTTGTGTGCCGCGCTCGCCGCAAAAGAGCATGGTGATGCGAGGCGGGCGCTGGATTTGCTAAGAATATCGGTTCTGAAGGCAGAGAAGTATGAGGCTGATGCCGTTGATGTCAATCATGTCAGAGAGGCTCAAAACCAATTGGAGTTTGACCAGATTACCCCGGCAATAAGCAACCTTCCCTTGCAACAAAAACTTGTGTTGTTCTCTATCTTGGTAAACGAGAGGAATGGGCTACGCAACATCTCCACGGGAGAGGTCTACTCAACTTACGAACTCGCAGTCTCCCGTGCCGGTGAGAGAGCACTGGGTACTCGCAGGGTCTCATCGATTATTTCCGACCTCGACATGATGGGGCTGATTTCAGCGAAAACCATCAGTCGTGGACGACAGGGTCGCTCAAAACGAATCAATTCCTGCCTACCGCCCGCCTTCGACGCGCTTGAAGTCATGGAAAAGGCGGAACCGGTCATGGAAGAGGTTGTCGCTGGTCGATATCGCCTCCAAAGACGACTGTGAGCATTGTGACCACGCATGGTGCCTCTAGGCGTGCCCATACGGGAATTGTTATGATGAGGTCGTCGGTGGCCGCCTCGATGAGCGACGAATCCAACGACGGCTCCGGCCAATGCCAATCCATTGCGACCTTTTCGTTTGCACTGGGAATCTACACCACTATTCTGTGGATTGTAAACACAATGTGGGGTGCATACGGTAGCCCCGGTTCAACAAAGAAGGTTGTCTGGGCGTCGGCGCTGTCAATTGGTGAACTCTACCCCCACTACTACGTCGATGACATGTCATTCCGGCCCTATTCAGACACCGTCTTTCTGCTAATCTCACTTGGATTGCTTGGCTACGGTGCATGGAAGTTGCATGAGGGCACCGAGGGTGGCTTCGGCGCTTGGGCGACACAGCAGTTGGAATGCAGTTGCTTGAAGTCGTTGTTCAGCGTTGCCGAATCCGGCCCGATGGGGACTGTCGGCGCGTGGTGTATTCTGCTCGGATTCGGATTTTACGTATACGAGTGCATACAATACTGGAATTGGGTTGATGTTGGCGTCTATTCTGTGACTGCAGCGCTGTTGGGATTCGGCTTCGCCCTGACCTATGCCGCGAGTACAGAGCAAGACGGTGCAGAGTGACCTTACTGGCGCCCAAATGGTTTGTCGTGGCCGTGCCGGCCCAGCAACGCATCCATCTGTCCTTCGATTGCACCGATCCATAGAGCCATGCTCCATAGCATTTCGATACGCAATTGGAGGAAAATGATGGCCAATAACGTGGTCAACATGATGCCGATATTCCAAAACAACGATCCAGAAGCCTCGCTATGGAGTGGCCAGGTGCTGACAACCAAACCGAATATCATCAATGGAAGCAAGCGAGCGATGCGTAGCGCATCATCGGTGAAGTCGTGTCTATGAAAGGTGCCATCATCTTTGGTGACTCCACCGCGCCCGAATCTCTTGCGGATTCGAATGTGGGCGCGGGCATCTCGCTTTCGCTTTGACAGGAATAATGACAACGAATCTTCAGCTACGTGGTGGACCAGCGCGCTTGAGGTGAAGATGATTACACCCCCTCGCTGAATCAATCTGAGGCTGACCTCCATGTCCTCGGCGTGATACCAAGCGTCGTCGAAGCCGCCGACCTCAAGCAGAAGATTTCGGTTAATCATCGAACAAGGGCCATTGGCAAGACTCGCCCTGCGTGGTCGGCTGGCATACTTCTTGGCTACCCAATCCGCTCGAGTTCTACTCGTTCGTGTGCTGCCAGTCTCAAAGACGGTGTGACCGGTTACTGCGGCTACCAACTCATCTCCTTGACCGTCGCAAACACGCACCATCTCCTCAATCCAAGTTGCTTCTGGTCTGCAATCGATGTCGGTGATGGCTACCCACTCACCCTTCGCTGCAGAGAGAGCGAGGTTGCGACCTGCGGACAATCCAATCGGGGACTGGGTCAGAACAAAGACTTGGATGCCGTTGGACCGTTCCGCCTTTCCCTCCGGGTCATGCCATGACTGCAATATCTCAGTGCTACCATCTGTTGAACCATCATCGACTGCGATAATCTCCAAGGGTCGATGACTCTGAGCGCATAGGGCGGCCATACAATCGTCTATCCACTGCGCGCCATCTCGCACGCAAACAGTCACTGAAACAAAAATGGATTCGCTCAATCTTCGCCCCCCAAAGGCACGAAACTGTCCAACATCTCGCGACATCTGCTCTTGGTCGCTTCATCAGTGATTCTCAGAACGACGCCTGCGCCGGGCTGGCCGTAGAGTACAGCACTGCGTAGTGGGGCAAGCAGGTGCAGAACAATCGGGGCGAGGTCCTCTTCTCCATCAACATCGATGAGGACCGGCCCGCCGCCTTCGGAGAAGGCGAATTCTAATGCAATATCGCAGCATTCAATCAGGTCAGGAGTGAGATGGCCGGCTGGATTCTCACATTCAGCCGCGCCAACGAAAGCATTGCGCTCAATGGTTGAGGCACCTTCCCATTCCTCGCGCTTGGTCATGCCATCGATGAGAGCGAGTTCCGGGACATAGCCCTCGTCGAGCAGCGCCTTGACTGTCACATCGCCGACCGCCATCAGGCAAGCAACATCCTCGGGCAACGCCTCGATTGCGGACCTGATGGCGATTCCCAAGTCCTCATCAGAACCCGAATGCAACTGGCCCATCGGCTGTTTCAACTCCTCGTCGAGGTCCTCAGGCATCCTCACCACCGCTTCAAGGTCAGACTGTTTGACCCAACTACAACCTTCGCGGTCAATCGAACCGGCTCGAATTCTACTGCTCGAAATAGGTAAGTCATCATCCGCCAACACATGCTCGACCTCGACGATTTCCAATGCGGCAAGGTCTGCCTGCTCCCGTAACCCATTGATTTCATCACACTCTGCGCGTGTCTCGGGGGTGCAGACGATGCGTACCGCCTGCTCACTGGTTGGGGCGGGGCCATGAGAATCTTCGAGTGAATGAACAGTAACGCGGTCTGCCGCTCCCATTGAGTCGGCCCAAGCCATTACCTCAGCGCATCTTTCAGCGTGAGAAAGAATGCGGGCATCCTTAGCCTGCGCAATCTCATCGGCCAGTAGCCAAACCTGCATTGAATCCATCCCATCCAAGCCAGCAGAAAGCAGCCGACGGTGTCCGGCGTGCAAGCGGTCGAACGTGCCACCAACCAAGCAGAGAGCACCGGTCATCTGTATCCCTCAGTTAGTGTTGGTTATTGTCGGCACTTCAACCCGACGATGGAAAAAAGGTGTGTGCCCCGGGGCGTAACGGACCGTGTCATCGCCGTAGCTCGCGGTCCTGACCCACCCCAGGGCGTTTGTCGGACTGTGGGGTTGTCCCATGAATCATACCATTCGGTCATCTGGGGACCCATACACAATCCGTTACCGTCCATTTGCACCGACGTTCATTCCGTTAGGTCGCGCCGGCCTTCGATAGGACGGTCCCGGCTCGGTTCCGAAGGTCACTTCCCCAATCCGGCGAAGGAGGGGATCCCACCGGTGTTGCTGCCGGGCACTGTGACGCGAGATGCACTCACCTTTCAATCCTGTCATAGTAAAGAATACAGAAAAACGAGGTAAATCTGTATGAAATTGTCAAGGGAAGGTTCAAAGTGTTCACTTCCGCCAATCTATCGGGGAACAATATGGAATGGTATGGCATGGGTGGAACGATAGAGGTAGGCAGCACTGCACTTGAAGATGCGGTGGTCTGCGAAAAAGTCGGAATCAAGAACGCAGTTGGTAGGTATCTGCTGCGCATTTTTGAGATGCGCCCAGATACTAGACGGCTAAATCTTCTGATGCTCAAATTAAATGACAATTCATGTGCTGTTTGGGCCGCGGATGCTGGCGTCATAGGAACTAACCAGACTGCGGTGGCGGTAATAGCAAAACACTGCGAGGGTCCAGTTCCTTTGCCGTGCGGATTTACAATAGTCGTGGATAATGACGAATCCGAGATAATCAGGAGCGTATGTAACCACTACTCCGACGAGGGTGAAAATCTTAGGATACTGACCGTCGGATGAAGGCAATAGGTGACTGGATGAAAGCGAGGACTTCAAGCCAAAGGTTGGCGTGAAAGGTCTTCATGGTAGGCGGTCTGACCCATGCTAATTCGAACGGAGATTCTCGGATCTCCCTCACTCATCCTTTGTGGGTCGAGTGGGGGCCACAATACTCGCGGCATTGCCAACCATCCAACATGAGCGTGACATCGTCCGCGTTTTGGCCGTTGTAAGTCTCGGGCTGCTCGTAGAGCGAGTGCAAGGTCGAGTATCATCTCCGCTCCAGGAGAATCGTCCAATTCGGCGTGATTCCAGCCGGCTCCCTCAGCCAACCTCTCCAATCTGCTTAGCAGGGTGCGGCGTACACCTCTGTGTCCATTGACTTGACCGCCCGGCAACTGGTGCGCCTCCTCAGCCGGGCGTAGAATGAGAGCCGGCCAAGCCACGTCAAGAGAAGCAAGGAACTCGATGCTATCCTCCTCCTCAGACAGAATGGAAAACAAATCCTCAGCGGATGGCGCCCACCATTCCTCCGGCAGATGGTTGGCGATGAGGCGGGCCGCGTCAGCGGTTGGCCCAGTTCCGTGTGATTGCCAGTCCTCAAGAATCGACCAAAGATGTAAGTCATGGTCCAAAGGTAGTGCGAAGGCAATCGAACGGGCGCGTTCGCGCCAGTCATTCGGTTCTTGTTGCATTTTTTCCGGCATCTGTTCAGCCAGCCAGCCCAGTCCAGTAATCGCGTCAGCGCACCTCGCCGGTGGAATATCCAATAGCAAATCGACTCCCCATTGAGCAAGGTCAACCTGCTGGTCTTGAGGTAGCAGAGCAACCTCAGAGAGCAGAGTGCTTGCTACCCAAGCGGCGGCGGAAGGCGAAGCGGATTCAGCCGCACGTCTGAGACGATGGGCCAAACGTGGCGATGCTGTCACTCGGTTTCGCACGTCCTCTGTCGCGCGAATTCGCCATTCAAGCGGACCCTCGACTACAGCGAGTGCAATCTCATCTTCAGGCACTTCAACAGGGTCAAGCAGCCCAATCCAATCATCTCCTAGTGTTGGAGCCAAACGTTGCCATCTAGCCCAGCGGCCCCTCGGCTCTGATGCTATCCAAGCCGCCAGCGGTGAGGTGGATTCAATTCGATTTGCCCATGATTCATCTCCGACTGGATGACTGAGGACTGCCGCCTGCAGTCGAGCAATCTCAGAATCTGCCACCGATGGGGTCACTCCACCGTCCTGAGGACCTCCAAGCGAAAGGCGGCTCGCCACTACTTCACCAGCAGACTCTGGTGGATTCCATCCCTCAATATGCCCGAGAGGTGGGGCACTTCTTCCGGGAGAGAGATGGATGGGGACCCGAATACCATTTGCACACCTAAGTTGGACCCAAGGTGAGGATAGCACAGGGTGGGATTGCAACAACATTCCTGTTGCGTCTCTCGGATAGGAATCTGTGAGCAGTACCCGAAGATTCGTAATCACCGACAATTGAGTAGGGACCTTTGAACCTAGTTTGCACGCTACGTTCAAAGGCATATCTGGGTGGGCATCTTCAACCCAATTAATGACTGATTGCAAAGCAATATCTGACAGAGTCGACGTGTCGATGGTATGGTCCTCCACGGCGTCACCTGAATGCCATTCACATCCACCCCAATGTCGCAAGAAAGAACGCCAAGTGGCGTCGTCCACTTGCCTACGTGCGCGTGGGTCGTCAGGTGATGAGAGAGCTGTGGTCAGTGATTCAAGGCGAAGGCCTCGCTGCGCTGCTGATAGCCTCGGATGTGCGCGCTCGACCCAATGGGGAAGTACGGCAAGAGGAATCGGTATCACCTCGCTTGGAGCCTCGTGTGGTGACGCCAAAGTCAGCGAACCTCTTGCGCATGCTGCAAGAACTGCCTCGCGGGAGAATGAATCCAATCCCACACAGATAACCGGTCCATCCGGTGATACTTCCGGGCCTCCTTCACCCAAAGCCCCGATAACCCAGTTGCCCTCAATCGGAACTCCCTTTGGAATGGTGGGGTAGGTACCTTCTGGTGTGGGGCCAAACCAGCCTCCGGTTGACAGCCGAACCTCGGAGCTTCCCTCCATGCTGCGCAGACGTAGTAATCCCCAGGCTGGAGACACATCTGTCCATGCGTCTAGACGATCTGACTTCGCTTCACCTGCAGGTGGAGGAATTGGTTTCAATCGTGTGGAGTCAAACCAACGCGGCCTGCGCTCCATTGGCTCAGTCCAAACCCAACCTTCCAAGCCCCCCTCGGTTCCACTGCTCGTATCTTCAAAGATATCTGGGGCATCGAAAGGGCGGTCTGGAAGTGGTATCAGAGAACCTGTTGGCCTCTTGCATAGTGCCACCAAAACTCTGGGTCCATCTACAGCAAGCACGCATCCAAGAGCACCCCGTGGGGGTGTGACTCCTCTAAGTGATTCTAATCTCGCCATCTCGTCAGATTGCAGTGCTTGCCAGCCCGCTGCGGTCATCGCTTGCCTAGCGCCGCGTTCACCTACTGGCCTGTCCGTGGCCACCAGTCCTTCACCACGCAGGCGCTTCAATTCAGAGGAAGCGTGTGGGAGTAGCAAATCCACCGCTTTGGCTACTTCTGTTACAGTCGCGCCGCCTTCAGACAGCCTTTCGAGGATTCTGCGGCGGTATCCACTACGTATTCTCTTGAATTCAATTGCAGCAGCGCCGTGCTCATCCCGATTCGAGCCTTCGTCTGTAGGCTGCATACGGCTCCCATCTAGACACTCAGCGTATGGTGTCCAGCAATGGGCACACGGCCCATATACTTCAATCATTTCATTCATTACAGTTCATTACTAATTTCCACTGGAATACCGGTTCAATTATCACACTAAGTCGGTGATTCCCTACATCGAGGCTATTTTTCTGCAAGAATCCGTAACTAACCGGATATACACGCCCCAACGGTTATATCAGCAGCAGCAATCGCTCGCAACAGACGGTGTTTGGGTCTCTACTACAGAGTGAGTGGCCGTCGAGGAACTGTATAAAAAGGAGGAAATGAAATGAAAACCGTACGCATTCGAGAGAAAATCAAGACGTTCTTGGCAGAAAAACCACGCAATACCGCTGAAATTTTAGAACACATCAACAGCACGATGCGTCATGGCACTACCAGCCAACAACTCGGCAACGTGCTGTCAAAGGACAAGGACATCGTGAAGGTCGGCTACATCAAGCGTAGTGGTATTCTTTCTGGTGGCTATGATATCTGCGAATGGGCAACCCGAGGTTGGGTCTCCACGAACTATCCCGAGTGGGATGGTGGACCGATTCTAATGGACGGCAGGAACCGTTGAAGTCGCTTCAGGCTTCAAGGTCAGGTGACCAATCACCATAGCGAGCAAGGCTGTTCATCTTGGCTCGATAAGCAAAGGCGGCTTGACTACCCAAATCATTGCCGCCGCCATTTTCAGCCCACGCTATCAGTGCGGATGCCTGCAATGCTCTACCGTAGGAATAGGAAAGTTGCCAAGGCACATCTGACGCCATCGAATTCATCAGGCTAAGATGCGCAGTCGCATCTTCATCCGATTGACCACCAGAGAGGAATACGATACCCGGCAAATCTCGTGGAACATTTTGAGACAGGCACTCTAGAGTTCGTTGTGCAACCTCCTCGCGTGATGCCTGCTCTGGGCAACCCTTGCCTGCGATGATCATGTTCGGCTTGAGCAGAGCCCCGGGGATGTGGACCCCTTGCTCGGCACATGCATCGAAGGTGGCCCGAAGGATTTCGGCCGTGACCTGTTGACATAGTTCTGCATCGTGGTCTCCATCCATCAAGACCTCTGGCTCGATGATTGGAACTAGACCCTGTTCCTGGCATATTACTGCATATCGAGCAAGAGCATGGGCATTTGTCGAGACGCAAGCTGCGCTCGGCATCCCACTGCCGATGCGAATGACTGCTCGCCACTTGGCGAATCGAGCACCCATAGCGAAGTATTCCGCACAGCGCTCTCGCAATCCATCCAAGCCTTCGGTAATCATCTCACCTTCATGTCCGGCTAGTTCCTTTGCACCGGTGTCGACCTTGATTCCCGGAATGATGCCTCGCGCAACTAGATACTCAGAAATCGTGCTGCCATCATTTGCATTCTGGCGGATGGTCTCATCAAACAGAATCACGCCGCTCACCGCACTCTCACAGCCCGGTGTAGCGAACAAATTAGCACGATATGCGCGACGGCTCTCAGCCGTGGAAGTGACACCAACAGCCTCCAAACGATTTGACATTGTCCCAGTGCTTTCGTCTGCTGCGAGGATTCCCTTCCCGGGTGCCACTAGTGCATTCGCAGTCGCTTCCAACAGTCCGATGTCCATTTCCTGACCTCGGTGGATGCGACGTTGGTTGGTGCCTTCAAGCCTTCCTCAGACGGATGTGAATAGCAGACCCACCCACCGCCACCTATAATCAAAGAACTCTTTGAAGAGAAAATGATTTATTATTGAGAACCTATCTCCGTTTTCCGGTGCAGATGGCTGGACGTAGGGTGTGCGGTGGTTGCGGGAAGCGCGGACATAATATCCGCACATGTCCAATTGCTAATCCCGAAGCGGCAGCACGAGCCGCTGCTAGATTGTCAAGCCAAGGCAGCGGCAAAATTTGCTCACACTGTGGAGAGTCTGGTCATAACACTCGCACGTGTCCAAAGATTAATCCAATTGCTGCCAGGAGGAGATTATCGAGGCTGCGTGGCCGCGGAACCCGACAATGCTCCCACTGCGGAGCGAGGGACCACAATTCACGGACCTGCGCAGAATTGAACCCCGCTGCAGCAGAACTGAGGCTGGAAAGGAACAGAATCCGCAGAAGTGGCAGACGTCAATGTCGTGGATGCGGAGACATCGGACACAACACTCGAACCTGCCCAGTAGTCAACCCCAAACGGATAGTGAAACCAAAACGTAGGCAGGGCAAACGTCGCCGTTGTGCTGAATGTAACAAGATTGGACATAATACACGGACTTGCCCAATACTCAATCCAGATAGAGCGGTACGCAAGAAGCGGCGCAAGGGCCACAGGGAATGCGGATATTGTGGGCAGAGTGGTCACAATCTCAGAACCTGTCCCGAGGTGAATCCGAAAGCAGCTGCTGGGCGAGCGCATCGTAGCAAACGCCGTGGAACCAGATCCTGTAGCATATGCGGGTCAAATGGGCACAATATCAGAACCTGCCCGAAAAGGTGAGTTGAGAAATGACTGATGTTAGATTGGAATCAAAACTTACCTGCCCTGAATGCGGACATAAGCAGAGCATGGCCATGCCAACAGACTCCTGCCTTTTCTTCCACGAATGTGAAGGGTGTAAGACAATTCTCCGCCCTCTCGAGGGTAACTGCTGCGTATTCTGTTCTTACGGAGATAATCCATGTCCACCAATCCAAGAGGAAGGATGCTGTTGATTATTGGTCGGTAGTTTCAAACGATGTCGCGCCACCAGATTTGTGAATCATTTTCCACTCTTCGCCGATTTCAATGGCGCGTGGACTCGGCTGCCAAACATCGCGCTTCAACGACTTGCGAAACGGCATGCGATGAACGATGCGCCCATCTTTGAGTTGCTTTTTACGCAGCATGCCGAACCTGACGAAAGGCCACAATGCTCTGCGGATAATCCCGGGTTGGTAAAGCCATTTCATGAATACCAAGCCGTCACCTTTCTTCTGCTGATTCTTCATCCAATGAACAGCAACTCGCTTGAATCCGCGATCACCGACTCGGTTCATCAGCCAACGATTGATTGCGCTCGCCTTGACCAATGGGACCAATTGTTTGCGAACCTCGCGCTCATAGTCGTCGCCACCTAGTATGTCGTTGGCTGCCAATACGCCACTTGTGATGGCATAACGCATACCAAAGCCCCACATGAAGTCCTGTAGCCCTCCTGCTTCTCCAACATACCAACGTCCTTCGTGAACATATTTTGTCGGCACTGAAAAGTCGCCCTTTCCACCAACGCGCTTGATTGGTTTGCGGTCGAGGTCGTAGTGCTGCTCATACCAAGCGATTGTCTCGTTTAGATAGCGCGAAGTTTGCTTCTGCTGACGCCATAAACAGGTGCAGATTAGACCTATGCCGTCGATGATAATCAGGTATGAGTATGCGCCGGGAGCCAATTTGTCGTTCAACTGGAATGTGACGTGGTTTGGATGAGTGGTGTGGAATATTTCTCCAAAGGCGACTGCACTGCTCTCCCGTGGGCCGGCGGCGACTATATGGCAATCGGCCGGGTCACGTTTTGAGTTGTAATGGATGTTGACGCCGGCCGCTTGTGCCATTCGCTTGAATCCCTGGTCAATACAATGCTCATCGGTGCCGCGCTCGACGACACGAAAGGCGAAACTGGATGTCTTCGGCTGAGTAATCACATCATCGGGATGGGCCAAGTCAATTACATTGAATCCGGTAGATTTGAACTGGTCCGGGTCAAGACCCCAACCACGTATCTCATCGAAGAAATCGCTGTCAGAAGTCCAATTCTCAATCCCTTGGAAGTCGCCATCGAAGCGTGCTCCGCTATCCTTGCGGATTTCATAAACGTGTACCTCTCTACCCGCCTTAGCGAGGATGGTTGCTGCAGACAGGCCTGACAGACCAGCCCCTAGAATGTGTATTGGCTCATCAGCCTCCGGTAGCGATTTCACGGCACCCATCTTCTCCGCCCACTCTCGGTTGGTTTACCGCGCCCACCTGCGCGCTTCGCTTGAAGGATTCGCCACCGGCGGATTGATGCAGACCGAGTGATAGGAGGCTATGTGGCCGACAACATACTCATCGAGGCAGCCCCAATTACGTTGGACTCCGATGGACTGCGCACAAAGCTTGCCAAAGATGGCTGTGGGAGCGTGGTGTCATTCCTTGGACTGACCAGAGGGGAGGCCGACGGCTCAGAGGTGAAGCAACTGGAGTTCGATGCTTGGGAGGAGAAATTGCCTGAGGTTCTGCGCTCACTTGCCGAGGCTGCCATCGCAGATTTCGGAGTTCATGGCGTGGCAATCGGTCATCGAACAGGGGTAGTGCTTCCGGGGGAAGATATCGTCTGCATTCACGTCGCATCGCCACATCGCAAGGAAGGGTTTGAAGCCTGCTCTTGGCTTATCGACGCACTCAAGTCACAGGCACCCCTGTGGAAGAAAGAAGTCAGGGTCAGCGGCACTGTATGGAAAGGGGGGCTTGGATGAGTGAAGGGATTGACGGAATAGTGCCGATTGGTCACAAGCCGGTCGTCGAGAGGCGAGCGGTGGCAACCGGAGTTCTCGAATTATCTTCGGACTCTGCCGACGCAATTCGCAATAGCCTCATCGCCAAAGGTGACGTGCTGGAAGCATCAACGGTCGCGGCGATTCAAGCGGTGAAAGAAACCCCGCGAATGATTCCACATTGCCATATTATTCCAATTGAAGGATGCAACGTGGCGTGGGACTGGGAGCATGACGCCCTACGTTGCACAGTTTCCGTTGCAGCACATTGGAAAACCGGGGTTGAGATGGAGGCTCTATGTGGAGTGTCTACCGGCCTGCTGTGTGCTTGGGACATGGTGAAATCGCTTGAGAAGGATGAAGCGGGGCAATATCCAGAGACACGGATTCGAGACATCGTCGTCCTTGAGAAGCACAAAGCCCAGAGTTGAGAACGGAATCCGGCTACCACAGTATTGAGAACCCCGCCGCCTTCGCGGCTCCATGGCAAAAGTCGCTGACCTTGCTGACCACTTCCTCCGCGCTTGCGAAGACGCTGCAATCGCTGCCGCCGCATGGCGTGGCAAAGGGGATGGCAAGAAGGCAGACGGCGCCGCAGTCGAGGCGATGCGAGCCGTGTTCGACACCGTGCCTTTCGACGGTCGCGTCGCCATCGGCGAAGGCGAGCGAGATGATGCGCCGATGCTATGGATTGGGGAGCCGCTAGGCTCGATGCAAGGAGTAGCAGGAGCGACTCAGGTGGACATCGCTGTCGACCCACTGGAATGCACCAATCACGTGGCGAAGAACCTGCCAAACGCCATCGCTGTGCTAGCCGCCGCTCCAAGAGGAGCTCTTCTGCATGCCCCGGACTGCTACATGGACAAAATTGCCGGGCCTGCCGAGGTGCTTGGCGAGGTATCGCTTGAGGCTGATGTGGCCTACAATGTGGAGGCTGCGTGCAATGCACTGGGCAAAACTCCTGCTCAACTCAAAGTGGTAGTGATGGACCGACCGCGCCACACCGAACTGATTCGCGAATTGCGCGAACTACAAGTCAGCGTTCCACTGATTGGTGACGGTGATGTCAGTGCTGCACTCAATGCGGCTGACCCGAATAACGACATCGACTTGCTGATGGGAATCGGTGCCGCTCCAGAAGGAGTCATCACCGCCGCAGCATTACGGGGACTGGGTGGTCACTTTGAAGGCAAGTTGGTTCGGACCACTGAAGACCACGAAACGAGGGCAAAAGCGATGCTTGGAGACGATGTGGACCGCATTTGGGGCAGAGATGACCTGTGTGCCTCCAGTGATGCTGTCTTCGTCGCCTCTGGTGTATGCTCAGGATACCTGCCTGGAGTCGAAATACTTGCAGACCGAGCGGCGGTCCATTCAGAGATTATCGATGTGGCTGCCGGTGAAAGGCGATTTATCACTTCAGAACGGCCGCTTTGAAAGAGCAAAGCGACGAAATAGCAGATTCGGCCTTAAGGCCGCTTTCTGTGTCTGTCATCGTTTGGCGTCGCATTGATATGTCGGTTGTAGGTCGCCGGCCTCATGACAAACTGGCCTGAATTGCAGCCAATGCCGAACTGCCTTGTGAACTATGGTGTCACCGACAATGGAATCGCCGTCATTGAATTGGCATCTGATTCCTCTGGTGCTCCACTTGAAGGAGATGACATCGGACCGAATACCTACACTCATGAAATGATGAGAGACATCGATGAGGCGGTAGTCCGCGCTCGATTCGATGATGATGTAGCAGTCATTCTGCTCACCGGTCGCGGTGAGAAGTTCTTCTCGGCCGGTGCCAGCATCCAGATGCTCGACTCGGTCACTCCCGGCTTCAAGTACAATTTCTGTCTGCACGCAAATGAGACCCTGTCTCGCCTTGAGCAGACCCCGAAATTGGTCATCTGCGCTATCAACGGACACGCCGTTGGTGGCGGTCTTGAAATCGCCATGGCCGCAGATATTCGCTTAGCTCGCAAAGATGCTGGAAAACTCGGACTACCTGAGATCAACCTCGGTGTGCTCGCCGGCACCGGTGGAACCGCTCGGCTTTCTCGAATAATCGGCAAGGCCCGCGCTTTAGAATACATGGTCACTGGTGAATTGATGGCCTTTGAGAAGGCGAAGGAATTGAATCTGGTCAATGACGTATGGGACGGTGACCTCGCTGAATTCCGACAGGACGTCCTCGACTACGCAAGCCAGTTCACCCTGCCGATGAAGGCTACCAAGGCCGTTGGCAACATCAAGCGCAGCGTACAATCTGGCACGGAGATGCCCTTCGAATACCACCTCGCTCTTGAGCGCGAGTTGCAGTCGTCTCTATTCTCATCGAGTGATGCGAAGGAAGGCATCAACGCCTACGTCGAGCGTCGCACTCCCCGCTTCACCGGTAAGTGAGATTAACTCTGAATGAGCCGCCTAAGGGCGGCTCGACTTAGTGAAGCCATTGAAATATGACCGACCTTTAGGGTCGGTCATGAGTACTACCGAAATTGTTGAGGACTACGCTCCTAACTTTGAAGCGTGGATTGAACAGTTCCAGGAGTGGCAGACAAGAATCGGCTTTGACCCATCATGGTTGGGTGACTACCGCTTTGAAATCAAGTTCGACTGGGACACGGCCGGAGACACAATCGAATTCGGCGATTTTGAAGGAATGCCGAAGTGGGAACGCCGAATGCAAGTCCCACAGCAGAACGTCCGGGACGCCATCATCAGCATGGTGAGCGTTCAGGGCGACACCGAGTTTGGCAGTGTTGAGCAGCAGTGGCATCTGCTCGATTCAGCGCCAACTGAATACGACCGCAAATCGGCGATGCGAATCATGTGTGAGGAGCAGCGCCACGGCTGGCAGATGGCCTACGTCCTCTGCAATTACTTCGGTGAACACGGAATCCGAGAAGCCCAGAAGTTGCTTGAGCGCAACTCCTCAGCCAATCCAATCCGCGGAGAGGAAGACCGCCCTCGATTGCTCGGTTCATTTAACGAACCAATCGACCACTGGCTCGACTTCTTCTGCTTCACCCACTTCATCGACCGCGACGGCAAATTCCAGTTGAAGATGCTCAGCACTTCCTCGTTCAGGCCGCTCGCCGCCTCGATGGGACCGATGCTCAAGGAGGAATCATTCCACCTCGGAACCGGGGCCAATGGGCTGCGACGCATCGTCAAGCAAGGTGTGATTCCCTGCGCTCTGCTGCAGAAGTACCTCAACAAGTGGGTCAGCACTGGCCTCGACCTGTTCGGCGTCGATGAATCGACCTCAGCACAGTGGGCCTATGTCTTTGGCATCAAGGGCCGTTACGATGAGCGAGAGGCGAAAAAACCGGCAAACCGTGAACATCTCAATGAGGAGAGTCGCGCTCACTACTTCGCCGAACTGAAGGAGGAAATGCGCCGAATATCCAAGCCTCGCAAGAAGGGAGAAGCGGAGTTGTATATCACCTCAGACAGATTCAACCGCGGTGTCGGAATGTACCACGGTAAGAAATTCGACGTGCATGGTGAGCCATTTGACGGCGATGAGAAGGCTTGGGAGGGGTATCTCACCACAGTGCTGCCTACCGACGAAGACGAAGCCGCACTGCAGGAATATTTCAAGCAAGAGTGGATTCAATACCGTGAGTGGAAGGATTGACTTTCTCCCAATAATGGAGGGTGCAAATATGCAAACACACGCCCTGCTCAACTTCGACAAGGAGCGCTGCAAGGACTTCTTTGAGAGAGTGCCCGAGTTATTCGATGCACACCATATGAGTGAGAACCAACACCCGTCTGGATACGAGGAATTACTGTACCGCATTTACCGGCCATACTCAGCTCGGATGTTCGACATGATTGACGAGTGGCTTGGTCTGGACAAGTGCACGTGGCGCGAGGCGACCAAGCGTGAGGTGGTTTTGTTCCTATACGCGATTCGCTATCCTGACACGCTGTTGCTGGAGTCACTTTCTGATTCTGCGCTGGCTGACCCGTTGAGGCTCTCAGCCTACCTTCACTTCACCAAGCACACCTACACCATCTGGGATGATGACACCCGCAAGGGACTGGTAAGGCTCGGCATTGATATCCCAACAATGGAGGTCTGTGACCCGTTCATCTACGGAGCGTATGTCAGCGCGATTGAACTTCTCAAAGATGTAGCACCATTCTACTCATTCCTAGAGCATGATGTGCCGCGTCAGCGACTTTTCCAATCCGCACTGGCTGCTTATGGCAAAGAGGGTTGAGAATGACTGGAGTTTCAACTGTCGCTGTGATTGGAGCAGGCACCATGGGCGCTGGCATCGCTCAGGTCTGTGCACAGGTTGGATGGGATACTCGGCTTTACGACGCCTTCCCTGAGGGTTTGGTTGCCGGAATGCAGCGGATAGATGCTTTCTGGGACAACGGCATTTCTCGCGGAAAGACCACGCCAGAACAGAAGGAAGAATGGAGCGGCAATCTGCATGCGGTGGCAGACTTTGCAGAAGCGGTCAGCGGCGCAGACCTCGTAATCGAGGCTGTACCCGAGATACTCGACCTGAAACGAAAAATTTTCTCCGATATCGATGAACACGCGCCGCCTCATGCCATCCTCGGCACCAACACATCCGGCTTGCCCATCTCAGATATTGCCAGTGCTACAGCAAGGCCGGCCAATGTTATCGGCATGCATTTCTTCAATCCGGTTCCAATCATGAAATTGCTTGAACTTGTGCGACACGACGCGGTTTCTGACGACACAATTGCCGCGGCACGAGCAATCGGCGAGGCGATGGGCAAAACCACCATTCTAGTGCGTGATGTACCCGGATTCGCCACCAGCCGACTCGGTGTGGTGCTCGGCAACGAAGCCATCCGCATGCTCGCTGATGGCGTGGCAAGCGCTAGCGATATTGACACCGCGATGCGGCTCGGCTACCGGCATCCGATGGGGCCACTGGAATTGTCGGACTTGGTGGGCCTTGACGTTCGACGAGACATCCTCAACAATCTCGCAGACGCCTTTGACGACGAACGATACCGTCCGCACCCATTACTCGACAAATTGGTGGAAGCGGGTGACCTCGGCAAGAAAACCGGCTGCGGAATCTACGATTGGAGCAGTGGCGAGAAGGCTGAGCGCGATGAAGAATGACTCAGAGTAGGTCATCGAGGAAGGACGTGTCCATCTCATCCTCATCATCGGTCAGGTCAGAAATGTCCGGCAGGTCGACTGCTGGTGCAGTTGCTGCTTCCATACTGGGCAGGGTGGAGGTTACTTCCTCCTCTACAGGCGGCGCGGTGAACTCGGGCTCAGATGATCCTCTGCTCGGTGATTCTGCATCTTGCTCGTCAAACAGCGAGTCCATATCAGTTAGGTCATCTGAGACATAGCCCGATTGATTATCCGTCAACATCCCAAATGAATCGCCACCACCACGGCGCATCAGTACAAACGCTCCAAGACCTGCAAGCAGGACTAACAGGGCAACCAAACTGAGGATAACCATCGTTCCAGTACTCATACTTGGTACAGAACTTGAATCGACTCCGAATGGCGATACTTGAATTGGGTCAACCTGAACGATCTGTCCTCGCGCATGGTCATTTACCACACCAATCCACCACGTCTTGCTGCTGTCAATCGGCTCATCACCTACGAACTCAATGACGATGGTATCTTCTCTGACTCCAGCGGCAACCTGTACTGCTTCTCCGGTAATGGCAAAACGCTCACCGCTGATGTAGATCGACAACCCGCCCAGCGCATGGTCGGTTCGTGTCCACGATATTTCTAGAGCTGAGCCGTCACTATTCCATTCTGCTTTCAGATTGGAGATTGGCGAGGTGGCGACACCCGGTGGTGAATCATCGATTGGGGCCATCGTCGTGGTGGCAAGCCCATCACAGAAGGAATTGGACGAGGAATCTACTGGCACAACGGCCACGGTGACCGCCTCACCGCCTTCGAGGAAGCGCCCGTCGCCATACCGTTCGAGAAGTATCGGCATCTCAGCGTCTATCGGCAGCAGATATGCCGGTTGCAGGTTGCAGGCATCACTGAATTCAAGCGGCTCGACGTATACCTCATACCACGCCACATCCGACGCTGTTGACATCGAGAACTCAAGCCAGAGAGCCCCACCACCATCACTTGAGACGTCGCTTAGAGATGGTGCGACAAGTCTTGGCGGAGCCTCATCATCTCGCAAATCATCGACTGGAGTAACCATCGCGGTGACCAGTCCATCGAGGTGGACGTTACCATACTCATCGTGAGCGGTCACCGTGACATACAACGGCACATCAGGCTGTATCGTGTTACGGACTGAGATAGCCAATTCATCACCATATAACGCCCGATTCATCTGTAAGGTAAGTGAGGATGCTGAGGAGTCAAGTTGCATCAGCGGAACCATCTCTGCGCAGTAGTCGAGATAGAAGCCACAACGTGACCACAGACCCGATACATCGGAGACGTCGTGTTCAGACACCCATATCGTGTAGAATGCAAGGTCATCGTCGGGTACAGGAGACCACTGCACGTCGATGCTGTTGCCAAAATCATTCGGCACATCGAAAGCGTTCACCACCGACACGCGCACCGGCGGTTCTGCATCCCGCAAATCGTTCATCGGGGTAGCTTGGTCCCATGGACTGTCAACAAGGTTGGCATTGAGGTGCGCATCGAATGGAACCACGGTCACCCAATACGGCTGTCCGTCAGTTAGTCCTGTGACCACAACTTGTGTCTGCTCACAACCGGTAACCCACGCAGTAGGCTCTGCTCCGCCCTCATCGGCGCTTGCAGGTGGCCAGGCTCCGCTGACTGGAGAGAGATAGATTGCATACAACGCGCAGTCTTCTGCCTCAGATGCTGCCCATTCAACCTGAATTGCTCCACCGGCGTCATTGGGGAAGTCCTCTGCTTTCACCCATTCAACAGGCTCAGGTGCTTCGGTATCAGTGCCGGGTGCAGTCACAATCGGGCCGATGATGAGTGGGTTCTCAAGGTGAGTCTGCCAAGATTCATCGACGCAGTAAATCATTATCCAAATCGGCATCCCCGGCGCAGCGAAAATTGCCTGATTATCTGGTAGAGTACCACCTTGCCCAATGCCTTGATTCTGCTCAAATGGTGTCAGGGGTTCAGGAGGGCTGGTGAAATAATCCCAGTGGCTGAAGTAGTGATCTAGAGCCGTGCACCACTCCCATTCAACCTCAATATTTCCTTCATTCAATTCCGCGGTTGCCCACGCGGGCGCGAGCGGGATGTCATCGAAGGGTTGGACTGGGCCAAGTGGTAGGGTCGAGTTGGATAGGTTGCCATTGCTGTAGGCCACCGCCACAACCGCGTAGGTATCGACACCTGCCTGTAGCGGATTGCCTTCT
>CAUZSM010000015.1:0-23199 GCA_963582685.1 Candidatus Thalassarchaeaceae archaeon | reverse complement strand
ATAATCAGCGCTGTGAAGGCCAACCAAGCGGCAGTACCCGGATGACCATCGACCCATGCAACATTGGACAGAATCAATGCGCCGACGATGGTAATGCCAGAAATCGCATTAGCACCGGACATCAGAGGGGTGTGTAGGGTCGGAGGGACCTTGCTGATCAACTCAAATCCGAGGAAGATAGCAAGCACGAAAACTGTGATACTGGCGACTAGGGCGGCGAGGGTCAGACTCATTCAACCACCTCCGCCAAACGAGTCTGCTTCGGGTGAATCTCGCCGTCAGAGCAAACGAGGACTCCGCCCATTCCAGATACGTAGAAATCGCTGCCCTCAGGTGCTCCGACCAGAATGTCGTCCTCCGGGTCTAGGACTATTTCGCCATCCTT
This sequence comes from Candidatus Thalassarchaeaceae archaeon, assembly GCA_963582685.1. Classification (GTDB taxonomy): domain Archaea; phylum Thermoplasmatota; class Poseidoniia; order Poseidoniales; family Thalassarchaeaceae; genus CAUZSM01. The sequence goes on along the minus strand of CAUZSM010000015.1, from coordinate 22,814 downwards.
GACAAATGAAGTGACGAGGTTAGTGAGATTGTTTGAGTACAACATGCTGGCGGTTGATGCGAGTAGCCCCGGTAGATTGGTGGTGCCAATGATGATGACTCCATTCTCAGTGGTGATGATCTCTCCAGGCGAAGTTAGTTCGCAATTCCCTCCAACATCTGCATTCATGTCGACCACTACTGCGCCCGGTTTGAAGTTCGCAACGGCGGAAGCGGGCACTGTAATAGGCGCAGGGCGGCCAAAGATTCGGGCCGTGGTCACGATGACATCAGCATCGGATGCAACCTCACAAACCGTATCGTTGACTTTCTGAATGAATTCAGGGGTCAATGGCTTAGCGTAGCCTGATTCGTCCTCGAAGTCATCCATGCCCTCGACTTCAATGAAGCGTCCACCCACTGATTCGATTTGCTCGGCCGTAGACTTCCTGACGTCTGAAGCATAAACGATTGCGCCGAGTCTCTTGGCGGTTGCAATCGCTTGCAGGCCAGCCACTCCGCTGCCCATAATGACGAACTTGGCTGGCCTTACAGTACCAGCAGATGTAGTCATCATTGGAATTGCCTTAGCAACTGAGGCAGCACCCATCAGCACTGCCTTGTAGCCAGCGAGGTTATCCTGACTTGAGTTCACGTCCATCGCCTGCGCGCGTGAGAGTCGCCGGGGAATCATGTCCATGCTGAGTAGGGTCACCTTGGCATCCATGGCCTGCCTGACTCGTTCAGGCTGGCGGAATGGGTCAGCGACACAGGCGACTATCTGTCCTTGCTTGAGAGACGAGACATCAGGCATGCCGATGCATATTAGGACGTCAGAACTCATCGCATCTTCACGAGATGTGACTTTCGCACCTTTCCCCTCATATTCAGAATCAGGGTGATGGGCTGATATGCCCGCACCCGCTTCGACCATTACTTCAAAACCGAGTTTCGTCAACTTGGGTATCGAGTTGGGAACGATGGCCACTCTGGTCTCATCTCCAGCCTCAATCAGCACTCCCAACCTCATTTCCTCAACTCCGCCGATTCTCAACCCCAAGTCGGTAGTGGTTGTACGATTGCATCGACCTGAATCGGGTTCTTGAACCATGCGGGTTACCTGACTGAACAGGGAAATCGTGTTGAGCAGAACGAGGGCAACAGCAGCAACCCATATGGACGGGTGTCGGCGCGCATGAATACAAGAGGGATGCAGATGAGCGGCGGAAAGGCAAAGATTGCTGTGATTGGAGCTGGTAATGTCGGCGCCTCGTGTGCGTTCGTCTTGGCCACGAAAAACCTCGGACAGATTGTCTTGCTCGACATCTACGAGGGATTCGCCAAAGGAAAGGCCCTCGACATGAGCCAAGCTGGGCAGATTCTGAATTATGATGGCAAACTCACCGGGACCTCAAACTACGAGGATATCGCGGGCGCTGATGTTGTGGTGGTGACCAGCGGATTTCCTCGCAAGCCGGGAATGAGCCGTGAAGACCTCATCGGCATGAATGCCGATATTATCTCTCAAGTCGGCGCAGGCATCCGCGAACACGCACCGGATTCAGTCATCGTGATGGTGACCAACCCGCTTGACTTGATGACTTTCCACATGCAGAAGGTCACCGGTTTCCCATCCAATCGTGTGGTAGGACAGGCAGGAATCCTCGACAGTGCTCGAATGACACATTTTGTGGCCGACGCCGTCGGTTGTTCCAATGAGGATGTTACTGCAATGGTACTCGGCGGCCACGGCGATACGATGGTACCGCTGCCTCGCTATACTACTGTCAGCGGCATCAGCATCGACCAACTGCTCGATGATGCCACAATCACCGCCATCTGTGAAAGGACTGCCGGTGGTGGCGGAGAAATCGTCAAGCTTCTGGAAAAAGGAAGCGCGTTCTACGCGCCCGGCAGCGCAGCCGCAATCATGGCAGAATCAATTCTACTCGACCGTAAGCGGCTGCTACCTTGCAGCGCCTACCTGACAGGCCAGTACGGCTTGCAAGACGTATACATCGGAGTACCAGTCATTCTAGGCGCATCTGGAGTGGAGAGCATCATCGAATTGGAACTCACCGACGAAGAACTCGCTTCACTACAGGGTTCTGGTGAATTCTACAAACAACAACTCTCCGAACTTCTCGGATACTGAGGTGAGTTGGTGAGCGTCGACCGTCTGAGGTCGCAGTTGGCTGATACGCGTCTGTTCTGGCTCACCAGCATCGTCCTATTGGCACAGGATGTCATCATGCAGAAGTCTTCAGAATTATTTGATGCATTGGATTCAGGAGTGGACAGCTGGCTTCACGCCATGATTGGCGATTCAGAATCGGTGCGGATATTTGCTCGTGAGGGATTGGCCTTCTTCGGACATTCCGAGTTATCCATTGCTCTAGGAATGATCATGTTCGTATCTTTGTGGAGTCGTGGATACCGATTCGAAGGTGTGCTGTGTCTATTCACTCTAGCAACTTCATGGAAAATCGTCCGCATGCTGAAGATTAATCTCGGGCGTCAGCGCCCAGAATACGCTCTGGATTTTATGGATAGTTTCGCATGGCCGAGCGGACATGTGGCGATTTCCGTCGTCCTGCTCGGCCTTGTTCTGCTGGTATGGCTACCGAAGTTGGCTGACGGCTCTGACACCACTGCTGCTCGCATCGCTTCTCGACTGACGGAGGCCAAGATGGCTAGCGGGCTACTCATCGGCATACCAATAATTACCGCAGTTGGTAGAATTGTCGGCGGCGTACACTGGTTCAGCGATACCATCGCCGGCCTGCTTACAGGACTTGCCCTGCTATCGGCTTCTCTCTGGTTACATGAACACATACCGGCCGCAAATCCACAAATCGCCGCGGATGAAAGCGAATGAGACCTGCGGCGGGTTCTTCATCGGAGGACGGCAGCCGCAAGAGGGAGAATGATGCAGGAACTGCTCTATCTCGAACACGACGGCAAGGTCTTGCTCGTTGATTCAAATGGTGCTGGGCCCATGCTTGCCGAAATGGGCAGGACTGAATGGCCACAACGAGATGACAGGTCATGGCTGCTCCGATTACCGACCCAAAAAGAAGTCGAATCGCTCGGAATCGCATGGCATGAGAGAAGGAGAAATCGATTCTCACTCGGCGATGAGCGATTCGAGGTTATCCACGCCCTGCCTGACATTGTCTGGCCAGAACATTGGGCGTGGAAGGATACAATTCCCTCAGACTCGGCTGTTCATCCAGCCGCACGGGAATCGGTATACCGCAGCATGCACCGACTGGTTGCAAAGGTCATTCTGCGCAACCCAAGTGGACAGGTCCTGATGGCGAAAGTCAAGCGTGGCTTTTTCACAGGGCATTGGACTCTGTGCGGTGGTTTCCTCGATTATGCGGAACACCCGCGTGATGGAGTCGCGCGCGAGGCGGCGGAAGAACTTGGCATTTCCATTGATGTTGGAGACCCGCATGGGGAATCAGCAGAGCCGCGCGAGGGTGAGGATTTCTCATTCGTTCAGTCAAGAATCTTCACTTCAGAGGGAATCAACTTTGTTTCATTCACCTATCTCGTCGACATCGACCCGAGCTCAGATGACTTCAAACTCAAAGATGATGAAATCGACGAGGTCAAGTGGTTTGAACTCGATGAGGCGGTGCAGGTAGCGGCATCACTATTCGACCTCGATGCACTGTCTCAACTAATGGAGGGTAGGTGATGAAGGACTCCTTGGTGAGCGATGAGGCATTCAAGCGAGTAATCATCGCTGGTGTCGTATTGATTGTCGGCACATGCATTGTCAGCCAAGCGATTATGCAAATGGACTTCAGCGGGAAACGAGACAATCCTGTGCATTACTCCGAACAATTTCCCGGTAATGCGACGCACATTGATTTCCCAGATGGTTTACCACCATTCATTTCATCTGCCGGAGCATATTATCCAGAGAAAGCAATTTTCGATGTTGGACTATCCATTGGAGGTATCTTGCTAGGCCTACTGGGTGTTGAGATGTTCCTTCGTTCCCGGAAATCACTCACTGCGATTGACGCATCGGTGTTGCGACATCTCGCGAACGTGGTTCAAGGAATCACAGCGGTAGTGATGGGGATTTCATTAGTGATGATTACTCGCCACCCATTCAACACTGATATTGTGCCGCATGTCTTCTATGCGTTGATTATCTTCCAAGGCAGCCTCCTATGGATGGCGGTGAATGCTGTGGCTCGGGCTCCTTTGGACAGTGGAGTTTACTGGAGGGGGCACCCTATCACACGAGTTCGCTGGCTACTATTTGCTGTAGGGCTCGTCTCATACCTACTGATGACTGTCTTTGTCGGCACCGGACACCTCGTTGAATCCGCACTCTTTGAGTGGACTCTTACCTTCTCATCGGAAATATCGATGCTGACTCTGATACCTGCGATTGCGATGGCATCTTCCGGGCAATCGGAAGAAGAATGAGGTCAGGATTCCTCATCATACCCAAGAGGTAGTGAATCTCGATTAGAATTCTCATCTACAATCCAAATTCCCAAGAGTATCGCCAGAATCATGATGACTATTCCTCCAACCAATAGCAACTGTGTGGTTTCTAACTCACCAGTGAGGTCTGCCTGAGGTTCTTCATCGCAATCTGCACCGAAACACTCACCGATGTCAGGAGAGTGGGAATCGCTGGCAACATCAAGCAATATGTGAATCTCGGTTCCATCGGAGACATAGTCGGTCAGAGCGTATTCTCCGGCCATTTCAGAACTGTTGAAGGGGAGTGACCAAGATCGACGACAACTCGAATCATTATCCCAATCACAAACTCCACTCAATAGCCCTGATGAGAACTCGTTCTCGTCATCGAAATCGCCGTCATCGTTGAGGTCCAAACCAATGTGGTGAGTGATGTTCTCACGGTCATCCACATTGTAATATTGGACGGTATCACTCACGATGATGCTCACCTGATTCGGGGAGTGATTGCCTTCGCGAACGATGACCGTGTAGGTGGAAGGGTCGTGTGCTGCCACAGGCATCGCAAACAGGGGGAAAATGAGTATCAGCATGAGGCTGAATGTACCTGCGGCACGGCGGGGTACGGTCATGGTGTCGGCTACCGCTTCATGGATAAAACAAAACCGACTCGCAGGTTCGGGGCCGCCATGGACGTCAAGGCAGTAGCATTGGCCGTGCTTCTATTGCTAGGTAGCACGATGCTCGGAGCCTTTGCGCTAATCACTCTCGGTGTTGACAATGACGCTGATTCAGACCAACTTGACTTGGTCGGCGACCCGCTGATGCAGGATGAAGAACATGATCACCGTAATGCAAGTTCACACATGAATTACACAGAAAATATCCAGCCAGTATCATTCAACAAACTCACCGAGCCGGGGAATGCAGAAATTCAGGTAGCAGAATCACCAGATGGGAAAACCTACGCCTACATCGCTGGCTGGAAAGAGATGCACATCGTCGATGTATCCAACCCAGAGAATACCACAGTGACAGGTGTCTATTACGACCCCAACACTCAGGTTCTCGACGTTAAGTATCTCGAATACAATAGTCGTGAATATGTCATCATACAGAACCAAATTGTCGACGCCGGTTCTGCAGACCCTAACGTTGGTGCATGGGAAGATCCGGCACAGGTCACAGTGACATTGGTCGATGTGACTGACAAATCCGACCCGAGTTGGGTAGACTCTTGGTATGATGCCGACCATCCGAGCGGCCCCCACAACCTGTATACGCACATGATTGACAATGAATGGTACATCTTTGTCGCAAACCCGGATTACGAACAATGCGACATCGGGCAGGGTGATGCTTGTGGCGGCATTACAATCGCGCACCTGAATTTCGCCGCTTACGGTGACCTGCCTAGAATCGTCAAGGTGGGTGAAGCGGAAGTGTCGTGGGAAACCACGCGAGGTGGATGGGTCTACATTCACGATATGACAGTGCAATCTTGGCCGGGAGAGGATACAAACGACCCTCGATTCGGTCGTACCTACGTCTACGGCGCATATTGGGAAGCCGGCTTGAGAATCTTTGATGTCAGCGATGTACCACACCCAGGCAATGATCTGGCCGAATATCTCTGGCATGGCTCGCTTTGCCGAGCATCTGGTGGGACACAGGCTGGTTGCATGTGGCGAGCTCCAGAAGTCGGACTGTGGATGGATTTTGAGGACTTCGACGGTGATGGAGAACCAGATAGCGGAACTACTGGTAACGAGAACGGAGGCAGGTCATCCTACATCCATTACGCTGAACCAATTGACAAGATGGTTGATGCAAGCCACCTTGGTTACCCTATGGGCAAGATGCACCTTACTCTCCTCGCCACAGAGGTATTGCAGACAAGTGTCGGCACCGGAATGGTCTATCTGCTGGACACCACCGAATATGAGGAGGTCAATGGAAATGTTCGATTCCTACCGAAACTGATTCATGGCTGGGAAAATCCATTCGCTTGGGAGCATTTCATCCCTGGAGGGGAAGAATGGCTGCTGTTCAGCCCACACAATGCGGATACTGCTATTTTCCAGACCGGACTTCCCGGATTGCCTGATAATAGCCACGGTGGGGCTTGGGATGGCAGAATCTACCTCGGAAGTTACCATGCTGGTCTGTGGGTTATTGACATCGAGACGCTGATGGCCGCTGGGCTTGAAGATGGAAACAAAACTGATGTTCATGCCGATGCTACTGTCGGTTTTCATCTGCCGCACGGAGCAGACGGTGAACCCCTTGAGAGTTCTTACTACGACTTCGGATGGACGCCGTTCATTTGGGCGGCTGAATATCATGAGGGGTACACCTACCTCTCGTGCATCACTACTGGCCTGTATATCGTCCAATTAGACCTAGATATGCCGTATGTCACATAATTCTAGTGCATCGAATGAGAACTCTAGCATGCGTTGGATTCAACAATAGGGCCCGCACCGGCAGGGCTGTCGGCCGTAGGCCGATGGGGTGTAAGGATGCGTAGAGATGCACTGCATTCAGACGAAGTCGCTGCAGATAGGGTGATGATTGCGGCTGCCTGTGCGTTACTAATCATCTCAGCAGCGTCGATTATCGCTTTGCTCGCAATCGGGGGTGGTACTGATTCGGTCGTAGACGAAGAGTGGCAATGGGTGGACCCAATAACTGAGATTCAAGATGATAACCACAGTCATTCCGACTTGCTTTCTCACCGTCTGTCCACACCGAATATGCAACTCATCGATTATCACAACCTGAACTGTGATGGAGATATGTTACCACCACCTGAACTCGACAATACTGCAGGGAGGCCTTGTGACCACGAAGTGAAGAATACGGCTCCGACACCCGGGGATAATTCCGAGGTCATTGTCGAAGGAAACTTCGACGAGGATTGTGAGGTTTACTCAGATGGTTCTGGTGGGTGCTTCGCATACGTCGCCGCATACAACCAATTCCACATCCTTGACATCTCTGCACCAAATGACATCAAGATGCTGAGCACTTACTACGCTGAAATTGCCCGGATTATCGACGTCAAGGTCACTGATGACAACAATTGGGTGCTGATAAATCACGAGTTGACAAATAGCGAATTAGACCCAATTCCGAATGATGACGACGCAAATAGTGGCGCCAATCGGCTCGATGTCATCTATGTCGGCGACAAGACATCGCCAATCAAGGTCGCAGAATGGAATAATCCACCAGCCGGCTTCCACAATCAAGACGTCCATGTCTACTGTGATTGGGATGGCGTGTCAAATCCTGATGAGGATTGCAGCCTATTCCTATTCGGCGCCGACCCTTACCCGGAGATCTTTGCAGGTGGAGTCGGCTACAAGGGCACACAGATTTTCTATGTCCCACTCGGATTTGAATCATGGCTGCCTAACCAGAACGATGAGCAACAGAATTCTAGCCGTGAAATTATTCGTTGGGGCGGCTACACTCCGGACCCTGACACCACCTGTGGTGGAACGGTGTTCAATCACGACAACGTGCTCTCGGTGCACCCTATCACCGGCCAAGTTCTGCTTTACTTGGCATATTGGGATGCAGGACTGCGAATCGTCGATGTCTCAGACCCGGTCACAGTTGCCGACCCATTCGGACTGAACTGGCCGCAGAATAATGAGGTCGGACGTTGGATGGGCTGCCCGTCAGCTGACGACGGCTGGTACGGGCCAGATGGTGGTGGCCATGCAAACATGACAGCATCTCAGTGGAGCGGCTCTACAGGAGTAGCAAACGGCAACGGCAATATTCACTACGTCGTTCCCTACGACCACCTCATCTGTTCTGGAATCTGGACTGGAAGCACTCTACCATGGCCCGAGCAGTGTGGAACTGGACCTGATGACGCAACTTACGGCATCAACTGGCGTCACTACACGCTAATCGCGCCCGAATATGGCAGCAATGACAATCACACTGGATACATACGTACCATCGACACCACCGACCCCGCCAAGCCATTCCTTGTCAGTGAGTGGAAATTACCGGGCAAGGGTATTCGTGACAACGGCAGCGAGCATGACCACCACTACATTCCAGGTGGTTACATCTACAGCCCTCACAACGGTGATACTGGGCTGGGTGGCAATGTCTACTGGACCCATTACCACGGTGGAGCATGGGTGACAGACCACGGCCGTATTTGGGATGAATTAGTCTGGGAGAATGGGGTGGCGGAACCAGAGAGAGGATGGCAGGCGATTACTAGTCTGGCAACCACTCACACCATGGGTTACTATCTGCCATCAGGTCCAGTTTGGATCAATGATTCGATTTCATTCCTTGAGTACGATATGGCAGATTGTTGGGCCTCGTGCATGATTCCTTTCGACTGGGGATTACAGTTCGACCCTCGTGGATTCATTGTCATCTCTGAAATGGTCAGCGGGCTTTACATCGTTCAGATGGATGAGGACTTGGATGCTGAGAATGACTTCCCCCCAATCTGGGATGTTGAGGCAGCACCAGAGGAGTGAGGTAAATGGCGTCGAGCCGTGTTTGTGTATCACTCGTTGTGTCAATCATTGCGCTATGCATTTTCGCCCCAACTGTGTCTGCACACGGTGCTAACACATTCTTGGTCATCGCTAGAGGCACCTACCTTCAGCCAGACACAATGGAGATTCTTCAGAATGACACTGTCGAGATTCACAACTCTGCTGAATCCAACCGAACTGTTAGAATCGATTTCGATGGAGATGGACTCTACAACGGCAGCAACGATGTCAATTGCAATCTGGCCAGCGGCGAGTATTGCGCGTTATGGCTTGAGCCGGCAAATTGGACAGAGGGGCAATGGACAATCGAGATTATCGATGAAAATGGCTCAAGAATGAATGCATCACTGACAGTCCAAGCCGATTTGCACGGTGTAAATGGCAATCCAATTGGATATGAATTCGGCTTGGATGATGAAGAACCTCAGGACGATGCTGCTAGTTCTTCCACCTTCAACAACTGGCTGCCATTGATTGCCCTCGCTAGTGGAATCAGTGGACTGCTATTGCTCAGCGTTGTCAAGAATCGACAAGTAGGAAGCAGTGAGGAAGAGTAATCAGAAAATTGGTGATGCAGTAGTTTGTGAAATAATTGTTCGGCGTACATTGACCTATTTCTTATGGATGTGAAAAATTGCGTTGTAGGGTAATATTGGTTATACTTCAGACCATTCTCATGCTATCCACCAACTCCCTCTCTGGTTGTCTCTCAAATGACACTACTCCACCAGATGTATTCCATGGAGAGGACATCATGGGTGGAGATTCAGAGTATTTGGTCCCTGCATTTACCCTACTTTCCCATGAAGGAACTGCAGTCAATCTATCTGACTATGAGGGGAAGGTTGTCATTGTCTCCTTCGTTTACACCCGATGCCCAGATGTTTGTCCCGCCGTTTCAGCCAGTCTGGCATGGACGCTGGAGGCACTAGGCGAAGATTACGGAGAGGATGTTGCAATTCTCAGTATCACAGTTGACCCTTGGTTTGATTCCGAGGAGGTGCTCAGCGACTATGCTGTAGGCCGGAATCTTTCGTGGCCCCATCTCCGTGGAGAAGTAGAAGACCTTGAGCCAATCTGGAAATCATTCCACGTTGGGCTGCGCACCTATCTCAACGATTCTATCGAAGAGGAGAATGGCACTGAAGGGCGCAGCGCTGCAAGACATCACCCCGACTATCTTGTCGACCACTCGACAGCGACCATTATCATAGACAGAAATCACCTACAAAGGGTGTTCTGGGGCGACCAAGATTGGGTACCAGAACTGTTCCTGAATGATGTTCAGGCGCTTATTGCTGAATAATACAATCAGAGTCCAAGGTGGCTCTTCGCTGCTGCAAGGGCGTCGGGGATTCCGTCACCATTTGAGCCACCACCTTGTGCGAATGTTGGTTTTCCACCTCCGCCTCCACCAATGTGTCCGGCGATAGCGTTCAGAATCGTAGTCGCGTCGTGGCGCTCGGATGCGATTGTGTCTTCAGTTAGTGCAATGATGAGTTTGCCTCCATCATCTCGGCTTCCAACAACAGCACAGGTGGGTTTGGATTCGTCGAGTGTCAATTCACCTACCATCTTCTGAATCGACTTGAGGTCGCCTGTGGCTTCCATCACAACATAGCGGATTCCGTCCTTCTCAACGGCTTCATCTCCGCCACCACTGGTTCGCAGTCGGACGATTTCCGCTTCAAGGCTCTCAATATGCTTCTGCTGTGATTTCCACTCATCAAAGAAACGAGTGACCGCTCTGGGCAGGTCGTCAGGTTGCACTCCGAGAGCCTCGGATGCTTCGCTCAGCAGTCGCTCTTGGCGACGGGCGTGCTCCCTCGCAGTCTCTCCGGCCACGATTTGCAGACGTTCCACCCCGTCTTGGACTTGACTAGAGCGAATGATGCGAACCTCGCCAATTTGACCTACTTCATCGTGATGCGTGCCTCCGCATGCCTGCACATCGTGGTCGCCAATGCGAATAACCCGAATCTGGGTGTGCTTTGGTGCGCCGCCTTGGTACAAATTGAGTCCAAAACGCTGGTCGGCTTCGGCTCGGGACAAAACAAGTTTCTCAACACTGGTATTTGCAGTGATAATCTCGTTGGCGTGGTCCTCAATTGCATCGAGATGGTCTCGATTCAGCCGACTGTGGTGGGTGACGTCCAAGCGAGCGTAGCGCTCACCCTTGTTGGAGCCAGCCTGCCAGATGTGCGGTCCAAGCAATTTCCGAGCAGAGCCACCGATGATGTGAACAGATGTGTGGTGATCCATCAACTGCTTGCGACGCTCCCAATCGATTTTGCCGCTAACCGCCGATGATTCAAGGGGCCCATCGGTGAGATGTACAATCACTTCGCCCTCGATACGGGCATCGAGGACTCTCACCGAATGACCGTTCTGTGAGAGTTGCCCTGCATCGCCGAGTTGACCCCCACCCTCCGGATAGAATAGAGTTGAATCGAGTACGACAGCATGGGTGGGCTCACCCATCACCTCGCTTGAGAGGTTCAGTGAAGCAATGTCCTCGGCATCGAGTTGTTGGGAATGCAGAACCGTCGCCTCAAATGAGGTAGCAGCAGTATCGGCGTAGTAATCGAGGGAAGTAGCAGGCAAACCTGCTCCGTTGGGTAGCGAATGTCCACTGGTAGTTTGAGCAGCTGCCTTGGTCGCTGCGGCATTCCTCGCCGCCATATCCGCAGCAAATCCGACTCGTAGTGACAGGTCAGGCCAACCCATTTCCTTGGCCATGGCCACCGTCATATCCGGCTGGATACCGCGCTCCTCGGCCAGCCTGAACAATATATCATCAGGAATATCGGATGCATCACCACTCACGTCCTTCAGAGCGGTGCGAACGCCAGCCTCGCCCTTCCGCATCATCTCATGATAGCGAGCCTCCTCAAGGGCTAGAATTTCCAGAATACCCTCGCGACTCTGTTCGAACGAGGAAATATCGAGATTGGAGTCCAGATGGTGGGTGCCTAACTCAGCGAGACTGACGCCAAGCCCCAACTCGTCTTTCATCCGACACACTCGTCGAGCCAGCATCCTGACCAAGTAGCCAGCCTTGGCATTGCTCGGAACCATTGCATCACCCAACATATTGCACAAAGCGTGCATGTGGTCGGGAATAGCATAGATGGATGATAGCGGCTCAGTCACCTGTTTCAGTCCATCAATAGTGATGTTGACACCCCTATCCGCAAGCCGCTCAACTAGTCGTGTGTACAGAGATGAGACATCGGTGCCAACATCGATGTTCAGAATACCTGCGAGTCGCGACAATTCTGAGAGAAGGGAATCCGCATCAACTTCGCCGAGAGATTTGAGACGTGCATCAAAATCACACAGGGATTTCAGCCATTCGACGCTTTCGGGATAAATCGCTTCGTAAATGGTCGGTGTGCCAGCAGCAGCCCAACAGAATCGCTCAAGGCCGTAGCCGGTGTCAATAATCTGCAACGACATTTTTGTGTAGCGCAGACCCTTGATTTCCACCTCACCCTCTGGATGCTCCTGCAAATTCATGAACACCAGAGTGGCTAACTCAAGTCCACCGACGATAACCTCGACCGCAGGACCGGCATTGCCGCCGCCAGACCACGGGCTCTCGACATAGGTGATTTCCAACGGGTCAATTGCAAGTGAGTCGACAAGTAGAGAGTCACACAGTCGGACACATTCGTCAATCCAATACACGACCTCATCGTCATCAGGTCGGTTGAAACAGTGGTGAGCCATCATCTCAAAGGTGGTGAGATGCCGGCCAGAACGGCCGACTGCGGCTACGTCAGTCAGCCTGATGCAGGGCTGTGAGATTGTCAACGGATTGGCCGGAGCAGGAACCTCTCCTGATGTGACATGAGGCTGGAAAACAGCGATGCTCGCAATGGTCAGATGGATGTCATCACGCCATCTTGCCACCACGGGATAGGGCGCTACCCGTTGGTGCTGATGTTGCTCAAAGAAAGCTAGGAATGTTTCGCGCATTGCATCCTTGAGTGACTTTCCTCGCTGTGAATAACCTTCAATAATCGGATTTCCGATGAAAGTGTACTCGTCCTCAACCGTATCACCACAGGTGTCCCGGTCTGCATCCCTAGTCCAGAATCTCTGTCCTGTGACCCGACAAATAGCCATACGGAAACCGGCCTCAGCGAAGAACGAGATATCTATCTCACCGAAGGCCATGGGTATCCCTGAATTGAGTCGAGACGCACTCGATTCTTGAAATCCACTGTTTGCGCCCACAGGGCGCAGGCGATATGTCGAGGCCGAAATTAACTTCAAAGCAAAGCCGCAGCGGCGGTCGTGAACGACGAGGGCGCGGCGTGGAAACAGCACGTCGAGGATGATGCGGAGTGCATCAAGAGAATCAGAAAACACGGTTCGATGAGAACTGATGCCCTGCTGGTAACTGACGATGCGCACTGGAATACTCACAGCGATGACCGCTCACCCGGCCAATTGGTGAATACCGCGTCACTGCCCGGCATTGTCGGAGAAGCATGGGCGATGGCGGACTGGCATTTCGGCTACGGCTTTCCAATTGGAGGCGTGGTTGCCACAGATATCGAGAATGGCGGTGTAATCTCTCCTGGTGGTGTCGGATTCGACATCAACTGCGGTGTCAGGCTATGTGCTACGGAACTCGATGTCGCAGATATCCGCGACCTGAAGGGTTTGGCGAGTCGGCTAGCGGGTCGTATTCCTGCAGGGGCTTCAGGCAAGGGCGGCGTCAGCCTCGACGCAAATGGATTGGAGGCAATTCTTGCTGAAGGTGCCGCCGCCGCAGTCGAAATGGGCTACGGCGAGGCGAGGGACCTAGCAACCATCGAGAGCAACGGATTGCTGGAGGGTGATGAGCGAGGACTTTCGGAACGCGCACAGAAGCGAGGAATGAAGGCACTTGGAACACTGGGTTCTGGCAACCATTTCCTAGAATTGCAAGTCGTTGACCGAGTAGTGGATGAACAGGCCGCCAAAGCCTTCGGATTACGAGAAGGACAGGTTACTGCAATGATTCACACGGGTAGCCGTGGCCTTGGACATCAGGTATGTACTGACCATGTGGGAGACATCGAGAAGCGTTATCGTAGCCATGGAGCGAGTTGGACTTGTGAGGAGTGGGACATCACCCTGCCCGACCGCCAACTCGCGGCCGCTCCATTCTATAGCCGACAGGGTCAGGCCTACTTCGAAGCGATGCAGGCTGCTGGCAACTATGCGTTTGCAAATCGCTCCGCACTGACTCAAAGGCTGAGAGAAGGTCTGCGCGCCCACCTAGGAGCGGCTGATTGTGATCTGCGATTGGTCTACGATGTGTGCCACAACATTGCGAAAATCGAGGATCATGTGGTTCACGGAGTATCGTGCACCTGCTGCGTACACCGCAAGGGTGCCACTCGGGCTCTGGGTGGCGATCATCCTGAACTGGCATCGACATTCAGTGGAATTGGCCAGCCGGTGCTCATTCCCGGTGACATGGGGACTGCATCTTGGGTTCTCGCTGGCCCTGAAAGCGGGGGCAATCGGGCCTTCTCATCCTCATGCCACGGTGCTGGACGGGCACTCTCAAGAAGCGCCGCGCGCAAACAGGTCGATGTGAAGGCTCTCGCTGAAAGGCTGAAGGCGGATGGAATCTATGTCCATGCGAAGACGCCAAATGTACTCAGTGAGGAGGCACCGGAGGCCTACAAGGACGTAGATGAAGTCATCAGATTAACTGCTGGAGCTGGTCTTGCTCGACCGGTGGCGAGATTGAAACCTATCGCCGTCATCAAAGGCTGAGGCCCCTCGACTTCGCCGCTACTCATGTGGAGTTTTCTTGGTTCTGAGACCTTCGGGCGTTGATATGTCGTCGGCTGATTTTGACAACCATCACCCACCAAAGGACTTCTAGAACTACCAAAGCGAGGGCCATCCCCCAGCCAAACCCGGATTCGACTTGATTGAGTCCTGTCGTTCCGGATGCCGTGTTCCATGCCTCTACCATGCTAAGCATTGTCTTTCCTTCATTGTTCGTCACATCGATATCCCTGGGCGAGTACCGCCTGGGGGTGTTGGTGCCGCTCCAGAGTGGATTCCGTCAGCTTCCTCCATGATGACGGTGAGCAATGTGTTGACAAGGCGACGCAGATCCTCAACCTCAAGTTGCAGTTCAGCCATATCGCTGGCAACCCGTAATTTCCTTTCTTCTGCACGGCCCGTCATACTCGCATCCCATCCTTGAGGAGTCTCCTCCTCGAAATCCTAAGCCTTACGCGCCGGCCTATAAAGGAAACGGTTTCGTTAGGTTTCTGACGCGCGTATGAACACTACCTGATTGGTGCCGAAACACAAAAAAGGGGTTTTACGCGATTCAATTCAACCTAATAGGTGGGAAATGATGTCTGATTTGGTACCACCCGTATCGAATCCAAGCGAATCGGCCAATTCGACAAGTTCGGCCTTCTTCATTCGATTCAGCGCCGCCTTCGATGGTAAATCAATCACGGGATCTGACTCGGGTTCAGGTTCTGGCTCAGGTTCTGTTTCCACCGCTGGCTCGGCCTCAACTTCAGGCTCGGCATCCATCTCTGACTCATCCTCTTCCTCTGATGGTGGAGGTGGTGGGGCACTACTCGCATGTTCTGCGACAATCTGATGGGGCTTCCATCCGCGTCGCAGCCACTTACGTATCCTCTTGTCACTCCACTCAGGCAGACCTGCCTTGACTTCAGCAACAGTACTACTCAACTCATCGCCTTCATCAGACATAGCAGCGAAGGCCTTGGCGGCTTCTACTAATTCTGACTGGCGCAGATACCCATTATCGTCAGCGTCGTAAGCTGCGGCAAAGGAAAGGAAAGCATCTCCCTCCGTAATACCGTGCTGAGACATCACGTAGGAGACTGTGGCGTCGTTGTAGTCTAGTGGCAACTCAGCTGTGGGCGGAGGTGAAGGAATCGGCTTTGCGTCCATCGATGGCATCGGCGGTGCGTCAACCGGAGGCCCAGTAGGACCAGCGCGGGCGGGGTGTCCATCATCATCGAACCACACGTCGTCTTCTACCCACTCATAATCCTCGTCTTGAGGCCGTCGGAGCACTAGTACGAGAACTAGGGAGAGGACTGCGATGACCAAGATTACAATCAGTCCAATTAGTTGCGCCGCAGTCATGCTGGCAAATCCTCCGCTTCCATCGCTTGCAGCGACCTCGAATGACTCAACTGACAACAACACTGAATGATTCCCATCTACAATCAGGTGTAGGTCAGCAGTGCCAGCCTGCCAAGCCTCCCAA
Source organism: Candidatus Thalassarchaeaceae archaeon (assembly GCA_963582685.1). Classification (GTDB taxonomy): domain Archaea; phylum Thermoplasmatota; class Poseidoniia; order Poseidoniales; family Thalassarchaeaceae; genus CAUZSM01. Next base: position 6,564 of record CAUZSM010000015.1, on the reverse strand, counting down.
GTGAATATGGCTGTGTTGTCACGTGACATCGGACCCATGGATACCTCAACGGTGTCGTATTCCTTCCACAATCCTTCTATCCTCTCAGCAAGGGTGACTGACAAGATGCCGTTTCGCAACCCGTCATTGTTGAAGTAGGCCGTGATGGTGACCATCTCCCCTACAACCGGATGGGCGGGTTCTATTGTGAAATCAATTAGAGATGGGACGAATTCAATAATCGATAGCGACGGGACACGCGGCAGCGATTGAGTACCTTCACCAACCAACTCATTGCCGGCAAGGTCCTCACCACTGACCCACAGAGTAATCTGGTCTCCATCTTCCAAACGGTCGATGCCAACTGCTCGCAAGTCGAATAACCCGTGATAGTGGTAAATTGAATCTTCCACGTAAACTTGTGATATTTCAGCAGAATCACCAACCCCCATCAACGGTAGGCCGTTGCGGAGATATGCCCAGTGCAGGGTGAGGGGAGCATCAGACATACCTCCATCGTCATCCACTACGAAATCGATGGTGACGCTGTCGAGACGGTCGCTCTCAAGCAGTGTCAGAGATGTGGTCGGATATCGATATACATCGAAACTGATGACTGGTGCATCACTGTCTACGACAATTGAAGTGTCTGTGTTGAGAACAGAAGTGCCGCTTCCTTCCACATTGCGTACGTAGATGTGGATTGGCATATTCGGATTGAGAGGTGCACGCATTGGCAGAACGAATGGCATTGAGAAAACCCCACCGGGCTGCACAGATACATTGGCCGAAAGTTCAGTGACCCCATACATGATGAGCCCCTCGACCTCAAGGCCTGTTGTGGGTTCCAGTATCGGAATCTGGGTTGCCACGTAGCGTACGATGCCCTCGACTGCAATCTCGTCACCTTGTCGAACATACAGAATAGAAGCATCGCCCGGGGAGATTGGGGGCGTCATATCGACCAAATCGGTTGTAATCGCTTCCAAACTATTGTCGAGTTTCCAGCGCATTCCGTTCAGATTGTTGACATTCTCAACAACTTGCTGGTCATCAATGATTGTCACTCCAGGAATGCGGAAGTTCTCAGAGGTTGGCGAGTGCCAATCAAGACTGAATCGGAGGTCGACCTTTGCAGTATCTTCTGACAATTGCTCAATGGTCACGCCAATCGGAGTGACGCGACTCTCAAATGGTGTGAAGAAGGTACCTTGACGCGGGTCGTAATGGAATTCACCGAACGGAGCAGAAGTCTGTCCCGCGAGATAGACCACGATGTCATCAAGTGTCTCGATACCGTTGGCGTCTTTGATGTACATGCTGATAGTATGCTCTTGCCCGGCGAGCAAATATTCACTCTCAGTGTCGAGACTGAAACCAGTGCCTAGCAGAATCGTCTCGGTATTCTCAGCAGTTTGCAGGGTAGCCCAGTCATTGTATAGGCCCGCACCTCCACCCGTGCCACCATCGAGGTAGCTATTTCCAGCCCAGTCAGTGCCAGAAAGATACAGGCTCACCTTGCCGTTGAATCCGTTGCCCGACACATCGATACCGCTGAACGTGACCTGTTCGCTGCCACTTCGCAAGGCGAATAGGGGCTCAGAGACGGATTGATACTCGCTTTCGTTAGCGAATCCATCGACATTTGTGTCGTCGATATTCTGGCGCCAGTAGTGCAGTGTCAGTGATTCACCTCTATCCTCTACGTCCTCCACGGTCACGTAGACACTCAGCGGTGATATTGGGTCCCAGACGAAGCCATCTGCATCGAGTAGGCCGACAGAAGTCTGCACCAATAGTGGGCCGGCGACAGGGGGTGTATTATCGATTAGAACCATGACTACCGGGGGTTGTACCGTCATATCCTCTGCTCCGGTTGAGCCTGTCACCGGCCCGACTCGCCCCATGACTGGTGAGAGACTGTAGGCATCGTCCGAGCCGAGAACTGCTTGACCCGAGAAGGTTCCCGGGCCATCAGAGAGCAACGGTATCTCGACACTAGAGATGTTCAGTCCGACTGCGAAATCGCTGATGGCTGGTCTCAGGTCAACCGTGTTCTGGAATCTGACCTGACCGGTAACGTTGAGGGTCGCTTCAGGAATGACCCTGAATGGATAATCTGGCGAAAACGGGTTGGATAGATGACGGCCGTGCTCATCGTAGACCTCAAATCCACTGATTTCAAGGTCATTTTCGACTGCTTGAGAGCCTGAGCCACCACTTTGTGCATATGCAGGACTACTTGACTCCCCAGTAGTGTTGAATGCGGTGGCCTTCCAAGTGATTGAAGCAATGTCGTCGCAAGACCATTGCACATCGAATACCCAATCGACTGCAATGAAATCAAACAGTTGACCGGGAGGATTGCTTTGGGCCTCTATTGCCAGACTATTCGCTGAATCAAGGGTCAAACAACTCTGACCGGCGGCCTGGGCAAATGTGGGTGTTGCCCACTGCCCATCGCCATTGGTGACCGTGAATACGATTGAGGTACCTTCTGAACCGGTACCGACCAATTGAATCTGCCCAAGTTCATCATTGTCATTCAGGTGATGGTGGCCGGTTGATATTGTGACTGATGAGCCATCTGGATACATTGTATTCGGGGCGGCGAATTGGTGATTGGTAATCATCAACTCATGATATATTCCGCCGCCGATGACGAGTACACCAATATCTGCAGTCATTGTGACTGGAACAGTAATCTGCAACTTCGGGGCACCAATCTGTTCTGCGGCGTGGTAATCCTTCACCTGCTGGGTAAGGCCGGTTACATTCTCACTGATTGTGTATCCAACTGTGAATGCAGTGATGTCGATGATATCAGGGGCTGTCCCAGATATCTCGAATTCTATCACTCGCCAATCGCGATCTGCCTGAATGCCGCTCTGGGCCTGAATCGCGTTCATCTGATTATGCCACGTATTTGAGAAAGAATACGTTGATACTCCAGAACCGGTAAACGAGACTACTTGGCTAGAACCCACCTGATTGAATTCTAATCCTTGGGAGGCAAAAGTCCCTGTGGCAGCCACCATGGAGACAACTAGACTGGTTACTGTTGCATCACCCGGAATCATCACTGAAACTGCAGCAGGACTCGTGGAGTCCACCGTGACTCTGGCCGATGTGCTACCGTTGTGTGTTGTCGTCCCACTGGTGTCGGTGGTCTGGTACAGCATGGTCTGCCAGCCGTGGTAGCCGTAGGCAGTACCTGTTGGGAAGGACCAATCTACAGTGCCATCATCCGTGACATCGACAGTTGCGTTCACTGCTGGTTGTCCGAATAATCCAGTGGCAGTCAACTCGCGCACCATGCCACCACCAGCGACATTCACTCGCACACCGAAGCCGGGTTGAGGTTCAGGGAATGTGAGAGTGCCAGTCGGGCCAGTGCTGCCGACGTAATTACCCCACGAATCGATGAGATTGATTGTAACTCCAGTGGCTACTCCGGAGAATCTGACTGATGTAATCGGGCGGGATGAGTGAACGAAGTTTGACATGACCACTTCGGAGGAGGTGCCGGGGTTGGTCAAGTTGCCATCACCGCTGACCAGACCGCTGCCAACCAGCCACCCAGTCTTTTCAGGCCCATTCCCATCCAGATAACGCACACTTCCCACATGTAATGCACTGACTAACGGGGTTGAGTAGGGGTCACTGGTACCCACGGTCACGCGTACGTGTATGGAAGAGTGGGCGTCCCGGTCAAGGCCATGCAAGGAAATGGGGAAAGTCTGGTTTTCGAATCCGACGATGGGGCTTCCTGTACCATCCATGATGGCACCGCCAATCCATGTCCCGTTACCCATCGTTGCGTCAACATCGACGAATCCTGCTCCGAGGTCATCGACTTGGATTGGTGGCGAGAGCCAATTGCCCTCGTCAAGGAAATAGTCGACTTCAAGGCCGACATCATCGACATACCAGCCCTCATCACTGACTATCGAGTCGCTCTCAAAGGAAAATCGGAACCATACCGTCTGGCCAGAATATGACGATAGGTCGGCGGTCTTGGTCTCCCACAGATTGTGTGGGCCATTGCAACTGAATCCACCGGGTGGTATTGAATTGGAACCATCGAAAATCCAGTCATTGGCTAGATTACCATTGGTATTGAATGTGAACCCATTGGTATCGTAGAAGGCAGCGCCACCCGGGTCGAAGTGATTCCAAGTAGTATTGTCAGTCGAGATGAAGATGGCCCCACCATCCCAACCGTTCTCGGAACACATCCAGTGGCCGAAAGTCAGTCGGGCACTCGCACCTGCTGGGATTGAGTATCCGGGAGTATACAGATGGTCCCAGTTGCTACCGCTATATGTGCCAGCGAGATTGGTGCCAAACCCGAATGGAGTGGTCGGGAACGATGTCGGCCCCATCTGATTGGTATTCAGTGGTCCGAATTCCCATTCACCAGTGGCAGCCCAGCCATTTGGAATACCTCCGGGTGCACCCGCGCTCGCGTCCTCAAAGTCCTGACCAGTGGTCAGCGCACCTGCACCGATGGAGAGGAATTGCCAGTCATCAGCCACTGCTCCAATCGCATAATGGAACATCGTGCTTGCTGTATTCAATTGGTCACTGTCCACCACATTGCCGCTACTGTCTATAATCTCGATATAGTCGATAGTGACTCCTTCAAGGGGGTCTGTATTCCCTCCGTATTGAATTGAAGAATCAGTTTGAACCACATAACGTACATTCACCAAGCTCACTCCTTGGAATGCCGCCGGAATGGCTAGGTCGAGGAGAACGAAGGAGTTGGTCTGGTCAGTATAGGTTGTACCGCCGACAGTGTAGCCGTTGGAAGGGATTGCTCCGCTACGTGATCTGCAGACAGTAGTCGATTGTGAACCACCAGTGGATGAGATGTCAGTCCATGTGTTGTTATTCGTTGACAACTCAATGCATAGATTATCCCAACCACTCCCTTCAAGGTCCCACTCAAGTCGGGTGCGAAGGACTGAATTCGTGCTTGCATTCGAGAAGTTGAAATTACCCTGCAGCGCACCTACAGCGCTGTTGGAGTAAAAGCATGAAGTGGCTGATGTAGTGTAGCAGCCATGATGCCAATAATCCGTGGAATTACCTATGTTGACTAGCCGAATATCATCCAAGAACCACCCTGGTATCCCGGAACTTGAGTTGTCGGTGAAAATCCTGAACCTAAACTGAATCTGGTTAGCGTTGGATAGCCCAGTGATATTGTCCAAACTGAAGGTGTCCAGATTCCAACCAGTGTGGCTATTGGACGCCCACGCAGGGAAGGTGCTGCTGCTGCCGGGTGTGCCTGAGGGAATTGAACTTGCGAGGGTGACGTTGCCGTTGTATCCACCGACCGGAGCAACCCACGTCCAAGAACCGGTGTCAAGTCGATACTCAACCCAAACTGCATCTCCACTACTGCTGTCCAAGTGATGCCAGTTCCACATTGTCATGTTGAAGTCAGCAACCGGCCAAGGGATGTTCTCTGCAGGCATTCTCAGTGCAGAATCAATCCCAGCCGGAACTGGTGAACCTGCGACGGTTGCTGCAACCACGCTTCCACCGTGAGCTGAGGCTGGAATAGAGCCGTGTGTCAATGTTCGAGTTCCACCCGACACTGTGCCATTCTGAATATTCCCAATCAGTGAGGGGTGCCAGATTCCACTGTTGCCATCAACGCTCCAGTTATTCTGGAAAGTCAGTGCCACATTGCCACCGAAGTTGTCCACTTGGCTGAAAGCACCGTCAGGAAGCAGAGATAGTTGGCCGGCAAAGTGCGAGTCGGTGGTATCGGTGAACGAACCAGCGGTGAAATTTGTCGAAGTGCCTGTGCGCCACTGTGAACCATTGCCATCTGCCGCCATTATGTCCTCCACAGTCAGCCATGAATCGAGGATAGTCGCATTGCCCGGCACGTTCCAGCCATCGACGGTTACTGCTTGGCCGCTTGAACCAACTGCAGATGGCCCAATCCAAGTGGAAGTGTCTGCTGCAGCCCATGGTGCCGCTACCATCAGCAGAATGATTGCGATGGCTGAAAAAACGCTGCGATTGCTTGACATGGCTTGGCCTCTGCATCGGGGTCGCTGCACCGACTGAATAATCTTCGCCTACGGCGAATGTGCGAATCACAGAGCCACTGGTGGGAATTGAACCCACGACCTACGCCTTACCAAGGCGTCGCTATACCTCTAAGCCACAGTGGCAGCAACGGCGGCGAGCAATGAGGCCGCTTTAATCGTGGCGCACTGCATAGATGCAGCCCTGTGAGGCGATTAGTCAAGCGTCACCGTCAAAACAGAAGGGCGGGTCGAAGGGGTCGCAGCCGAGATCGCATAGCCTGGTATCGCGCGTGACTGGAAATCACGTGGGTTCGTCCCGCGAGAGTTCAAATCTCTCTCTCGGCGCCATTTAACCGACTGTCACAGGATGAATCGAGTACACGAACGACCACGATATATTTTGGACCATAGAGTAGCCATCGATGATATCGATTGTGTGTGTGCAGTCAAATGCAGAACCGCCCAGATAGTAGTTTGCGGACAGTGTATCGTGGGTGGGTGGCCCAGCAGCCTCGAAGTATCCGGTGCTGTA
>CAUZSM010000014.1:0-23856 GCA_963582685.1 Candidatus Thalassarchaeaceae archaeon | reverse complement strand
GAGGGCAAGGCTGTTCGCGGCCCACGCAAGCAAGCAAAGTGGCGTGCGGCCAAGACCATGCAAGAGGCGATTGAGAACCCGGAATTGGCTTTCCCTACCGAGGCAACAGTTGGAAGCAAGATTCTCGCGGTAATGCGAACAAAAACAGCATGGATTGTGCTCGCGCTGTGTTTCCTGATGCCGCTTGGTGACGGGTTTGAGGGAATGTTCCTATTCTATCAGAGGGAAGTACTGGGTTTCGATGCAGGACAATCGATTCTCTGGGCTAATATCTTCATCTTCGCTACCTACCTCGGATTGTTTGGTCCATGGTTATCTGATTACCTTGGACGCGGCAAGGTCCTGCGCTGGGCAGCAATCGGCTCGATAGCATGCTATGCGGGATTGGCTGTGCTGATGCTGGTCGGCGCACCAGAAATCGTGGTCCTGATTCTTTGGCTGCCGACTCTGACCATCACTGATTGGCTGATATTCACATTCATCACCACTTGGGCCGAAGTCAGTGATCCTCGCCTTGGACCGACTCATATGGCGTTGTATCAGACAACGCAGGCCGTAGCGGCGACGTTCGTATGGTACGGCCTTGCTGTATTGCTGCTCTACGCTACTGGTGGAATGTATTGGCTCATCTTCGCAATGGCCTGTATTGGACCGTTCATCGGGCTCACCCAATTCCATAAATTGCGACTTGGCGATGAGTATGGCTCGGACCCTATCGACCTGCGAGCGGCGGTCAAATCGATTCAGGCCCGGCTGGCGTCAATGCCTTGGGGTTCCGAGGCGGTTGACTTTCCCAGTCGGCACAAGTTGGCCAAGGCTACTTTGATGGCCGGCCTGATATTGTCGGGACTGCTGTTCGGTGCGCCGTTCTTGCTTCTCAACTGGAAGTCAGTCGATAACAGTGAGTTGTGGTCTGCGGAGTGGAATCAGACCACTCTTTTCGTCGAAGGTGCTGCAGCGCTGACTTCTGGACAAGCCTACGACATATCGGTCGAGGTACCCGGTGCAGAAGGTGGAGTATTTGTGGTGAATTGGACGGTGATTCACGAAGGGGACAACGGTCAGGTACTCGGAGGATTATTTGATGAGAACACCTGGCATGCCGAACTGTCTCTTCCCGACCCGATGAATCTGACAGAACCCGGATTCAACAACTCTGAGTGGATTGGTGAGGATAATGTCGAGGCTGACAATTGGACTGCAACCACCGAGACTTTCGGACCACCGCTGGTCAATCTCTCAGGAGAGGATGAGATGCTTGAGCGAATCTCTGATGTCAAAGCAGCAAGGGCTGGAGTGAATTGGGGCTATGGCGTTGGCACTTACCTCCTCAGAGTGCGCGTCACTGAGTCGCCATCCATCCCCCCCGATCAGACCACTGAGTCCTCCTTCCAACTGCAATTGGGAGTGACTCATTACCGAGCCCCATTCGTTTCTGCTGATTCAGATGAGATGATTATCACTGTCAGTAATGACGAGGAGAAGCACACCTTTGGCACCGCTATCGGCGTGCTGCTCGGCTTCCCTATGCTGGTCGCTACACCAGTACTCGCTTGGGTTGCAAGACAAGACCCGGAGACGATTCCATCATCACCACTCAGCGTGTGAGCCGTCTGGCAGCGTCCACAGTGTGGGTGGATGAGGATTCCATGAATCCATGTACTCGTCGATTCGCTCCTCTATCACCGTGATGCCAATGCCCGGAGCAGTCGTAGTTGCTACGTGACCATCGACGATTTCGAATGGAGTCTCCAGCAGGTCGAACTGCCAGTTCTGACCACCACCGGGGATTCCCCCACCGCTGCCTGCCCCGCCAAGACTCTGGAATTCTTGGATGAGGAGTGCGGGAGAAGCAGCGGCTACTTGCATGGTAGCCGCGAAATGCACTGGGCCATACGGACAGTGTGGGGCAAGGCTTGCTTGAGCGGCTGCAGCCATCGCTCCAATCTCAAGAGCCGGCAAGATGCCGCCGACCTGCGCAAGGTCAGGTTGAATCACGTCTACGACCGGTGTAGGGAGCAGATGCTCAGAGAAGGTGTGCAGTGAACGCAATCGCTCGCCGGTGGCCAGCGGAACCTTCTGTGAAAGTCGTAGAGTTCGCAGGTCAGCGAGGTGAGAGGCCGAGCCTTCCGGCAAGCATGGCTCCTCGACGAAGAATGGGTCGAGTGGCGCAAGCAACTCGATGGCACGGCGAGCGGTAGCCGGTGACAGTCTGCCGTGCAGGTCGACAGCGACGTGAACTTCATCTCCGACCGATTCGCGAACAGCAGTAACCACCTCAAGCATCGAGGCTAGGTCAGCCTCGGAAGCCACGTTAGCGGTCGGTCCGGCAGGACTGACCTTGACTGCCGTCATTGACTGTGAGACCGCCTCAGCGGCTGACGAGGCGAATTCCTCTGCAGTCCTGCCCCACGCGTTACGATACACGCGTACTTGGTCGCGCACCCTGCCGCCCAGCAATTCGTGAACGGGTGCGCCCAACTGCTTACCTTTCAGGTCCCAAAGCGCCATCTCAAGAGCAGAGAGTGCAGCATCGAGCACAACTCCGTCGCGCCAGAACCGCCCCTTGCGCTGCACTTCGAGCAATCGGCTGATTTCATGGATGTCTGCACCACAAACGCGCTCACCAAGCGAGTTCAGTGCAGCCTCAACCTCCTCGTGGATATCACCGATGGCTTCTCCCCACCCCACTTCGCCCGAATCGGTCTCGACTCGAAACAGCAGCCAACGGGGTGGGCAGCGAACACAAACGGCAGAGCGGATAGAGGTCACTTGATTTCGCGACGTCGCTCAAGTTCCATGAAGATGCCTCGTGCGCGTGGTCCTTCCCTCTGTCGCCAATCACGCAGTCCCAATTCACTGCCGCGAGGGTCATTGGTTGGGTCTATCGCGAGGTCAGAACCGCATAGATGCGTACCCATTCCCACAGCCCATGCGCCTGCTTCCATCCATTTCCAGCACGACTTGCGGTCTACTCCACCCACTGGAATCCAAGGCAGGTTTTTGATGGTGGGTGGTGCATATTGCAGTGCTTCAACATTCCACGAAGTTGCAGGAAATAATTTGGCAATACGCGCACCACCTTGCTGTGCCTTGAACAACTCATCGAGAGTTGCGACGCCAGGTATACCGAGTACGCCGTGCATTGAGCACATATTGACGAATCCAGCAGGATTTACTGGCGACAGTGCGAATTTCGCTCCTGCGTTCACACATTCCTCTGCATCATTTGGGTCAAGCAGGGTTCCAACACCGAGGATAACCTCGTCATCGAAATCCTGACTCCATGAATAGAGAACGTCGAGAGCACGTGGAGAATCGAGGGTAACTTCGAGGGCGCGACAGCCGAGTTCGACTAAATCGTGACCTCTCTCGTACATCCTTTCAGGGTCGTTTCCGCGGACGATGGCGATGATGCCTGCCCGCTTCAAATGGTCCAACCTTGCTTGGATTACCTCTTCATCCAGCATCCGCTCACTGTATGGAATAACATCTCATCCAATGAATACAATTCGGTCCAAACCGCTTGATTCCAGCCTATTTTCCTCTATTTCATCTAGTTGCGACCTACTAACGTCGGCCACATCTCCGGGGGTTTGTTGGGCCAGCCCTGCCAGAGCATCACCTCTCATCGCTGCCAGCAGAGCGGATGCTGGCCCGTGTCCGTGTTCCATCAAGCCGTCAAGGAATCCTGCTAACCATGCATCGCCACCGCCGAGCGCCTCGACCAATCTGTGGACGATTGCCTCCTGCTCGGTGGAGTCAGTACCAAAGGCGTGGCTTACAATTGACCAGCGTCGTTGCAGCGGCACGCCATTTTCATTCTCTCCTTCTGGCCGCTTGAAGCAGCAACATAGGTGAGGGATGAGCCAGCGACGGCGAAGTTCAGTGAGAGTTTCGATAGAATCCGCGTAGGTTTCCGGTTCAGGCAACCCTTCAAGCACGGCGATGCCGGCTAGGCTGTCCGGTGAAAGTACAAGCACGTGGAACATGCGGATTCGTGGTGAGATGATGGCCCACAGGTCCTGCAGTGAGCCTAGTGCTGGACGATGATTGAGGTCGAGAGCGACGCGCGTACCATCGAGTTCAGCGAAGGTCAGCGCCTGTGACCACGCCGCTAGTGGTTTTTCTCCAAGCAGCGGCGTGATTCCGCTCAATACCAACCACCGTGCACCAGTCAGTAATTCTCGCCAATGCAAGTCTGTTGGCTCAAGATGTGCAAATGCTGAATCATCTCGGTCGTATTCGACGGTCTTGCTGTCAGTATCAACCCGGTACGTACCAATTGTCCGACTCGACGTTCTCACAAGGTCACCGGTCCACACACCTGCCGCATTGGCCGCAGACAGTATTTCGCTGAATGTTTCGTCATCGACTTTAGGCGATGGCAGGCTGCTGATCCACGCCGCATTGGTTCCGATTGCAGCTAGCGCACATGCGACGTTGTATTCGCTTCCGCCGGGGCTTGTCATTTCCACTCCGTCTGCGATGCAATGGCGAAGCATTGCCTCTCCGAAGCAGACGACGCGACCGGCGGGAGCGTTCTCCATCAAATGAGGTCAGATGCCGCTCCGCATTGAGCATTCGCATAGTTGAAGTGGAGAAATCAGCAAGGCGAATCCCTATCAGTCACCGGCTCTCTGCCCAATACATGGCGGAGCAGAGCAAGATTCTGCAATCCATTCCCAGCGTTATTGTTGGAGGAGTGATGTTCATCAGCGGAATCATCACCGAAGATGTCACGCTGATTGCCATTGGAATCATAATTGCATTTTCTGGCATTGTCAGGATTGTGAAGGAGCAGCAGAAGCGAGCTGAGGGGGAGCATTTTGTTGGACAGCCACAGGACGTGGGCGCTTACGGCTGGGAGCGACTTGAGAAGTTGATGGAAAACGTCGACAATCCAGACACATTCATCATCGAGACGGCTGAGCAGCAACAACGCAGTGAGGAAACTCAAGCCCGAATGGCTGAGACATTTTTTAGCGATTCTACCGCTGAGTTCCGGGACGATTCCGTGCAAAACTTCCGCGACGATTCAGTGCAGGAGTTCCGTGGCGACTCAGTTTCTAACTGGTCGGAGCACACAGATTCTGTAATCTCTGGTCCAGAAGCAGCCCCGAGTGGAATGCCTTCTGCAGTCCCCAAGGATTTCCATCAGGCATCACTATACTGGGCGGACCCTATCAGGAAGTGGGTTGACCCGTACGCGTGAGGCGGATTAATGCATATTCTGACTAAGATTACCCTTGGACTTGGTGGTGTGATGCTGCTTGGCAGTATCATAGCAGTTGTCGCCGGCGGCGGGTCGTTCATGGGTGATTTAGTGGAGAACCCTAGTGGGACGGAAATGTGGACAGGGACCTCACCCACAACATACGAAGGAGAATTGTCCTTTATGGGCATGTACTACGTCTTTGTGGAAGAGGGTTCGACTGTCGAAGTCGAATTGGTCGACAGCGATGCCGACAGTCGATTTTACCCGTGCGAAGAGGACGAATCTTGTGACCTCATCGAATGGGCCGGATACACATATGTCGGTAACATTGTGGTGTATGTCGAAGGCACTTGGCAGGTCAATTTCACCGGCGATGGAGACGTCATGATTAGAGAGCAACACATCGATCTTAGTGGTGCGGTGGCTTTCAGTATGGGTTGCTGGGGAATTTGCTGTTCAATTCTGGTTCTCGGCCTCGGCCTCATCTTCGTATTCGCTTTGAAGGACCCCGCTGCGGCTGGCGTACACTACCAACCAGGCGCAATTGGGGGCCCTCAAGTCGTCGGGGTGCATGGCGCTCAGCAGGCACCTGTGATGCACGCCGATGGTTCTGTTACTGCGGTTGCACAACCTGCTGTCCCCCAGCAACAAGAAGGACAGTATTCTCAGACATATGACTCAAATCAGCAACCGCCGGGCGGCGGATTCTGATTATTCGATTGACCAGCGCAGCAGAGCGATTGCCCCACCCAATCCCATCAGTTGCTCGCCAGCATCGTGGTCTCGACTTGCCTGTACCACTTCTGCTCCACTCGATTTCACCTTGCGCGCATAGTCCGCCCATGAGATGTCAGATGCCGGGCCTTCGTCGGCCCTCAACAAATCAGCCTCGATGACCAGTATTTCCACTGCACCTTGTTCTGCGGCTGCAAGCATGCTATCCGGGCCATATGCAACATTACCCTTGGTCGCTAGTCTTGCTACCGCGTCTTCGATGGCCTTGACCTGCCTTACCACTGCATACTCGCCAAGCAGCGCATCTGCCACGCCTTCACGCAGGACTTCGTTGGCGGCGGAGCGGCCTCCGATGCTGGTGGCGACATTGAGGGTTTGACGCGAGCCACCCTTGCCCCGAAGAACCGCCTCAAACTGCTCTCGAGCCATTCCCGGACCGCAGATGACCAGCGGTTTACTCTCATCAAAGATGAGAGCGGTCTGCTCAGCAGCCTTTCGAATGAAGGAATTACGCACTTTGGTCGGATGTGCTTCGCGCTTGCCACCGCCACGCATGGTGAACTGACTGATGCTGCGCATTCCGTGCTGTGCGACCTCAAACAGTAGGACCTCATCGCCTTCTACAACGATGATTCCTGCTCTGGCTTTGCCACCGTCTGCGCAAGCCTCAGAGAGTAGAGATTTGTCCTCGCTGGCCATTCCTCCAATCCAAGTGATTTCCAACTCATCCCCTGCGGATATCGAATGGGTGTGATGGCTGCCCTTGTCCAATTGAGCTTCAGTGATGATTCCGTGAATGCGAAGATTGTCGCTGAACTGTTGGAATTCGGTATGTTCCACTTCAAGCACAATCCACATCGGTTTGCGGTCAGCCGACTTAGCGCGACCACCCTCCTGAGTGCCTGTGGTATGGTCGCGCCGATAACCGAGCATTCCTACCTGACATCTACCATGCACCAGTTTGGATAGGGTCCACAGGTCATCTTCGTGCTGGATTCGGAGACGAACTCCATCGTCACTACGTCTGAGTCGCTGCATTATTGGCCACCACCTATTGGGCTGAAAAACCGCTCAAGAGCGGCTACAACTGACTCGGAATCCTCACCAGCGCCCCCGTCGTGTTGGTATTGATGCCAAGCTACGACACCATCAGGACTCAGAATGACGAACATCGGCGTGCCTTGGCTGTGGAATTCGTACATCCAGTTCTGGTTTCTATCATCGACGTAATCCCAGTTATGTGGCTCACCCGGCCTACTGGCACAATCTTGGCTATTATTTTTGCATCCGGAATGAGAGGTTTGGTCTTGGAAGGCTGCGATTTCTTCGAGGCTTGCGTTGAAGTAATCGTTGGAGGAGAAATTGACAGCGAAGGTCAGGAAGGTGACCTGAGCGGAGTAGTCGTAGTGTAGTGTAGTCATGTCTTCCGCTGCATTCCAACAGTGACTACAATCTGTGCTAGCGAACTCAATTAGCACCCACGGGCTGTCGCTGCCGTTCGCAACTCCATCCGGAGTGCCATTCCATGTTGCATTCAACAGGTTGGACAGCGACCACGGCTGCCAAGTGCCTCCAAGTGACCGCGCTTGATCCTCGATGTTTGGAACTCGCATTCCTTCCCAAGTGCCGTTATCCAGTTCAGGCTCAATTGTCTCAGTCACAGATGTGTTCTCTGATGTATTGTTTTCTTGCTCCGATGGTTGGTCATCAATACAGGATTCCGGTTCAACGCCGGGGTCTCCCTCGCTGCAGCCTTCCCAACCAGACAGGTCTAGAGGTTCATCGCCGCCTAGGCAACCAGCAAGGCTTGCGCCGAGCATGATGAGGGCAAGAGCGAGGGCGTGACTGTGACGTGCCATCAAACCGGTCCTGCGCTGCTCGACTATCAATCCGACGCTCTATCGAGCGTCGCATACACACGAGGATGTGGTCTCAATTTTCAGCCAAAGATACCGATGAGGTTTCCATCCTCATCCATGTCCATGTCATCGGCTGCAGGGATTCTCGGCAGACCGGGCATTGTCACAATGGTGCCGCACACCGCGACCACGAAGCCTGCTCCTGCGTTCAATCTCAACGAACGAATAGGCAAGGTGAATCCTGAGGGCGCTCCGATTTCGTGTGGTACATGACTGAACGAATACTGTGTTTTCGCCATACAGACATCGAGCCGGTCATATCCCCAATCCTCAAGTCGTTTCAGGTCCTTGAGTGCCTTCGCTGAGAAGTCTATTGAATCCGCTCCGTAGATGTTGGTGGCGATGCGGAGAATCTTCTCCTCAATCGGCGTATTGGGCGCAAATAGTGGCTCAAATGGGCGACCGGCAGCCATGTGTTCTTGGCAGGCTCTAACCACTGCGTTTGCGAGGTCGACTCCGCCTTCACCACCCTTCTGGTGAACCTCACACAGCACAGCGTCATTGGCCCCCTGCGCTTTGGCACCGGATAGGAGGACTTCGATTTCATCGTCGGTATCGTAGGAGAATCTGTTGACGCTGACGATAACGGGAGTTCCGAAGCGGGCCATATTTCGGATGTGACGCGCGAGGTTCGTGCTCACACCCTCCTTGACTGCTGCTACATCCTCGGTTGCAAGTTCGCTGGGCGTCGGCCTTCTTCCGCCACTCCCTGCAAATGCTCCGCCGTGTAGTTTCATGCTGCGACATGTGACGTTGATGACGACGCAGTCGGGGGCATCTCCACTAGCTGCCGTCTTGATGTGCATCATTTTCTCAGCACCCATGTCGGCTCCAAATCCTGCTTCTGTAACGACATAGTCTGACAGAGTCAGAGCAAGGCGGTCCGCAACAATGCTTGAATTTCCATGAGCTATATTGGCGAAAGGTCCGCCATGGACGAATGCTGGATTCTGTTCTAGAGTCTGAACGATATTTGGCAAGAAGGCTTGGCGCAGCAATAGTGCCATCGGGCCCGCTGCACCAATGTCATCTGCCTTAACCGGGTATCCCGCGCGGCTTTCTGCCACCACAATCTCACCGAGTCTTGTTCTCAGGTCCTCGTAGTTCGTGGCGAGGGTGAGTATTGCCATCACTTCACTCGCCGCAGTAATGTCGAATCTCTCCTCTCTCGCCACTCCATTGTACGGGCCTCCTAGTCCAATCGCGACGGAACGCAGACTCCTGTCGTTCATGTCGATGACACGAGGCCAAAGAACCCGGTTGGTATCGATGTCTCTTTCATTGCCGTAGTAAATGTGGTTGTCGAGCATTGCTGAACAAAGGTTGTGTGCCGAGGTAACAGCGTGTAAATCGCCGGTAAAATGCAGGTTGATTTCTTCCATTGGCAATACTTGTGCATGACCACCTCCCGCAGCCCCTCCCTTGATTCCGAAGACCGGCCCCATACTTGGTTCTCGGATTGTGCACGTGGCTGTTTTTCCAATATGGTTCAATGCCTGATTCAGTCCGATGGTGGTCACCGTTTTCCCTTCTCCAAATGGTGTAGGATTCACCGATGTGACCAGCACCAGTGATCCACGCGGGCTATCGAATCTCGCCTTCAGTGAGTTCCAGGCGATTTTGGCGACCCCTGGGCCCTGTAAAACGAGGTCCTCAACGCCAAGTCCAAGTTTCCATGCAACCTCTTCAATAGGCGCTGGATTGGCGGCCTTAGCGATATCGAGGTCAGTTGCCATCGCTGTCCCAGGTTGCAGGCGGTATTCAAGCATTCACAGCATCAGCGCACCAAAGGTGCGCATCCGTTGGGTTTGAGAAGGGGAGGCAGACAGGCTGTAACGGGCCGATGGCTCGGTGGTCGTGGTGAAGTTCAGGTACGCTGTCGCAGGCTCTCCAATCACCCATTCTCTGTCGCCATTATTGGCCGCGATGACAACTGCTCATTTGCGCGAATCCTCAATGGAATTGCAGTTGAGCGGGCTAACCCTTCTCAAGTCTGACGAAGTTAACACTCCGATGGCTTGGGCGTGGGCGAGTGGCGGGAAGAAGCGGGACGCCAGCGAGACCAGTCCGTTGTTCGGCAACCCAGAATCGTTTGTAGATAGTTCAGCCATCGAACGCGTAGTGGGGGCCGTTGTTGAATCGGTGCAAAAGTCCGACCCATCATTCATAGAAAATGGTGAAACTATGTTTTCCGCACCTGATGATTATTCCAAATTGGTGCGGGGTGATGAAGAGACATGGCTTTCTCTCACCAGTCCGCTCAAGCACCAGTTGAATTCGCGTTCCGGAGTCATATGTGCTGATGATAGTATCAGCAACGGCGCAGTCAATCAACTTCGTTGGGACGGCTCGCGCTGGTATTGTGCGGGTACTGATGGTGATGGATTGCTCGCTATCGCTCGCCACTTCGGATTCATATTCGGTGACAGCGACCGAGCGACCCCGCTGCTTTGTCTGAGGGGAGGCGGGGGCGCGAGCCGTTCTTGCGCAGCATCTTGGACTAAGGAAAATGGCCACCTTTGGTGGCTTGGGGGTAGGCGAGCGTTGGACAACCGCGGCCCTTGGGTTGATAGGATGATTGACGGTGATGAAGTAGCCGACCATACCGGTCCGCGACTATTACTCGATTTTGATGTCGAACCGGGCATTGCCGGTAATGCCAATGACTGCATTGGCCAACCAGAAATCCTTGTTTCAGCCAATTACTCCTCGCCATACCAAACTCCGATGATTGTACGCGGTGAGGATAGTATCCATCTTGATGGAAGGTGGTTACTGGCTGCTCAACATCTTGAGGCATGGTCAAAATTGTTTTTCCCCGAGTGGGCTCATCTACTCCCCGGTCTTGGCCTGACGATGACGAGATTGGCTGCTGTAGAGGACGCCCTTCGTGGCAAGTGATGGTTTACTCGATACGGCGAGCGGTTCAAGTGCCGAGGACGTATGTTCGCATCCATGTCATGGGGACGGCAGCGTAGTACCTCGCTGCTGATTGTCCTGTTACTCCTCATTCCATTACTGCCGGCGACCGGTGCAACTTGGGCGCCCGAGGTGAACCATAACTATGCATCATCGCATGAAAATGGCAGTTTTGAGGTCGGCACTTCTGACCTGAGATTTCAGTCATCAGATAGTGAGCTGTTGGTCGGTGAAATATACTACCCCGCGAATGCGAGTGCCGAACGGTCTGACCTCAACAACTCCTCGGCACCCTATCCGGTCGTGGTTTTCATTCCCGACGAGAATGAGGATACTGACAACTATGATTGGTTTGGTACCACAGTGGCTTCTGCAGGATACATCGTCGTAATCATTCCAGCCGAGCGTAGCACATCAGAATGGGCGACACTGATGCAGGATATTGACTCGTTGTGGAACAAATTGTGGTACCTGAACGCCACAGGTGGTCAAGGACCTGACCCACCGAATTTCGTTGGCGCAGTAGATTCTGCTCACTGGGCTATCGGAGGGCATGGCATAGGCGCGGGGCAGGCGTGGATAATCCAAGACCAATGGGGTTTGAAGGCCTCAAATCCAGTCAACCATTCCGCCATTCCACGGGCGCTTTACGGCCTTGGCCTTGAGATAACAGACCTTCCAGAAGCTGGAACTTGGGACCACAGGTGCGCTGAGCCTTCCTACTCATTTTTCTTGACAGGTTCGATGGATAATACCGCTCCGCACGATGACCACGTCGTGCCTTTGCTGAAGGATTGGACCTGCGGATGGCAGTTCATGGAGGTGGTCGGTGGTAATCACATCCAATATGAGGACGATCCCACATTTATTGAGTCCCTATTTGATGGGTCTGCGACCATCAGTCCCGAACAGCAGCAGGGCCATGCTACAGAGCATCTGCAGCCATATTTCGATTTAGTATTGAAAGCGGATGACAGCAAGTGGATAGCAGCCAGCAACCGTGAGAATGGAGTGAGTTCTCCTAGTGACACTAACGCATACGTATACGAGGATTTGAACACCACCAATTTGTATAGATTCGCTGCTCCACCCGGCGCAACATGGAATGAGACAGAAGGTGCTGATGGCTGGCACATCAACGGAACCATGCGTATCACCGATCGCGACAGCACTACTACCTCAGATGCGAACGTCACCTGTAGTATTGGCAATGCCCTCAACGAGGTGGCCGGGGTCCATACCCCCAAGCCGGGTACTGGGCCTTGGAGCGAGATTTTCTGTGACGTCTCAACATCTGGTGTAGTGCCGGGGCCACATCGGCTAATTTACCGGGTCTCGGGGGTGAATGGGATGCCGGGGTGGACTTCAGTATTGTTTGAGCGTGGTAACCGCGCTCCAGTACTCAATTCACCGCAACCTGAGATTATGATACCTCAGCATGGTTCATCCTCGCTTGCGGTTGATGAATTGGCGATAGACCCCGATGGGACTCCAATCGAGATTACGTTCGCTGAGTTGAATGGCTCCGGTGCATCTGAAATGAGTGTCGAATGGAATAGCACCCATGTCACAGTCACCCATACTGGGATACCGGAGTGGGTTGGTAATGCGACGCTGAATCTCAGCCTCATCGAATCTGTCGGGGCTGCACCTGTTGAATTGAACACCACTTTGAACCTGACAGTCACCCCGGTGGATGACTCCGTTGTCCAGATGGCACCTATTCCCCTCTACTCATTTGACGAGGATTCGGGCTCTCATACAGTGTCGGTTGCCGGCTACTTCGAGGACCCTGAAGGACAGGATTTCTCAGTCATCGAGGCGAATGCCACCAATGGAATAATTGCCACCGCCAATGGAGCAACAGTGGTACTTGACTCAGAGCCGAATTGGAGTGGCGAGGGTACTGTGAGCATGCTGGTTGGCGATGGAACATCAGCACCAATTGCTGCGACACTATCTGTTACTGTGACTCAGGTGGACGACCCACCAATCATCAACAGCACAGTTTTCATTCTCGAGGAGGATGGCTCGATTGAGGTGGATCTTGACACCTTGGTTTGGGATGAGGATGGTGAGCAGGTCAATGTCACCCTTACTGGGGGAGATGCGAATGTCACGGTGGCTATTCTGTCATCTGTACTGAGGATTCTACCTCTGAGCAACTGGCATGGTTCAACTTCGGGTTGGACGTTGGTGGCAGAAAGTAGTGACGGAGCCGTATCATCACCGATTGACATTACCGTGACTTCAGTCAACGATATTCCGCTTGTATCTTGGAGCACACTCAACGTCATTGAGGACAATATGACGACAGTACGCTTCGAAGTATACGACCCAGATGGCAGCGAACCGTGGATGGCCCAGTATCAATGGGATATGGGACAATGGCTGAACTCGACATCGGTATGCGTACAGAATAGCGATGCCGATTGGACCTGTGACCTCACCGTCTCCGCCAACAACCTCGTCGCCGGTTCCCATCGATTCGCTGCAAGGGTCTTGGATGGGGGGCAATTCTCAGAAGAAAAGGTGCTGTTCATCGACAAACCGGCTGAGGAAAATCCTGACACGTCTTCACCAGAAGCCACCATCAGTGACCCACTGCTGATAATGGCAGCAATTGCAGCAGCAGCACTGCTGTTTTGTGGTGGTGTTTTCCTACTTATGGTCATGCGTAGAAGCGATGATTCACTGCTAACTGATGAAGAATTGGAATCACTCGAAGACTAGTTCACAGTGGGATGTTGCCATGTTTCCTCGGCGGTTGCCATACCCGCTTGTTCAGCAGGGGCTTTAGTGCCCTGATTAGCCGTACGCGAGTCTCTCTCGGCTCAATCACGTCATCGAGCCAACCATTGCGGGCAGCCACGTAGGGGTCACCAAATTTCTCTCGGTAATCCGCGACAAGAAGTGCGTGGGTTGCATCCTTGTCCTCCGCCCTTCTCAACTCATCTCGATGGACGATATTGACTGCTCCTTCCGCACCCATAACGGCCAACTCTCCAGTGGGCCAGGCAACGTTGTAGTCTGACTGCAGATGTTTGCAGGCCATCGCAAGATATGCACCCCCGTAGGCCTTGCGAGTCACCACGGTCAGCATTGGCACGGTTGCTTCAGCATATGCATAGAGCAGTTTGGCTCCGTGCCGAATGATGCCACCCCATTCCTGCACAGTTCCCGGTAGGAATCCCGGCACATCGACGAAGGTGAGCAATGGGATGTTGAAACAATCACAGGTGCGGATGAATCGAGCAGCCTTGATGCTCGAGTCAATGTCGAGGCAGCCTGCGAGGACCTTGGGCTGATTAGCGATGATTCCCACGCTATTGCCACCGAGCCGGGCGAATCCAACTACTATGTTCTCAGCATACATCGGAAACAGTTCCACGAAGTGGCTATCATCGACAATAATATCAATCACTTTGACGATGTCATAAGGGCGGTTACTGTCGTCGGGTACAGCGTTCTCCAACTCTGGGCAATCTCGTTCCACCGAGTCCCCACTGTTCAGAATTGGGGGAGATGCATCGCAGTGGTCTGGGAAGAATGACAGCAATTCAATGGCAATCTCGAAGGCTTCATCCTCGTCATCAGCAATCATGCAGCAAACCCCAGAGCGCGATGC
Source organism: Candidatus Thalassarchaeaceae archaeon (assembly GCA_963582685.1). Classification (GTDB taxonomy): domain Archaea; phylum Thermoplasmatota; class Poseidoniia; order Poseidoniales; family Thalassarchaeaceae; genus CAUZSM01. Next base: position 9,437 of record CAUZSM010000014.1, on the reverse strand, counting down.
ATGTGTGTGCGCCCCTCCCAGTTCTCTCGTCGTCATCTCACCGCTGACGGTTTGTTCAGTCTCAAGTGGAGAAGATAGGAAGAGTTGCCCGTGGTCCTCCCCGAGCACCACGAAATCAGCCAAGGTTGCAGCGAGTGCTGAAACGCCGACGACCGGGCCAAGTACGAGACTGATGAGTGGGATTTTGCCAGAACAGGCGACCAGTCTGTCGAGCATTTCGCCGGTGGCAGCCAGCGAGTGAACTCCATCATGGGCTCTTTGCCCGCCACCATCCCAGATGCATATCAGTGGAATTCGGGCGCGCTCGGCCATCTCAATGACCTTGGTGATCTTCCTTGCATGGGTTTCACCCATCGAGCCACCGAAAACTGTGAAGTCTTGACTGAAGCAGAAGACCCGTCGCCCGTCAACTGTGCCATGACCTGCAACCACACCGTCTCCGAAATACGGGTGAACGTGCATATTGAAGTCATCATTTCGATGAGTGACAAAACTGTCTACTTCAGTGAATGAATCAACATCCAGCAGTGCGCTAATCCGGTCCTGCGCTGTTCCTCTGCCGGTCGAGCGCAACTGGTCCATCTTGTCACGGCCACCTCCTGCCTTGGCGGATGCCCGGCGCCAAGCCAGGTCCTCTCGCCGTTCTGAGAAGTCAGTCATTGTCCTCTCTCGTAGCGAGAGCGGTTCATCATCAGAACGGTTCGTTCAATACTACAGAATTGTGGAAGAATGCAATTAGGAAATCAATTTTTCAATTGAAATAATCAATTCGGCATGGAAGCAGGATTTTCACCACAGAGGTCTGCGGACCAGCCCTCGGCGACACAATCTCTAATTTGCTCTCCAGAGAGTTCCTTCGCCCTAGCCACGCTCAGAAGATAATGCAGTTTGACCAAAGCAGTATCTGGACTGGTCGATGCATGATTCCCCATGATTCCCAATGCTTGTTGGTCTCGGCCTTTGCTGTAAACATCCATGTGAACAGGGCCGTGGATACATTGTGTAGCCATCACGGCAATGCCACCACCCGAACAATAACTCTGAACCGCTTCAAATAATTCGGTATTCTCTGGTGCATCACCGGTCGGGTTCTCAATTGGTAGGTGCCCAAGCCCAGTGCCGTGGAATAGGATGGCATCGTAGCCGCCGCTACCTGCCAATTCAATCTGGTCGGCGAACATTTGGGATCCTGCGAGCAGTTGCAAGATACGAATGTCTGGTGAGAATTGGCTTGGGGACTTCGTGATGGCTCTCGTGGTGTTGTATGACTCAGCGTAAGAATCGCTCAGGGTGATTTCGCATGCACCTCCTCGCTCGACACTGATAGTGGCGAGAGGATTGCGATTGATTGCGGCGAACGTATCTCGTCGACTTGAGTGGAATTTCCTCACTGAGCAACCCGGCAAAACCGCGCATTCACCATCATCACTACCAGCGTGCATGATGATGACCGATGCGTCTCCCTCCTCCCCACTTGGAACGGGTCCTTGCGCGGCCCAATGCACTGCAGCGAGCAGGTTCTCCGTCCCGTCGGTTGAACCCCTATCACTGCTGCGCTGCGAGCCTGTGAACACAATTCTGCCCGGTGGTCTAGCCCCACCTCCAGCCCAAGCAAAAGCAGCAGCAGCAGCCGAGAAATGCATGGTATCTGTCCCATGAGTGATTACCACTCCCACAGCGCCAGCATCGAAAGCATCTGCAGCCGCTTCCATCATCAAGTTCCAGTGTTGTGTGCGTATGTCATCGGACCACATGTTGCCCAACTTGCGTGTGCGAATTCGAGCATGCGTTGCCAATTCTGGCACCGCATCGAGTAACTCCTCTGGCTCGAATCGCGCTGCGACAGCCCCAGTCACGTAGTCAACCTTGGAAGCGATGGTTCCACCGGTATGTAGAATCCATATTTCGGGGAGTGAAGCATCCTCTTTTGGTATCTTATAGGATACCTCCGTGTTGGCGTCAACCTCACTGAGAACCTCGCACGATGAAACCGAATCATCGGGGTAGGATACGTTGTATCCATTGGTGAGTTTGACAGTCACATGGCCTGGACTTGCAGGTGAGAGAAGAATCCCTTCATGGGTTACCTCTCCTGAGTGAGTGACAGCGACTATGCGCACTAGACTACCCCTTGGTGCACCTGCCATGCCGACCACGCAGCGCACTCATCCCATCAACCGCGCGGTTGCAAGGGACCTCTTATCCATCTGAATGGGGGTTATTGTGCGCTAGCGCCGATAATGTGTGGAGTGCCGGGAGCGGGACTTGAACCCGCGACCTTCGGATGTCTCAGACTTCTCGAAGGGGTCATTGCGCTTCGTGTTACCTTTTCAGGCTGCCCTATGAGTCCGACGCGCCACCAACTACGCCACCCCGGCAGGCATCCCGGCGACCTACCTGCGGGTTTTGATAGTATCTCACCGACAGCGCGCATCGATAGGGCAGCAGTCGTCCGAACTGTACCGCCGAACGCTTCATGGAGGGTACGCGTGCCGAGGTCACGAGGACAATGGTCGATCTTGCTACTGCCCTGAAGGCCGCCGCGGCTGATGACCGTAGGAAGCGCGGCGGTTCTGGTGAGAAGAAGAAGCCGGGCGGCAAGGTCGGAGTTGAACCATTCAACCCGGTAGAACAGTACGAGAAGGAAGTGGCTGACAGTTGGTCGATGTGGCTGGTTATCATTTACGGGTCCAGTGTAGGCCTCATCATGCGTTATGTGGTCATGCCGATGCTTGATGGAGAGGCCAATGTACTCTGGTCTCTACCCCTATTGCTTGTATTCACTGTTCCACTACTGCACAAGGCCATCCTACGCAAGTTCGCGGACAAGTACACCTTTGGGAATTGGTTCCGCGCTACGTTTCTTTACGTGTTCACTTGGCTTGCAGTGACTTTCATCATCGTCAACCCACCTCTGGCGGACATAGCTCCACCAGAAGTCGGCGGCAAAATTTTCCTTGTCGATGCCGACGACCCCGATTCATTACTAACTAGAGACCTAACCATCACTCTCGATGAAAACCAAAGTGCGACAGCAGAATCTACTGCACTTGTGTTCTCTATCAGAGATAATTTAGACACTGATAATGTGATGCTGGAAATCACTATCAGTAGGCATGGACAGGAAAATGAATCCCGCAGTCTTTCAGGGTCGGTATCAGATTTCAGTTCAGGATGGGCAGAACTCGATGGCCTTGATGGCAATGAATCGAGAGTGTCCCCTCGTGAGACCGATGTACCCGTGGTTATTCCCATTGGTTCACTTGATTCAGGTGTTAATCAGGCCACTTGGGAGGTTGAGGTGACAATGTCACAACAAGGCGACCCTTGGCATTTGGTGTATGTAAAAACCATAACAATCACTGTCGTGGCTGCATAAGTCATTTTTTCCTGCTTGGAAGGGCACTGAGCGGCATTCTCCTCGCTCAGTTTTAGTTCCACTTTCAGTCGGTAAACGCAACACTGAATCACTTTCAGTTTTTTCTTGAAAGAACCCTCATGCGAAGTGGGGTGTAGGTGTACCTGCTGAGGCGGTTTACAAGAGGGATACAAAATGCTAGACAATGAAACCAAGGAACAACTGACAGAGATGATGACTGCTCTCGCTCGCAGAGCGCAATGTGACCGCGCGGGAGCAGCCAGTGATTTGCTGTGCTGGACTCCGCTCGCACCAGTAATCCGTGCTGCTCGCCGAGCGCGAGTGAGTGAGGAGACGCGAGCGGTACAAGTGCAGAAGAAGGCCGCACGAATATGTGCAGATTTGTCCGTCAAGCACAGCGATTTGATTCAGCCAGCGTGGTCCTGATTTCAAACCGTGAGTTGTGCGCAGATGGTCGCTGTCAAGGCATCCAACTGCAGGCCTTCTCCTCCGCCTTCAACAAGTCGGAAGTCTATCTCGGCCATCATCTCCGTCAGGTCGAGTTTCTGCTTTTCAGTCAGGAACTCGGCTGTGTACAATGCTCGGTGAAGTTGGTTGACGAAATCTGTCCCAGCAAGTCCGAACTGGTCAAGAATCTGGCGTAGTCTCCTGCGCGCTGGATGGAATCCATCCTCGCGGCAGGCGAGCAAGTATCCGTGCAGCGCCTCAGGAGATGCAGTTGCAGTGGTTTCGTAGATTAGTTCACGAGTTACATGAGTGGACAGCGATGCGCTGACTTGCAGAGCAGTAATCGCTTTTCGCAGGTCCCCAAGACTGACATGGACAATGGCGTCGCATGCATCTTCATCCAATTGCACGCCTTCGACCTCTGCGACCATTTGGATCTGTTCTCTGACCTGTTCATCTTCAATCGGGCGGAATCTGAATACAGCACAGCGAGACTGAATCGGCTCGATTACCTTTGAAGAATAATTGCATGATAGGATGAATCTGCAGGTCCCCGAATATTGTTCCATAATTCTTCGGAGAGCACCCTGAGCATCTGCTGTCAGCGCGTCTGCCTCATCGAGGAAAATGACCTTGAATTTCGCTCCGCCAAGCGGGGTAGTTCGGGCGAACTGTTTGACCTTGGTTCGGATGCTCTCCAACTTGCGCTCATCGCTTGCATTCATCTCAAGTAAATTGTCTCTGGTGTTTTCACCGAAAACGTCACGACATAGTGCGAGCGCAGCCGTGGTTTTACCAGTGCCAGGGGGGCCCGCCAACAGCATATGCGGAAAGGTTCCTTGTTGGCTATAAGCGGCAAGTCTGGCAACCGTGGCCTTCTGGCCTTTGATGTCGGCAACCGTCCGTGGACGGTGCTTCTCAACCCACATTTCGCTCATCGTAACGGCAAGCCTTGCAGAGCGAGCGTCGATGAACCCTTCGCCGTATTCTCCTTCCCATATTGATGCTATTTCACTACCCTTACTGCGTAAGGTAGTGTACCGTAACTAACAAACAGGTGATTGAACGACAGGCCGACGAGGCGTATGTCGAGCGGAGCGAATGTATGGAAGTCAACAGGGGGAGCAATCCTGTTGGTTTCAATGATGATATTGAGCAGTTGGATATCGGTATTGACCGATGTTGAGATGCTGCAGAAGGATAGGGGGCCGATGTGGATAAATGCCACGCAGCCTGTTGGTTATGATACTCAAATAAATTCCAGTTTGCCAAATCTGATGCTCGGAGATTCTACGGTCACCCACGCTCGTCTCCTGATGAATATCAACCTCACCACCGCCGCAGGAGGACCAATGCCGTCGACCGCAGTGGTCAGTGAAGCCCTCCTGAGCATTTACTGTGTTCGTTATCCCAACGCTCCGTCAGAGCGAACTTTGGTCTACCCGGCCAGTCTGCTCACTGGATTTGATGAGGCTAACGCCACCCACAACCTCAACGACACCAATAGCAACTGGAGCGTTGGTGGCGCTGATGACGAAGGGGTCGACCGTGGGGTTTGGGAGCCACCAACACAATCGAATACCGCTTCAGGTTGGGTTGACCTCAACGTCACTGCCATCGTACAGCAGGCTCTTGCCGATGGCGACTCCAATTTCTCTGTGGTGATTTCTGCCGTAGGCATTCCGTTGGTTTGCAAGTCTACAGAACACCCCACGACTTCGTTGCGACCCGAACTGGACCTTACCTTTGTAATTCAGACCACACCCGCATCTGGCAGTCTGGTAGTCACTTCTCCAGAGGATGGTGAGATTCTTGCTGACCCGACCTCGCTGACTATCGCACCGGACACTACCCCGGAGATCGCTTGGACAAATCTTAGCAATGGTGACGGCGTGGTTGTGCAATACTCCACTTCACCCGATTATCGCTCAAATGATGACGGGGCCAGTTGGCACTGGAATTCATGGGACAATTCAGGCGCATTCTCGATGAGTGGCAGCACTTTTGAGACTCCGAGTGCAGGTTTGGGCAATAGCACTTGGATTCACTACAGAATGCGAGTTGCCAACGGAGCTATCCTCGGTCCTTGGATTCATGGCTACTTTGCAACGGCGGCTGAAATAGGCGAAGTCAACTCAAATGGCGATATTGACGCGCTGCTGCGCAACGATACAGTTGGCCTTGACATTGGAACTGTACACGATACTTGGGTTACCAGTGGCAACACATCGTTCAACGGCTACGATGACACGCGCATGCTTGTTGGGAACTCCAATAACAGTAGTATTGCTGATGCAGCAATCCATATTCGAGTCAATATGGGATCCGTAGCACTGCACGACGACGCAAAGATTCTGGATGCTTCTCTCAACTTGCGTCGAACAGGAAGGAATGGCGAGGCAATCGTCTCAGCCTTCATTCAGGACCCTCTGTCGGCCCCGGATTACCAGACATTGAACTGGACCCACGACGGAAACGGAAACCCTTGGTCCGGAGGTGGTTTTGAGGTCTCGGAGAACTTCGTCCAAGGCGTCGATGGAAACCAATCCTACTCAACGCTCTCTTTTGATGTGACCACTTGGTTGCAACAGTATCTCTGGGATGGCCGCTCAGATGACATCGACTTCTTGATTCGCGCAGAAGGTCTACCTGGGGAGTGGGTTGAATTCGCCAGTGGCTCAGAACCCATCTCGTATCGACCGCACCTCGATTTCACATACAATTGGGGCAATGGTGTCGCAACGCCTGCTCCTGTAGAAGTGTCGCCAAATAGTGGTCATGCATCGTGGGAGATGACGGACTGGAATCTAAGCAGTACCGTCACCCCTACTCTGTCATGGAATGCTACTACCGCTGGCAATAACGACGTGATTATTCAAATGGCCACCAACGGCGGTGAACCGTATCATTCAATCACTACGATTGTTGACAGCAGGGTTGACGGCGGCTTCAACTTGAATGCTGGAACCTACACCGTTCCATCCTCATGGAATGTGCCATGGGGTGAGAAGATTTGGTGGCGAATACAAATTGTCAGTTCGGATGATGAGCGTGGCCCATTCAATACTGAGGGTTTCTTCACAACGATGGTCAACTCGACCTATCTGGGCAACTCCGAGCATGAACTTCGCTATCAGCATGGAAATGGCAGCGGGGGGAATCTGGTAATTCAGAGCCCCAACTGTGGTGATACCTATATCGAGGGTGGCACAGTCAATTCGTCCAATTTCGAGTCATCTGATATCATCGTCTCAAGTACACAAGTAGGCTTGCTCGGTTGTCAACTTCAGACGCACAAACTCCCTGATGGACTCGCTGTTGTGTCGGCCACACTTCGTCTGCGCACAGACCCACAAGGTGGACTTTCACAAGGCGTGCCAATCACCGTCCATGAGAGTCAAGAGATGGACTGGAAGCCGGGTGCTGCGAATTGGAATACCTACGACGGCACTAATTCTTGGAATGGGGCTGGAGCAAGTGGTACTGAGCGGGTTCAAGCCCTAGATATAACCACGGTTTCTGCCGATGGAACTTGGTATGAATGGAATGTGACCTCCGCGCTGCAGAAGTCTGCACGTTGGGGATTGCCAGCCAACTTCATCATCACAGGCAGTAGCACAGCCGCAGTTCTCTTCTCTGACAATCAGCAAGGAGCCAACGGCCCCGAACTGGTGCTTGTCTATACTAACGGCTCTAGCAGTGTGCCCGTAGCACCAATCGGTCTGAGTCCGAGTAACGGTGAATGGACACTCTCAGGAGATGTGACCTTCGCGGTCGACCAAACCCCGACTTTCACATGGAATACTTCTGGTACTCCTCCCGCCGACCGCTGGGAAGTACAAATCGACGGAATTGGAACAATGGATTCGGCCGAAATGCGTCATTACACCTCGTGGGGCAATAGTAGCCTGTTCAGCGGTGGTTCTCTATCGATTGATACTGCTCTCGACAATGGCCAAGTCTGGTATTGGCGTGTTCGTGGACTGACCTCGACCGGACAAGTTGGAAATTGGTCTGCAGTAGCGGACTTTGTCATTCCTGACCTCACCAGCGTCCAAATTGATACCGACACTTATGAATTTGAGATGTGGCCAGAGCAAATCTTGCCTTCGGATAATTTTCCACAATTCTCCGATACTTGGGTCACCGGTCTTGCCAGTGCTCGTAATGATAGCCATGCTGGTGAACACTGGATGTTCGCGAGTGGAGTAGGGCCAGCCAATGCTCTGATTAGCATGCCCATCGACGGACAGGATGGCATACCTCATCCAACTGGTGCACGTCTAATCGGTGCTACATTCTCAATATACGTGATTGCCAACAACTCCACTGACCCGCGAGTCTCTGTGCACGAGATATTGCAGGATTGGAATGAGTCGGCAACTGGTGTTACCTATGACGGTTCAAACAACTGGTCGTCGCCCGGTGGGGCTGGTGCTGCTGACCGCAGCGGTCTCATCGATGTGAGCAGTGATACAGACGCTGGCGTCTGGCTTGACCTCGATGTTACTGAAATCGTGCAGGGCGCAATCGCTCGAGGAGAGCACGATGTTTCGTTGATGCTGAGTGTTGACCCATCATCAAGTCAATCGATTATTTTCGCTTCATCAGATTATCCCTGGCAGAATACCCATCCACATATGACAATGCGTTGGCGCAACGGTTCTGGCAGCGCCGTGACTACGGCCGCTTCACTGGTAAGTCCTGCAGATGGAGAATTAATCTGGGATACCAGTCAGCCACCAGCGCTCCTATCCTCACAGATGCCGACCCTGAACTGGTCTCACGCTACTTCCTCAAGCATCACTGATTGGCGCCTGTTCTTCTACAATGATACCAACGATGAGCGAGATGGATTCACTATTCATGATAGTCGAGTCGATCAAGGATTCGACGTTGCAAACATGGAGTGGACCCCGACCAGCGATATGGAAATCGATGAGGTTCATCGCTGGTTCGTGCAACCAATCAGCGACGATATGTTGGGAGCACGCAGCAGTACTCGCACGTTCATCATCCCCAACGAAATCAGTGGAACAATCAACTCAACTCATGCTTGGGTCAACCTGAAACAAGGCTCTGCATCGTCCACTACTGGTGACTACAACATCTATTCAGCCACTGGATTGGATGAATGCCTACCAAACACGGCACAGTCACTCATGTATGTCGGTTATTCTCCATCAGGCGGATTTTGTTCCGCCAACGGGTATGAATGGCGCAGCCTGTTGACAGTTGATATCTCACAAGTACCAATACCTGAACCTTGGCAGGTCACACATGCTACCATTGAGATGTATCGAAATGCTGGAAACGCAGTCCTGACTCCAGTCTCCGTTCAGGCCGTTCACTGTGATTGGAATGCTACTGCAACTTGGAATCTATGCAGAACTGGCTTGGGCTGGCAGAATAGCGGAGCGAGTGGTAGCCAAGACGCTGACCTCCCAATCGATGTTGTGAATGTTACTGGCTCCAATTGGTACTCATGGGACATCACGCAGTTGGTGCAGCAAGCACGTATCTCTGGTAATGATGAACTCAACTTGATGTTCCGTTCAGAAGATCCAGATCTCAGCGCGTATCATCAATTCATCGGTCCATCTGCGAGTGG
>CAUZSM010000013.1:0-23949 GCA_963582685.1 Candidatus Thalassarchaeaceae archaeon | reverse complement strand
CGATGACATCATCGATGTAACCCATGGCTGCCGCTTGGTATGGATTGGCGAATCGGTCGGTGTATTCATCGACCAGTCGCTGCCGCTCCTCTTCTGGATTGCCTGCATTCTCAATACGCCTGCGATGGATAATCTGTACTGCGCCGTCTGCACCCATGACCGCAAGTTCTGCGCCCGGCCATGCAATGTTGTAGTCCGAGCGCACGTGTTTAGAACACATCACGTCGTATGCGCCGCCGTATGCCTTGCGCAGAATCAGAGTCATCTTCGGCACTGTCGCCTCAGAATATGCATAGAGCAACTTGGCACCGTGCCTGATTATGCCACCCCACTCCTGACTTGCTCCGGGAAGGAATCCGGGAACATCGACGAGGGTCAGCAGTGGGATGTTGAACGCATCACAGAACCTGACAAATCGAGCAGCCTTGGTGCTGGCATCGATATCGAGGCAGCCAGCCAGCACTTTCGGCTGATTGCCAACCACGCCGATGGTATGTCCATTGAGCCTAGAAAATCCAACCACGATATTCTGCGCATAGTCGGCCTGCACTTCGAGAAATGCCCCATCATCGACGATTCCAGATATGACATCTATCACATCGTAGGGTTTGGATGAATCTTCAGGAATCACCTTGGTAAGTGAGTCACAGTCTCTGTCGGCTGAATCAGCAGTGCTTTTGTGTGGAAGTTCAGACAGATTATTCGAAGGTAGCAGGGCGACCAATTCTCTCACAAGGTCGACAGCACTTTCATCGTCATCAGCAGTGAAATGTGTGACTCCGGACTTGCTAGCGTGTGTCATTGCCCCACCTAATTCCTCAAAGGATACATCTTCGTTGGTCACCGTTTTGATTACTTCAGGGCCGGTGATGAACATGTGTGCGGTTTTGTCGACCATGATGATGAAGTCGGTAATTGCCGGACTGTATACCGCACCACCTGCACATGGCCCCATAATGACGCTGATTTGCGGAATCACTCCGCTGGCACGGACATTTCGGAAGAAGATCTCGGCGTATGAGCCTAGGCTAGCGACTCCCTCCTGAATGCGGGCGCCGCCACTATCATTCATGCCGATTACTGGTGTCCCTGATTTCAGCGCCATATCGAGTATTTTACAAATCTTTAGGCCGTGCATCTCACCTAGACTTCCGCCATAAACTGTGAAGTCCTGTGCGAAGCAGTGCACCGTTCTACCCTCGATTGTACCGTGTCCACAGACTACTCCGTCACCAGGGATTACATTCTGGTCCATTCCGAAGTCATTGCAGCGATGTTCGACCAATGCATCGACTTCTTGGAAGGAGCCATCATCAAGCAAAGCCTCCACCCTTTCGCGAGCAGTCATCTTGCCGCGATTGTGCTGTGCTTGCACTCTATCTGTGCCACCGCCGGCCTCTGACTGGGCCTTGCGCTTGCGCAGGTCCCCAAGACGTTTGTCTGCTGACTTCATTGGCCTCACCTGCCCGTGTGAGAGGCCCGCCCATGAAGATAGCCCCCGCAGGGGGCTCATTTTGCCGTCTATTGGGCGTGGGGTTGAAAGTCAGCCTTTGGCTGCCACAGGTGTGGACGCTCCGCTGCGCATAGTCATCGCCAAGCCCGGCCTAGACGGGCATGACCGGGGTGCGAAGGTCGTAGCAAGGATTCTGCGCGATTCTGGCCATGAGGTGATTTACACCGGATTACGGCGCACACCAGAGCAAATAGTTCGTATTTGCACCGATGAGGATGCTCAGGTATTGGGCTTATCCAGCCTTTCTGGAGCACATGGTTACCTTTTCCCAAGAGTTTGCGAACTTCTGCGAGAATCCGGGCTTGAGGACATCATTGTATTCGGTGGTGGAATCATTCCCGAAGATGACCGTGATGAGATGTATGGCTCAGGTATGCGGGCTATTTTCGGCCCCGGCACTACTTCCGGAGAGATGCAAGGATTCCTAGATGAGATAATCCGCCGTAATTCAGATGGTGAGAGCGACGGCGTCGGTTCAGATTCTGATTGGCGCTGGGGAAGCGAGTGAGGTGACGAATGTCGACTCTTGAGTCGTTGTGTGCACAGGCGGCAACAGGTAAGAGACTCGCTCTTGCTAAGTTGCTGAGCGCAATCGAGCGTGGCGAGGACCTTGCGGAACACATCCCGATACGCGACTATTCCCCCACACAATGGAAGGTTCTCGGCGTAACTGGGGCACCGGGTGTCGGCAAATCCTGCTTGGTCGACCGTTTGGTCAAGGCTTGGGTCGATGAAGGTGGACAAGTTGCGATTCTCGCAGTCGACCCATCCTCACCAGTCAGTGGTGGTGCGCTTCTTGGCGACCGGATGCGTATGTCTTCTGTCGACGAGGGTAATTCCGTATATCTCCGTTCTATAGCAACACGCAACCTCCCGGGAGGTTTGCCGGCTCGCATTGATGGAATGTTAGATGCACTTGTGTTTGCAGGCTATTCACACATCATCGTTGAGACGGTTGGCGCTGGCCAATCCGAGGTCCGCATCATCGCCGTAGCCGACCGCATCTTGCTGGTTGAAGGACCGGCCCGCGGAGATGTGGTGCAGGCTGAGAAGGCCGGAGTGATGGAATTGGCAGATATTGTTGCCGTCAACAAATCCGACCTAGATGGCGCTGACAAGACTGCCGAGGATATCCGCATGTCATTGCAACTCTCAGAGACAGACGAAGGTGCGCCAGTCATACTCTGTTCCGCCCATACTGGGGACGGCATCTCGGAATTGGTCGAAGCCCTCGCCGAATTGCCCAGCGCACGTGGTGCGACGAGTGCGCGAGCTCGCGAGCGGCTGCTGGCTGCTTGGACTGAATCACTGCTTTCGCACCCGGGTTGGGCCGATGCACTGAAGGCCGTCGAGACCGGCGAGGCCAACGTAAGGGAGGTCATCGAAGACCTCCTCGATGACAGGGATTGATGCAATGGCGGAAATCGAATATGAACCAGACCACACCAAGCACAGCGTAGGCGGCTCATACGGTCACTGGTTCCGCAGAGTAATTCATATCAGTATAGCCCTGATTGCCTGGATATACTACGAGTACGGACAGCAGGTTGCAGATATTCTACACCTCGACAATGCTACCCAATTTGCTGCATTGGTCGGATTGATTTATGCCGCTGTGGAAGCGTTCCGTCTCAAATATGGCATCACGGTGATTGGGCAAAGGGAATACGAGGCTCATCAGGTCAGCGCACTGTTCTGGGGTGTGATATCGGTAGTAATCACCATGATTGTCCTCGAGCCCCATCATCCACAAGGTGTTGCCCACGGATGGCTTGGTTACCCACTGATCGCCTCACTTGCCTTCGGTGACCCTGCATTGGGTGAGATGCGCAGGGCAAGAATGCAGGCGAAGCATGTTGCTGCAGGAGGAACAGCAGTCGTGTTCGCGGTTTGGATTTGCTGTTGGTATCTGGTCGGCACACCGCTATGGCTCTGCTTCATCATGCCACCACTGACGGTTGCAGCCGAGTGGCCGAAACTGAAGTGGATTGATGACAATGCCACGATGTTACTGATACCGTTGGCTGCAACTATCTTGCTGCTGCCCTTCCTTTGATTGTGCATACAGTGAACAAGGTGCCTCGCTAGATTTACAAAGTGCCCACAGGTGAGCGTCACCATGGATGAGGATACAGGACCATTGACCGATGACGCCCCGTCTCAGGGCACCTACGTCTTCGTCTATGTTGCATCGATGATTGCACTGTTGATTATCGGCGTCATGTTCTGGTGAATCCGCACTACTTGTCGTCAGGGCTTTGCGACATCGGGTTGATATGAGCGGGGCAGAAGGTGTCACCGATGTGTGGTATCACAGGTCTGCTGGGCTCGGAGTCGGATGCAGGTGGCATCGCTTCGGCTATGGCAGCCAGCCTTTCTCACCGCGGTCCAGATGGCTGCCGTTCATGGTCAGCATCGGCATCGAATGACGTCAGCATCGGCTTTGGACATTCCCGACTTTCCATCGTAGATATAGCCGGCTCCAACCAGCCGATTCATTCTGACCACGGCTGTACCCTGATTCAGAATGGAGAAATCTACAATTTTTCCTCGATTCGCACTGAGCAGCCGTCCTACCCGTGGCGAACTTCAGGAGATGCCGAAGCCATCTTGGCTGCACATGCCGCTACCATCAGCGCTGCCTTGGAAGTGCCTCAGCCTCTGCAATCATCCAGTATGGTAGGATGGGTCAGGGCGAGCGCAGGGCATGGTGAGTCAGGGAATCCTGCCGAACGTCATGTGGAGTGGATTTCGAGGTTGGACGGCATTTGGGGATTCGCCCTATGGGATGCTCGCAATCAGGAGTTGGTACTGTCGCGTGACCCTTTGGGTGTCAAACCGCTTCTGCGTACGATAACTGACTCAGGGGCCCTGTTATTCGCCAGCGAGGCCAAAGCATTCTGCGCTCATCCAGAGTATACTCCAGTGCTTGATGAAGCAGCCTTAGTAGCACGATTAGCCTTCGAATATCCATTGGACGATACGACATTGTTTGCCGGTGTGGGGCAAGTACGGCCCGGGACGGTCGAGACTTGGCGATTCGACTCTGATGGTCGCGCTGTGTTGACTGGCGTTGCGCGATATAGCCGTGATGAAGTACGACCTTCATCGCATTGGGATTCCGAGGCTGAAGCGTCGGAATTGCTGGCAAGCCTCACCTCCTCGCTTGCCGACCGCTTGATGTCCGATGTTCCGGTCGGAATAGTGCTCTCGGGAGGCCTTGACTCCAGCATGGTTGCCGCCCTCGCACACAAAGCGTCAGAGATGGCTGGCAAACCATTGCCAGAATGCTGGACAGTGGCAGAATCTGAGGATAATCCCGATTGGTTAGCGGCTGAGGAGGTTGCAAGCACCCTCGACATACCACATCATCAACACATTTTGGCTGCTGACTCGTTCTGGAAGGCTCTTCCCGACCTGTCATGGTTTGGTGAGGACCTCGATTTGACGGTGCTGTTTTTCCAACCACTATTCGCGCGAATGGCAGAAGACGTGACCGTGGGGCTATGTGGTCAAGGGGCAGATGAATTGCACGGCGGCTACCCACGCTACCAGAATCTGGCTGAACATCGAAACCTCATCCGCTCACGATTGCAGTCGGTTGACCACCCCGCGGCACAAGCATTGCTTGAAGGAGCAGATGTTGGCCCCACCGGTCCAGCCCAACCCTGGACCGGCTCATCCCACATCCCTGACGAGGTATTCGCAGACCTGCACACTACTCTGCAATACGAATTGGACCATGGGCAGCTGACTAATTTCCAGTTACGGCTGGTCGATAGGCACTCAATGGCACATGGATTGGAGGTGCGAGTGCCTTTCCTTGGCACCTCACATCGTGAAGCATCTCACCGATTGCCGATCCATCTGAGGGTAGACCAGCCGCGTGAGAAGATAGCTCTACGAGCGGCAGCCAACCTGACAGCACTGCCGAAATCCATCGTGCAGCGACCAAAGATGGCTGCTGGCCGCGCGACATCACCTACGATGATCGATGATTTACTGAACGAACTCTCAGGACACGCTGTTGAATACGCCAGCGACATCCCAACCCTTGAGCCGATGTTGAAGTCTCAGCCGGACATCTCAATTGGACTGCGACTATTCCGTTCGCTTCATTTGGTTGACGGAGGCGTTGGCCGTCACGGCAAAGACCTAATGGAACTTCTGGAGGATGTTGAGTAATGGAATACCAAGGGCCGGACCTGCTCTCTGCGCTGCAATCGCGTATTGATTCTCATCAGCAGGAAATATCCGATTGGTTCGCAGAAAAGCGCGCTGGTATTGCAGTTCCAGTGTACGGGTCAGTGGATGTGCGAGATGCAAATTGGAAGGTGGCCGTAGTAGATGCAAATCAATATCCTGCCGGATTCAACAACCTTGATGCATCCGACGCTGACCGATTGGGCGAGCACCTTTCCGATGCTATCCGCGCGCATGGCGATATCCACCACATCCACATCTATCCTGAATCACATACGCGAAATGCAGGCTATGTGGAGAATCTCAGAACATTGGTGCGTTTGCTCAGCGAGCAAGGTTATGCTATCACCGTCGGAAACCCTGAACTCAATGGTATTGATTCCGTCGAGGGGCTGAATGGCTCACTGAGTTTGCACGAGACAACAATCGAAGATGGCATTGATGTGGCTGGAGCGACACCCGATTTGGTCCTGCTCAACAATGACTTGACCGAAGCCGCGTTACCTGACCTCGGAGTACCTATTCTACCGCCTGTGGAGATGGGTTGGCACCGACGGCGCAAGTCTGACCACTTCCGCGCAGTGCAGCCTTTCATTGATGAGATTGCAGCAATACTCGACGTCGACCCGTGGCTGCTTGGCACCCATTGGTTTGTTTCAGAAGACAAGTGCCTTGAGAAGGACACCTGCCGCATCTTGCTCGCCGCCGAAGTCGATGAGTTCCTCAAGCACCTGCAAGAGAAGTACGACGAGTATGGAATCACCGGGCAGCCTACACTATTCGTCAAGAATGATGCAGGCACCTATGGACTAGGCATTCTAGAAATCACCTCTGGACAGGATTTGCTCGAGTTGTCCAATCGTAAGATGAAGCGTCTCAGTTATGGCAAGGGCGGAATGACGGCTGAAGATTTCCTGCTACAGGAAGGAATTCCATCTTCGTTGTCATGGAATGACATGGTTGTCGAGCCGGTAGCATATTGTGCAAATGGCAAGGCGCTGGCTTGGTTCTATCGCGCCAATGCGAAGAAGGGTGAGATGTCCAATCTGAACTCTCCTTCTTCGACTTTCATTGCACATCGTGATATGGAAGAAGCAACTTTTACCTCGCGAATATCCAGTTGGCATATGCTGGTCGCTGAATTAGCCATGTTGGGTATGGGTACCGAGGCGCAGTCAGTGAAGTGAGTTTTCACTGACTTTCATGTTCCAGCAGCCATTTTTTGGTGATTGCACCGTCGGCTGCAGAATAATTCCCCAGCCCCCCGTCCGACTTCAAAACCCGGTGGCATGGCACCAATAGTGGCCAAGGCTGCCGCGCCATCACAGAGCCTACTGCTCTGCTCGCACCGGGGGATTTTGAAGCACGCGCAAGGTCGCCATAAGTCGTGGTTTTGCCGTATGGAGCGTGCTCAATCAAAGTAGTACAGACTCTGAATTGGAATTTGGTAAGCGCCGCCCCATCGAGGGTTGGTGTTGGCAGGGGATCCCCAATGAAGTAGCCCTCAACCCATGCAGTTGCATTGTCCAGATGAGGGTTGCTCGTCGGACGAACCTGCTCATTCGACCATTCGATGCGGGTAAGGCCCTGCGCAGAGGCGGTCAGCACCATTCTGCCCAACGGGGTATCGACAGCACACCGGCCCATGGCTAATCTTCGGTGGTGGAGTCCTTCGACTCTTCGGCCATATCCGGAACTTCATCCATGCCGACGATTTCGTAATTTGATGGGAATAGAGCGACGATTACTCCAGCAATGGCGGCGGCTAGTCCCCACCAGAACATATTGTACTTGATAATCATCTCAAGGGCTACTGCAAGTAGGCATAGCCCACCGATATTGGAAATCCAAACTAGGCGTTTGAATGTTGAAAGTGAGACGCCAGTAGTGCTTCCAGTCACACTCTCGGGACCGAATTCCGCTCCGAAGCGCACCGGGTCTGCCTTCCCTTCACTCATGTCCCTCAACTCCTCGTGCCCTTCGCTTCAACGTATTGGTTCACCTGTCAATCATGGTGATTGCATCAGTTGGGCAGGCTAGAACGCACAGCCTGCACCCGGTGCATGGCTCTCGTAGAATCTTCGCCTTACGATTAACGTCTACTTTCATTATCGGGCTTGCAAGTGGTGTGTCATACAACTCGATGGCATCGTCATCGCACACGATGGTACATTGGTCGCAGCCGATGCACAACTCCTCCTTGACAAAGGCAACAGTTCCTGGTCCGCCTTTCACTTTCTCGCGTTGACCAGTGCGCATCTCATTTAGCGATAGACGGATGCGTATGGCTTGCGCGGCGCGGCGCGTCTCCATCTCCTCCCGACTAGTCATCAACAGTCCTCGTCTTTGCCTCGACCTGACGGGCCAAGAAAGAGACCACATCCAGTATTTCGAAGTCATGTCGAGGGTCACCCTCAAACTTGAGGCATTCAAAGTGGGTGACGCACTTGGGGCACGATGTCAGCATGATATCAGCTCCCGTAGCCCTAACCTCCTCGAAGCGCTGTATACGCAACCCACGACTGTTCTCGTTGCACGACATCATGCTGGAGACACCACAGCACAACGCATCTTCCTTGTTGTGTTCCATCTCGACCATCTTGACTCCGTCAACAGCCTTGACAAGGTCTCTGGGTCCTTCGTAGATGTTCATCTGTCGTCCAAGACGACATGGGTCGTGGTAGGTGACAGTCACATCCTCCTCAGTCTTCAATTCCATATCGAATCCATTTTCCTGTAGGAATTCGGTGGTGTGCATGACCTTGATTCCTTCCAATTCATAATCGCGGGCGAAGGTGTGAAAGCACTCTGCGCAACTGCTGACCAGTGTGTCTATTCCGCTATCGAGTATCTTCTTCTGGTTGTAAGCCTTCAATTTCTCAAAGACCTCGGTCATGCCCTGCCACTTCTGGTCGTGGCCGCAGCATTTGAGGAAGTCGCGCCCGAGATATGCTACATCGACGTCCATCTCCTCGAAAAGAGTGAATGCAGCGGTGGTGGAGTCGCCAAGATTCATCTCGCCCTCATTCACGTGACTGAATACCATTTCTTGGTCGAAATAGTCCACGCATCCGGGGTAGTAGCCGATGTTGCTGCTGATTGGGTATTCGTCTATCGAGATAAACTGCTCATCCGAACTTTCCTCTGCCTCCGCTGCTAGAACTGCCTGCAGCACGGTGTGAGGTATATTGGCGGCAGGTGGGCCACCGACGACCAGACTGCGTCGAATGTCAACATAGGAGTCGTAGTCAACCAACTGTGGACAGGCGTTTGTACAAGCAGAACAGGTCAGACAGGAGTACATCGGAACCCCGTCGTGTTCGTTATTCCACGTATTGTAAATGATATTCAGTTTGTCACCAGCATTGAACAGTCTCACTGGACACGCATCATCACAGAGGTCGCAGCCGTAGCACTTGTTCATCTCATACTCGTATCCTCTCGCCATGCCTCGCATCAGCATGTAGACGATTGCACCGACGCCCAAACAGGGTATGAACAACGAGTAGATCAGTTTTGCATCAAGGCTCTTCGGATTCTTGTGGAAGGTCGGGTTCTCGACCATATATGCTGAAAGTCCCTCCACATCCTGTGGGATTCCCGCAGTGGAGAGATTCAACGCGTCAGTGCGGTCAATCGCAATCCCGTCGTCTCCGATGAGCAGAGGCTGGTAAGCGGAGACTCTGCTGGAGGCGAATACATCCACGCTATCGTCGACATCTGTGTAGGTCACGCTGTAAGCGACCTCGTAATCGCCGCTAGGCAGTTTCAGGGCGCCACTGGAACAAGTTGAGGTCTCAAGAATGACATCATTGCCCTGACTGATTACGAAAGTAGCATCAGATTCACCGACGCCTCGGACTGAGGTGCGATGTGCGCAGATCCAATCAACATAGACCGAATCAAGTCCGAAGTCCTCGATTTTCATTGTCCATGCCTGATTGATGACTACGGCGGAGCCGTCAGCATTACCAGCAACTTGCCACTCACCTTCAACTGCATTCGTTCCAGAAGATACTTGCTGGTGATTATTTGCGTCCAAAAAGTCGATGATATGGAATTGCGTCGGTTGGAATATACCCCAGTTGAGCCAATTCTCAGCAGGTAGTAGGCAGTAATCGTCTCTGCTTACTGCATCTGAACCGGTGAATTGCTTGCTATCCCACGCGCTATTGGATATTGACTCTTCATGGGTGAGGCAAAGCGCAGCCATGGCCGCCCATTGGTCCCCCTCCTCAATCAATACCAATGAGTCAGATGGCTGTCCACGTAACTCCTCAAGCGTCTCGATATCATCCATTGCGCCTAAGCCCTTCATGTCCCAGAATCCATCTTCGTACACTGGCCAAGTCACGCTGAGAAGAAGAACGGTGATAATCAGGGTTCCAAAAGCGACCTGTTTACCCATTCCTGGAGTTGTTCTAGCCCCAATGGAATTCACAAGGAACCATCTAATGCCCAAATACAGGACCACCCACAAGAAAATCCCTGTTAACACCCAAGGAATTGAATTGAAGACTTCCGCTAACCAAGGCTCACGCACGCCACACGACAGGCCATAGTGCGGATTCAATGTGCAGAAATCCGTTCGATTCTTTGAGTAGATCTCGAGGAAGATGTTGATTGAAAATACCGAGATGAACCAGACGTGGGCAAGGTAGACTGCACCCGCGGTGGCGAACCACGGGTCCTCGACACCACGCTTTTCCCGTCCGCCAAGGAATGGAGGCAGGGCAAGGATTCCGACTGGTAGTCCTGTGATGAATGCACCCCACCAGCCAGCGTTCCAAGCGATGACTGGCTGGCCGAAGAAATCGCCAATCGGGCCCGCAGGGATATCGAATTGAGGGAGGTATTCGCCCCAGCGAAGGTACCCGTAGGAGAATAGAACATACCAGTCAGGGAACACGAAACCAGCTTGTGCGAACGGGTCGGCTGCGCTGTGTAGTGGTGGTGGGATAATCCACGAATAGAAGCTGAGCACCGCCATAATGGCTGCGAAGATGATTGTGTCCCGTACTGCCTCATGTGGCCAGAACGCATGGCCGGTGAAAACTCGTCGCCGCTCTTTTTCGTGGTCAACGAGTCTGTCCTTCTCGCGAACATAAGTGTCCGCGATACGGCCAAGGTTTTCCATCAATCCCATTCATTCACCTCAATCAATGCGGCTCCGCGATTCCTTGTACCCAGACGATGAACAGATGGATGATAATCAGTGCCGTAACTATCACAGGTAGGATGAATACGTGTAGGAAATACATTCTCGTCACCGCCTGATAGGTCAGCGACGTTCCACCGAACATCAGGTTGGCTGCCCAGCCTCCAATCAATGGGGTGGAGTTGGCCATGTTGATGCCGATGGTGGCTGCGCCGAATGCGAGAGCATCCCACGGCAATAGGTAGCCGGAATATCCGAAAAAGATGGTGAAGAACATCAGCCCAACGCCGATGAGCCAATTCAATTCACGAGGGTTGCGGTATGCGCCGGTGAAGTAAACTCGGCACATATGGAGGAATACTGATGCGACCATGAAGTGGGTTGCCCAATGATGCAGTGAGCGCATGATATAGCCGAATGGCAGTTTGGTCATGATGTACTCCATGCTTTGGTATGCCGGAGTTGGGTCACCCTGTCCTCCGGGGACGTAGTAGATACCGAGGACGGTGCCGGTGATGATTAGAATGATGAATGCGATGAATGAGATTCCACCGAGGCAGTATAGTGGATACCAATACCAGATGATTCGCAATTTGTATTTCTCAGCGTGTGTGAGAGGCATCTGGCGATGCATGCTATAGTAAGAATCGCGACTCATCGCCCAATAATCTTGGATGCGGAATCTGGTATCAAGCCAAGAGAATACCCAAAGGAAGGACTTCTCCACTAGACCCAGTCTTCCAGTCGATTCAACAGCGCGCAGTATTTCCTTGCGCGGCATTTCTTCATTCTCCTTGCGGAGAGTGAAGGCGACAATCACCGTGATGATGGCGATAAACAATCCTAGAAACCAAACCTGTAGCATTTCTCCCCCTCAATCGCAATATGTGTACCAATCCATGTAGTCAGTTATTCCCTCGATGACGTCACCTTTGATTTCGAAGGGAATCAATGGCATCCCCACCGGCGTTGGCCCGCCAGTCCTCCTGATGCCGAAATAATCGAATAACGTGCCATTGGAACGGTTACGGTTCCTATTCACCTCAAGCATTGTTGGGTCATAACGGCTGGAATGGCAGATGCAGAATAGTTTGTTGCCGCCGGAATCGACACCACCTGGCAGCCAGTTGTCAGCGGTCTCGGCGCGGGAGACCAATTGCCAACCCGGGATACAGCATAGATGCGGACAGCGGCTGAAGATGAGCAGTAGGTTATCGTGTGGCTCAAACACAGTTCCTACCATCTCCTCACCGTGTCCGATGTAGGCCCCGGCCGCGTCATAGCCTTCACCATACTGCAGACGCGGCTTGTTCTCAGAAACTGCTGACGATTTGTTCTCCTCGTGAGGCACATAGACCACATTCACCGGAAGCCCATTCCAAACACCTTGGGCACCTGACATGCCAGTGACGGCAGTTGCTGCCTGTGCTTGGAATACAGATTTTGTCATCACCTCTAGGTGCAGTGAGCCGAACCAGACTGTATCTTCCTGCCCTTTCGGAACCCAGAATCGGACACCGGCGTCGCCTCCAGACCCTGAGTCAGCGCCCATCAGCAGGGAGGCGAATCCAATGGTTCCAAGGCTAGCCATGGCAATTACTCCACCAGCGGTATTGAGTGCGTATTTCATGAACAGGCGACGGTCCAGTGTCTTCACACCTTCACCTTCTCCGCGATCCATAGCGGCACCGGGTGCTGGTCGGAGTCGGAATTGCCTCGCCATTTCTTCTCACCTCATATCTTGTAATCTACCCAACCTTCTGGGTCATTCTCGGGGATGAACTTGTTTCTACGATACTTGACGAGGACAGTGTCGGGCATTACCCAACGTAGGTATACGACACCCATGATGATGAGAGTTGAGAAAACCATCGCCAATTCAAGGGAGAGCAACTGTTGGTCCCAACCGTTGATCAGACCATATGATAGCGAGCCGGACCAATATAGGGTCCAAGCCAAACCCCAGACGAAGACCATGGTAACTAACCAAGAATCAGATGACGATGACAGAGTAGACCTGACAATCGCACCAGCCTCTGGTTCGTCGAAGACGCCGTGGTCCACTGCTGCGATGTACTCATCCTCTGAGATTTTCACACCTTCAAGTATCGTGCGAGCATCCTCAATGGAGACCTCACCGGACTTGACCTGCTTGAGCAGCCTCATCACGATGTCATCGCTCACAACTGGTCCCCCCTTCGCAGGTGCTTCATCCTGAGTTTGAGTAGGTTAGTTCGGCCGCCGTAGTGGCTGCTGAACCCGTAGCGGAGGAAGAATCCGCAGAACAATATCACTAGAATCACTGCGCCGAATCCGAGAAGACCGAGCCAATGGGCACGGAATACAGCCCCCATCTCGTGAAGGTTGGTTTCGTCGCCACCCGCAGCCTGCGGCTCGATCTCACCATTGCTGTTGTAGTGAGCTTGAGTCATACCGGTGTCCTCACCTTCAGAAAGCGAGAATGCGATACGATTCCATGCATCCGGGGCTGCAGGTGCGCCATCGCCGTCCACAGCGTTACCAGCAAGCCAAAAGGTCACATCACCGCTGCCGGATGCTGGTGCAGTCCAAGTGATATGCCAAGTCCTGTCTTCGGTCTTAGCCCCTGCTGAAGTATGAGTCAGAGTATCGGTCTCATCTCCATTCTGAACCAAGGATTCGTAGCCATCACCCGGCCCCAGAGTCCCTTCAGAGACTTTCATCGAGAACCCACCGGTATTGGAGTGGGTATCCATCTCTGGGCCGCCGATTAGTTGAATCATCAACTGGTAGGTTGTACCCTCTGACCAGAAATATGGCACACCATCTAGAATCAGAGTGACGCTGTCGTCAGGAGCGAACTCATTGTTGGAATGGCAAGTACATCCGCTGACGGCAACATCTGTATCGCCTTCCGCTTGATCTCCAGTAATTCCCGATGACCTTGCATCGGTAGCGCCGGCCAAAAGCAGCAGAACCAGTAGTGCCAACAAGGGCTTCGACAACACCTTTCCTGAATGCGACATGGAACAGCCTCACCTATGGTGAGTTGCTCGACCTGAAATCCCTCCATAAACGTTCCCTGCTGGCCCGGTGGTGACGGGTTCGCAGTGGGCCATTCGCACCATCGTCACAATCATTCCCTGAACCCGTAATAACACCGCTGTACTATGCACTTCTCCGGCACCAGTATCAAGTGAAGCCCCCGCTTCGCGGGAAGTGGTGAGCAAATGGGGGACCCAGTATGGAAGAATGTTTACCATCTCAGCGATGAGCAGTTGACACAACTTGAGGCCGCCGAGACGGCAATGGAAAAGATGGATTTGTCAGAGGCTGAGAGAATTCTGCTGGCGATGTTGGAACATGATTTTGAGTGCATCCCGGTTCTCTCCAATCTTGGCCATATGTATGGCAAGTATCTCAGTGAATTCGAGAGTGCAGTGGAATACTATGACCGAGTACTCGCCATCGAGCCGGATAATGCATGGGCGCGTGACGCTCGTCGTCGTTATGCACGTTATCTTGACAGTGACTGAGTGCGAATGCTATTGACCCCCCACGGATGTTGAGCGGTCGTGGCCGAAGGAGAACTGCTAGTGGCTGGCTTGGGTGGCTTGGGTTGCCAATGGGCTAGGCGAGCCCATGCACGCTCAGAGAGTTTGGTCGATTTGGTTTTGATAGACGCCGACGATTCATCGATTCAAGATGCTCATCATGCACATGCTATCTCTCTCGGTGAAGACCCCAGTGACGAGGGATGTGCTTGCCTGCCTGAATTGGCCGAGGCCCGAATGCGCAGCATGATGCCGCTGACGCAGAGATTTCTGGAACCGGCTGAATTAGTGCTGATCATGTGTGGCCTTGGTGGTGGCGTTGGCTCGGGAGCCTCGGTCGAATTTGCTAGGCAGGCAGCGCAGGCCGGTTGTATGGTACTCTCGGTCGCTGCGATGCCTTTTGAGGCGCAACCGGCGCGGCGAAAAATCGCCGAAGAGAGTCTCGCCCGATTGCGTAGTGTCAGCCATATCTGCGTAGAATTGTCACTGGACCGGCTGGCATGGCAGGCGAGGGAGCGGGGAGTTGACTGGTCACAAGGTGCAGCATGGCTTGAAGAGCTCTCTGAGGGTTTGATGCACACTCTCGCAAAGGTCGGTTTGATTAATCTCGATTTGATGGACCTGCGAGCAATTATCTCAAAGGAAGGCGGCTCGACGATGTTGGTTGCCGAAGGACACTGTGACGAGGCGGACGAGTTGTTTGCGAGGGCACGCTCAGCCCCCCTCGCTGCGATGGAAATCAGTGGGGCCAGTGGCTGCCTTCTACAGATTGAGGGTGGTCCACACATGACTCTCAAGCATGTCGAGAAGGTTGCCGAGGCATTCACCCGTGGGCTTTCCGACGATGCTCAGGTCATCATCGGCGCACGCATCACACCTGAACTTGACACAAGAATGCGGGTCGTCGCTGTGGTGGCAGGACTCCCACGAAAAATAGCAGTGGGCTTGGTATGATTAATCGAGGTCGATGAGTTCAATCTCCTCGTCATCATCATCTTCCCAATCGACGTCCGCTCCTTGGATACTTGAGGTGGAGTCATCGACTACGTCATCCGGGCTTTTCCACCCGGCCTCATCCCAGTCATCTGAACCGTTTCCGTCTTCGTCAACTTCTGAGCCCTCGTCATCATCGCCCTCCCCTGCTTCGGGGGTGTGGCCATCTGCAAAGGACTCAAGTCTTCTGATGTGAATCCAAACCAAGGTCGCAGCAGTCACAGCGTGCCCGAGTCCCATGGCTACCGAAAGTGAGGCTTGCGAACCAGTTGCAGAGATAGTTGCTGCTAGCATCGAGATAGTTGCTGCATAGCCAAATCCGAACGACAAGCCCCAGAACAACGCATTGTCCCGAGTGAAGAGCACGCTTTCTTTGCGCACGCCAGTGCTTGAGATGCCCCAGATGGCACCTATCACGGTGATAATCATCAGTATCAATTCCTCGATAACCACACTGATGCTGAATCCACCTGTGGAAAATCGGCGCCAAGTTGCGAGCAGATGGTAGGCGACCAGCAGTTGCAGAATTAGCCCCCAAAGGTAGGCGCGAGTGGCCACTCCTCGGATTCGTCCTACCTTTGCGCGGGTCTGTGATGTGCGCCATAATACGAGGGCTTGCACACCACCTACAACCACAAGATAGCCGAGCGCTGCCAAGATTTCTCCGAATCCTATTCCATCTTCTCGCATGCCGAGTATGATAATCCAAAACAATACTCCAGCGGTGACCATTACGACAGTTACGTGTGCGGTAGCACTCGTCTTGGTCCTCGCCTTCTTCCCGTCAGTACGCTTTGATTGAGGTAGCCACGAGTCGAGAGTCAGCCTCGTGCTAGTGGAGAAGGAATAGGCCTGCCCTGCCGACCACAGCAGAAACATCCCGCCGATTCCGATGGCTATTGGCTCCACGTAGTCAGAAAGAGGTCCGTGGAGAAGCATCAGAATGACCGCTGCCACCGGTACTGAAAGTGATAGGGGAACCAGCCAACAGGCAATTGTTCCGAGTACAACTTTGCGGAGCATATCACCTATGCCGGCACTCGGCTCCTCGCTCTCCGGAAACCGACTCCATTTTGAGATGAGGTCAAATCTCTGCAGGATTGCAGTGAGTGCATACCCGGTGGTGAAGCCGAGG
This sequence comes from Candidatus Thalassarchaeaceae archaeon, assembly GCA_963582685.1. Classification (GTDB taxonomy): domain Archaea; phylum Thermoplasmatota; class Poseidoniia; order Poseidoniales; family Thalassarchaeaceae; genus CAUZSM01. Next base: position 7,414 of record CAUZSM010000013.1, on the reverse strand, counting down.
AATACTGCAATCCCGATGGTCAATCCATTATCCATGCTAGCGAATATGTGTGCTGCGACGGTGGCTAGAATGAGTAGTAGCAGATGCGGCAGCGTCTTCGGTGAAAGCAGCGTAAAAATCAGGTCCGAAAGGCGAGCCGGCTCCTCAGCCCTCATCAACTCGTGTAAATGGCGTTCCGAATCAATGGCTTCAGAGAAATCAGTATCATCCTCATCTGGATCTTCTCCTTCCTCTGGAGCGTCCTCACCCTCATCTGCCATGATTATCCGACTGAGACACGGCTGTTAAGGTCGATGACCATCGCCCCTTCGCCATGCCCCCTGTACTGAGCAAGGCGAAGCGCCCTAAACGACGCTGGCTAGGCTGCAATGTTTCCTCCAATCTTTCACAACGCGACCAGGTTGAGGTCGCTCTAGCAGAATGTGCTGTATCGGAAGGTTGGAGACTATTCGATTTCATCCCTCAACCAACTCCGGGACGGGCAATCATCCGCGTACCATTGACCGACCATGTTCAATGGAGGGCTGCGTTGGAGGAGTCCGAATTATTTGAGCCGGTGACCACATCGGGCAAGATTCGATTGGTGCGCGAGCGAATGGATATCTCGCGACCTCGACGGCCGCGTAGGCGTTGAGTGACCTATCGTCACATCAGCACCCTTGATGTGGGGGCTTCCCTTCGCCGCTCCTATGGCTGGTGGAGGAGATGCACCGAGTGTATCCACATGGGATCTAGCAGTGCTCGCTGGCGGCATCCTGCTGATGTCCACAGTGTTCATTGCTGTGTGGACCCTGCCTGTTACCAAAGAGTTGGATGGGGCCGAGGAGGTTCTATTGGTACATACCGGTGTATCGGATGCGATGCTCTCTATCGATGTAGGCAAAGCTGAATCGTGCATGATACCCAATGGTACGACGTGCGATGGTTTTGAGATAATCATCATTGAGAGTGAAGGTGGCGATTGGGATGGAGTAATTCCGTCCAATGCAATACGCGTGGATGTGCTCGATGGTAAGGACGTGGAGACTGTGAGGTTTTCTGACCCGCTACCGCAAGGAGAATACCGAGTGGTCTTCGATGGTGAAGGTGAGTATTTCTTTGAGGCCGATGTTAACCGTTCAGTGCCACACGAATACATCCCTTCAGTATTCGGTGCATTCCTGATTGTCTGGGGCATGTGGCGCGGCCGTCAGGAACCAGTTGAATGAAGTCCGAGCCATCGCAGGCTCTCGTTCGAAGCAATGGATCGAACCACCCCATCATTATCGCGGACTAATAGTGCAGCTGAATCAGTGAGTCCAACTATTTCGACCGGGGTGGACAAGTCGCCTCGTTCAAGTTCAACAGCGGTGTTGAGCAGAGGTCGCATCAGTTCCCATGCCGATATGGAAACCCCGTCATCGCTGAATGAATCGAGAATCGATGGTTCATCGAACCGGCTTGCAATTGAGGCGTGCAGTATCCGTGAGAACTCCAATCTATCTAGGCACTCATCTGTAACCTCACTGAGTGATGAAGCCGGAAAGGCATCCTGCTCAGACGATTGCAGATTCAAGCCGATTCCCAGCGCAATCGTGGTCGAATCACCTTTACCACGAGATTCGGCCAAAATACCGGCCATTTTGCGATTCCCCCCATCGTTGGAAATCCATAAATCGTTGGGCCACTTGATGAAAACTCCCTTATTCACCAAGCGCTGAGCCCACTTCCAACATTGCGATGGCAACGGTTCATGCAGAATTGCTGAGACCGCGTCTGCAACAGCGAGTGCTGCACCGATTTGTAGCCTTTCAGACCCATGTTTTATAGATTCTATACCTATGCTCCATGAGCCAATGAACGCCCCATCAAGGCTTTTCCAGACTCTGCCGTGCTGCCCACGGCCTTTGGTCTGCGATTTGGCTGTGAGCAGAGTTCCGACTGGGCAGGATGATTCAACAATCAGATCGTTGGTGGAGGTCACCACATCCATGTGCTCAGGCTCCACTCCCTCAAACGGCCTCCAAACCGCTGTTACCATTAGTTGCTCACCCCCGAGTTGGCGGCGGCGCACGACTCTGCTCGCCCAGCCTGCACGAAGCCAACTGCTTGGCACATTTCCGCCGGTGCTATTGTCGGAATGCACGAGTAGAATAATTCCAGCAGGATTGAGGATTTGTGGCGCCTTGAGTAATGATTGAATCAGAGAGTCTGTGCAACTCATTGCTTCATCGCGACTACGGGCATCCAGTAGCCCCGCCTCTTCCAGGGGGCCCAATCTTTCAGCATCGGATTCAATTTCGAGATAAGGTAAGTTCCAACAAATCAAGTCAACCGGTCTTTGCGGGATCCACCCCTCGTCATTTCCGCTGAATGGACCGCCTTCCCTGACTTTCAGCCGGTCAGAGCACGCGCAATTTTCGGCATTACCGACTGTGGCTGCTACTGCGAGGGGATTGATATCACAGGCTTCTACCATCCATCCTCTCATCGCTGCTGAGATTGAAATTGCACCACTGCCACAACCGATCTCAAGCAGCCTTCTTCCCTTCCCTGGCCCCAATAGTCTCAGGACCTCATCGAGGAGCTCGGAGTCCTCTTTGGGAGGGTAGACGGTAGGTGGTACTCGTAGATGGATTTCGGGCAAGCCCTCACTATTCCACATGTGGGTGGACGCCGCGCCTCTTGCCGATTTGGCCTCTCTCCCGATTGTCATGAAACACCCCTCTGGTCTACTGAATCGGCCTTTGGGGATGAGTTTGCCGCTAAAATGCGACACCTTTATGGCGATAGAGTATGAGGGGGGATTGTGACCGGTCACCCCCGGTCCATGGCTAGTTAGGGCCTCAGCGTGGCGTATGCTTCGCCGCAAGGTTTTTGAACACCCCCTCGGTCGGCGGTAGGCCCACATCTAGCCATGGGCCTGTAGCTTAGTCAGGTAGAGCATCCGGCTTTTAACCGGACGGCCGGGGGTTCAAATCCCCTCAGGCCCGCTCTCGGCAGGCTCCGGGTCCTGCGTTTGACGTGGGTGCGGGGGTAGTAAAATGGTCGTCAAAAGTTCTACAAAAAAGCGGTTAATTGAGTTGGGTGTTCCCGAGGAATTGGCCCACAAGTTGGCAGATGATGCCAATATGGATGCTATCAAGCAAATGAGCGCCAAGGATGTCTGTAAGAAACTCAGTCTTGAATCCGAGGATGCTCAACTTGAGAGTGTGATGAAGATTATTCGCGAACAGGGCACTCGCAAGCGCACCCGCTCGCGTAGAGTGACTATCTCCGCCAAGGCAATCGAGGATGACGACATTCCTACCGGAGATCACCGATTCAATGTCCTGAACCATCATCTGGTTCCCCATCACGAACTCATTTCCATCGAGGAGGAGGAGACTTACCTTGAGCCTTGGAGTCTACTTCAAACCGAGGCAGATGGATCGCTCCGCCTCGCCAAGGAATTACTACCTAAGATTCTCATTACCGACCCGGCAGTCCAGATGCTGAAAGAGGCTGCTGAACTTGAAGACGACGAACTGCCCGCAGGTTGGCTGACCAACCGTGTGGTGCGTATTGTGAGGTACAGCCGCTCGGCGGGTACCAGTGAAGCATACCGCCTGATTGTGGAGGGCAGCTGAAGGGGTGAATAAAATGAAGGAAATCATAAACACATATTTTCGCGAGAAGAGTTTGGTAAACCACCAGCTTGCTTCCTACAACGATTGTATCCCTACAGCGGACAGCCAGTCCAGTCGTTTTGAGAAAATCCTGCGTAACATCCGTATTGGTACGGATGAAACAATCGAGGATGACGAAGGCGGCATCATCAAACTCGACGTTCTCGATTATGAGATAGAAGTCCGGATGAAGAACATCCAACTTGGCCCACCCACTATCCGAGAGGCCAACGGTTCCGAGCACCCATCTTCACCGCTTGAGTGCCGTCTGCGCAAGATTACCTACATGTCTCCTGTTTACATGGATTTCACAATCCACCGCGATGACCTGCCTGCACCAGTAATTGAGGACCGCGTTCAAGTTGGCAATCTGCCAATCATGGTGCGCAGCCGTCGCTGTAATCTGCATCCTGCTCACATCGACCCGAACCGCACCCTCGCTCCTGAGCAGAGCGAAGAGGACCGCGAACACTACCTGCGCCTACTTGAGGGCAAGGGAGAGGACCCTCACGACCCGGGTGGCTACTTCATCATCAACGGAACCGAGCGCGTCCTCATCTCCATGGAGGACCTCGCGCCGAATCGAGTTACTGTTGAGATGAACAAGCGCTATGCGCGTAAGACTGAGGTTGCCAAGATATTCTCACAGAAGGAAGGTGTGCGTAAGCCTCTCACTGTCGAGAAGCGGAAGGATGGGCTGCTGATGGTGAAGATTAGCAGCGCCGGAACAACCGCCATCCCGGTCGTATTGTTGATGCGCGCGCTGGGAATCGAGAATGACCAGGCAATCTTCCAAGCAATCGCTGGCCCTACTGAGACGTTCAAGTACATCGTTGCCAACATTAACGATGTCAAGGACAACGATGAGTATCTGGTTGAGAATCACGATGAAGCGATGGCTTGGCTGGAGAAGAAGTTCGCAGCCGGTCAACAGAAGGAATATCGTGAGCAGCGCGTACAGAACCTGCTCGACAAGGAACTACTCCCTCACCTCGGAAGTCTCGAGGAGAACCGCCAAAAGAAGGCAATCTTCCTTGGTAGAATAGTCCGCCAAGTTCTTGAGATGGCTATCACCAGCCGTGAGCCGAACGACAAGGACCACTACGCGAATAAGCGCGTACGTCTTGCCGGCGACCTCATTGAGGACCTATTCCGTGTATCTCTCCAACAATTGGCTCGTGACCTCAAGTACCAACTTGAGCGTCACCACAACCGCAAGCGCGAACTCAAAATCACTTCGTGCCTGCGCCCCGACGTCTTGACATCCAAGGTCATGCACGCACTCGCTACCGGTAATTGGGTCGGTGGCCGTTCCGGTGTCAGCCAGTTGCTGGACCGCACCACTTTCATCTCCGCACTTTCGCATATGCGCAGAGTGACCAGCCCCTTGGTTCGTAGCCAACCACACTTCGAGGCGCGTGACCTTCACCCCACCCAATGGGGACGGCTTTGTCCAAACGAAACCCCTGAGGGACAGAACTGCGGCCTAGTCAAGAACGCAGCTCAGATGATTGATGTCTCCGAAGCGGTGGCTGAGGATGATGTCAAGGAATTGCTCGCCGAAGCAGATGTCGACCCGCAGCCTGCTGGCTGGGCCGAGGGTGCCCGCATCCACGTCAATGGTGACATCTTCGGTCTGCACATGAACCCACACAAGCTGGTTGCGCACTTCAAGCGCCGCCGCCGCAGGGGCCTCATTCGCCCCGAGGTCAGTATCAGACACGATGCTCTCAACCGTGACATTTTCATCAACACTGACAAGGGCCGAATACTCCGCCCGCTGTTGGTATTGGATGGTGGCAGCCTCACCCTCACTGCTGATCATCTCAAGAGGCTGCGCGACCGCGAAATGAACTTCACTGACCTCATCAATCAGGGTGTTGTCGAGTGGATTGATGCAGAGGAGGAGGAAGACCTCCTTGTCGCACCTCGTCCTTTCGACCTCCCGTCTGTGAGCCCGCGCAACAAGCGCCCGATGAACCCCGCCAAGGTGGAATGGGTGAATCTAGGCGAAGAAGGGATTTCTGCTGCCAAACTGAAGGCTGAGGTCAGAATGCCGAATGGGAAGGTCAAGACCGAGACATTCAACGTGAACCTGAATTACTACCAAGAAGGGCTAGACAAATTACGCCGTCTAGAGAAGAAGACTGGCGACGTTCTCATCTACACGCACGTAGAGATAGACCCGCAACTGATTCTCGGTGTTTGTGCTAGCCTTGTTCCATATCCAGAGCACAACTCAACTCCAAGAGTTACTGGTGGGACTGCAATGGTCAAGCAGAGCCTCGGAATTCCGAGTTCTAACCATCGCCTCCGCCCAGATACCCGCCTACACGTCCTGAACTACCCTCAGAACTCGATGGTGGGGACTCGCTCTATGGAAGCGACCCGGTTCCTCAACCGGCCGGCTGGACAGAACTACGTCGTCGCTATCCTCAGCCACCATGGCTACAATATGCAGGACGCTGTCATCATGAATCGGGCTAGTGTCGAACGCGCTCTTGGCCGCTCGACCTTTGTCCGCACTTACAATGCTGAGCGCCGCCGCTACCCCGGTGGCCAAGTCGAGGAGATTGAGATTCCAGGCACTGGCCTTGATGAAATCAAGGGGCTGAAGGCGCCTGAGGCTTATGCTCACCTTGAGGCCGATGGGCTACCACCACCTGAGATTGAAGTTTCAGGTAAGCCGATAGACAGAGACCGCTGCCCCGGAGTTCTTGTTGGAAAGACCAGTCCACCACGATTCCTAGAGGAGAGCCAAGGTGCTTTCCTACAGGCGCAGGAGCGACGTGAGAGCAGCATGATGGTGCGACACGGCGAATGCGGATATGTCGACAACGTATTCATCACTGAGAGTCTAGACTCTGGCAGACTGATTCGCATCACTCTGCGTTCCAGCAAGATCCCTGAACTTGGTGACAAGTTCTCCAGTCGCCACGGACAGAAGGGTGTTATCGGCCGACTCGTCGACCCCGAAGATATGCCTTTCACTGTCGATGGAGTAGTACCAGACCTACTCATCAACCCTCACGCGATTCCGAGCCGGATGACCGTCGCCCACATCCTTGAGATGATTGGCGGTAAGGTCGGTTGCATGGACGGTCGATTGATTGACGGCACCGCTTTCGGCGGTGAAAAGGAAGACAGCCTTCGCGAAGGCCTGCTGCGGCATGGATTCGCTCACACTGGCCGCGAGAACATGATTAGCGGCGAGACTGGCGAGTCTTTCCCATCCGAAACCTTCGTCGGCGTCATCTACTACCAGAAACTGCACCACATGGTCAGCGGTAAGATACACGCACGCTCTCGCGGTCGTGTTCAGATTCTAACCCGTCAGCCAACTGAGGGCCGTGCCCGACAAGGTGGTCTACGATTCGGTGAGATGGAGCGTGATTGCTTGATTGCGCACGGCGCTTCCATGGTCATCAAGGACCGTCTACTCGACGAGTCCGATGGCTGGGAACTCTACGTGTGCGCTGAGAGTGGACACATAGCATTCTGGGACTGGCGCAAGCGCTGCTATGTCAGTCCAATCCACGGTGATAAGGCAGAGGTCTTCCCGGTGCAGACGTCGTACGCGTTCAAACTGCTCCTGGACGAAATGAAATCACTTGGAGTGGCAATGAGACTTGAACTGGAGGACCGAAGATGAGCCGAGACGTAGCAACAATTCCGAAGCGTATCGCTTCAATCAAGTTTAGTCTGATGGACCCGAATGAGCTTCGCAAGATGTCTGCGGTTGAGGTCAAGACTGCTGATACCTACAA
>CAUZSM010000012.1:0-26294 GCA_963582685.1 Candidatus Thalassarchaeaceae archaeon | reverse complement strand
TGATGTCACTGTCACACGAACGTTGACTTCCGTCTGGTTGTTGTCCCCTTCATTTACGATAACAGGTCGGAAGTGTACGGAATCGCCGACATCAATACCATTTCTGGTGTGTCCGCCCATGTCCGTAAACGTCTCTCTCGGTTCAATGACGTCGTGCAACTTTATCTCGTAAGCCGCACGTCCGCTACTGTCCATTTCTGCTTCGTCTTTCAACTCGACCATATTGATTCCAGCGAACAATGACGCCAGCATCAACAGGACGAGAACCATAGGTATTACTCTCTTCACTTTGCAGTCCTCCCTCACAGTGGGTGCGCCGCGACCTCTATTTTTCCTATTTATACCATGCGGGGGAGCATGTTAGAAATGAGGCTTTGAAGATAGATTAGTTATATACTCTAGAGCAATTGATTTGTAACTAAACTACTTCCCGAAGCGCTTCTGCGGGAGTGATTTGGGCTGCCAAACGCACCGGCCAGATAGTTGCGAGGAGGGTCAGGAGGTAGGCTCCAAGGACTACTGCGGTGACTTCTGCCCAAGGCATCATGAACTCTCCACCCTCTGGTTCGATGAACCTTTTGTAGAGGCTCCAATGGAAGGCGATACCAATTGATGCACCATTGAGAATTCCAAGAAGTGAGACCCAACTCAACTCGATTAGGAAAGATGCAACAACCATGCCTCGCTGGAAGCCAATGGCTCGCAGTATACCGATTTGGTGCCGGCGCTCGCTGACATTGCGTATTGTCACCACAGCAAGACCTGCGATGCCTACTGCAAGTCCGAGGCCGAGGAAAGCCTTGAGCAGACTGAAAATTGAGAGGATGAACGACTGAGCTTTGGCGAAGGCAACGGCGATGGTGAATACAGTACCACCCTCGTCAATCATCCCACGCTGAATTTCATCCTCAAGTCGCTGCTGCTCTTCGATGGAGGTACCCTCCGGGACACTGAACCAAGCCATGTTCGGTTCAGCATCGAATAACTCGGCTGCAACACTGCGATTCATCAAAACTCCATTCATCATTATCGAAGCGTTCTCACTCATCACTCCAGCGACGTAAAATGTGCGATTGACACCGGGATTCAGTGGGTCTGAAAGGGTTACTGCACTACCAATTCCAACTCCTAACCCGGGATAAGTCAAGCCCCGTTCTCCAACGAACTCATCTTGCGCATTCCATGGATCAATGATGATGAGGTCGTCGCTGTCAACTACAGCCTGCCATGCTTCCGCCTGTGTGTCGCCAAGGGTATCCGACCACCAACGGAGCCCCAGTCCGCCGTGCTGTGAGAAGTTGTCATCTATGCCATGCAAGGCGAGATAGAAGTCATCTCCGCCCTCTGCTGTCAGATGCTGACTTTGAGCCTTGACCGTCGCTGAATTAATCACCGCCACCGCATCAAATTCGTCTAGGCTGGCGTTACCGATATCCCAAGTTGTGACGTCTGCAGAGAGATCGAGTTCGCTGCCGACCAAGATAATCTCGAAATCGCCGCTAGCCTCCTCCCCGAGGTCAGCGAGGAAACTGCCGAACATCCCGCTATACCCCGATAACACGACCACTGCGAATACGACGAGAGAGAACATCCCCATCGTCATCGAGGTCCGGAATGGCGAGGCCAACGGATATGAGAGCGAGGTTGGGAGCACCGATGCAAGCCGGCCCGAGAAACTTGAACCCGCTTTGGCGAGCATACGTGCTATCACTGGAGCAAGAGAGGTCAGCAGCAGCACTCCTGCAGCGACGAGGAATAGCCCGAGCACGATGAAAGAGTACGGTCCCTGTTCCCACTCAGCGCGGATGGGATCTTCCATCCAGGCCCACATGAACATGGAGATGCCGAGGATGCTCATCACCAGCCTTGGAAGCACTACAGGACGATGGAATCGGAATCGTCCAATCGAGATATCTTCAGGTAGAATGGCGCGGCCCAGCATGAACGCAGGCGGCACCAAAGCCAGCAGTATCAGGAAGCCGCCTGCGAGCCACCATGCATGCTTTGAGCCGCTCTCCGCATCACCGAATAACAGGGAAATAGCCACGCAACACATCGCCGCTCCAAATAGTGCGAAAGTCACTAGAATCGACCACCAAGGAAGTCCATCTTTGAGGCGGATTGGAATCCCACGCATGGCTGCGACCACATTGAGTCGAGAGACGTAAACTGAGGTCAGCCACAAGGTCGCCCAAGTAACGAGGAAGCCAGTGGAAAAGCCTGCGACGATGCTGGAGAACTCCCAATTGAAGACGACTTGCCATCCGAGGGTGTCTTGGAATGCCACGTCCATGAAAGTCATCAGAATCTTGGCAACACCGATGCCCAATACCGACCCGACTGCGCAAGATATCAGCCCCAGAAGGGCCCCTTCCTGCACGAATAACGAACGCAGGTCACCACGCTGCATTCCAATTGCTCGAGCCATGCCCATCTCGGGTTTTCTCTCGTCGGAAAGCATGACGAAGATGTTGACGACCAGCAGTACGCCAGCGAAGATGACGAAGGTTCCGAAGATGAGGAAAAGCATGCTGAATCCTTCACCGGCATTTTCGGTATCCTGCACTGTGTGGTGCTTCTCACGGGTTACGCCAAGGTGCGAATTATTGGTTGTCGAAATTTCATCAGCCCACGCATGAACTGCAGCCTCCAATTCCGCGAAAGCGGACTGATTACCGAACGTGTTTGATGCGATCATCACTGCGCTTCTCTCACCCTCGTTTCCTGCAGCGAGAGCCTCCGCATCAGTGAGGTGAACCACACCTAGGGTGATGTCAGCGAAGGAAGGCTGCCCAGGTGGAGAAGCAAGGCTCAGTGAAGCGTTTGCAACCATGAGAATCTCGCCTTCCATCAGCCCTCTTGCAGCCGGCAGATAACCGCGGACTCGTAGGTCATCACCAATCTCCAGAGCTAGGGTGGAACCGGCCCATTCAGAGATCAGAACAGCCCCCTCTGGTGGGGATGGCATACCGATTGCCTCGCCGCCCTCAAAGGCAACCACAGAGAGTGGCACTCGATTGATTGCGTCAATACGGATGGTGTACGGAAGTCGTCCGGACCACTCGCCGTCCTCGTGGATGGTGACGCCGTGACCGGTGGTAACTGCGAGCCGTCCGTTGTCAAGCGCGATTGCACCGGCAACTGCGACGTCAGAAAGCGGAGTGGATATTGCAGAGAAAATGAGCCCATCGTAGGCCCACAACTCGCTGGTATTCGCATCGTTGTCATCGACCCAAACCACATTCTGCGATGAAGATACCAATTCTCCAGCAGGCAGCCCGAGCGAGGTGGCGGGAATCCGGGCACTGCTGAATGGACCAATACGATACAGCCCGGTGCCGTCCTCAAGCCAAGCAACGTCGCCGTGCTCGAATACAGTGCGGGCGGCGCTTGCATCCTCAGAACAAAAAGCAGCGAGAGTAGCGGCATCCACAGTGTTAGTGCTGAAAGTTGAGAGCGGGATGGAACAGGTGCGGGTGCCGAGCAGTCGCTCAATCATGATGTGTAATTCCGTTGCATCAACTGCTATATCGGCAGAAACCACAGAGCCGGAATCAGGCAGCGCAGCGCTGCTCCACAAGTCGACCTGCAACGGAGCAGCCTGCCACAGCAGATTTGCATCACCGTCGGCGATACTGACGGCGAAGGCATTGCTCGCATCTCCCGCTAAACCGACAATGTCGGCGCCGACGAGCAGATTCTCATCTTCGACACCTTCGGCAAGGTCAATGAGGCGAATTCCCTGTTGGTGAGCAATCAGGCCTCTGCCAACATCGAGCGGCAGAATATCCGCTATGCCGTCATCATCAGCATCATCGGGAGTCCACACAAACCAGCGACCGTCCTCAGCCTGCAAAGACAGGCCAGCAGCGGTTGCATACCAATCCCATTCCCCGTCGAAGGTAATCTCGGAAATCGATGATGATGCGAGCCCAGAGAGATTCACGCCATCCTGGGCGATATTGTAGACCGGAACTTGCAGCATGGTGAGATAAGTGGCTACTTCGCTGACCTGTGAGGCGTTATCCACGAGGCTGTTTATCTCGTAAGGAGACAATACGCCAAACCCAGTTGTTCGGGCAATTGCGAGCATCCCGGTACTCTCATCTGATTCAACGGCAAGTCCTGATTCCTCTGCGGTCAACGTCTGATTCAGCAACTGCCAAACCACCGGCACAAGCCCTTCCTCCGCTACCAGCGAGTCTGTGCCAGTGCCGGTTGCTGAGATCTCGAAATGATTGACCAATCCCTCCTTCTCAAGGACTACCTGCGCCTGCGAGAGAGTGGTGAACATCAGTGCATCTCTGCTGTTGGTATGGCCAGTGTCTACATTGTCGACGATTGCTTGAACGGTGAAGTTCTCGACCGCTTTCAAATGCATGCCCGTTGTCAAATCCAACGTGTTCCAGTGCACCTCCATAGAGTCACCGACCTTCGCACCTGTTGAGTCGGCTAATTCGGTGTTAATCAGTATATGATTGTCAAGGATGGATGAGTATGGTAGTCCAGAATCGCCACCAATATCCGGCCAGTTATCTGCATCTGAAGAATTTGCATCCATGGCATACCATACCACGTTTGGCTCGCCTTTCAGTAGCAATGGATTCAGTACCGAAGAAGATGTCCTAAGGCCACTCCGCACCCCATCTACATCATCGCGTGGGCGCAGTAATACTGCCAACAAATCCGCTCGCTCTTCCGACCATTCCGTTCTGCTGCCAGTGGCCGGGTCAGCGCCCTCGATTACGATGTCAACCTCGCCGAGAGGAGTAAGGAACTGTGCCTCCATGGTCGCATCAAGGCTGTCACCGATTACCAGTGATGAAGATACGATTGCAGAACCGACCAGCAGCCCTACGATAACCAGCGCAGTGTTGCGCTTTCGACGCGTTAAGTTGTTCCACGCCATCCTTGACAGAATGCGGTGTTTGGTTGAAACCAACCACTGAATAAAAGTGAATGCGATAAGACCCGCGATAGCACTCAATGCAGCGTCGTTGATGAAAGCGCCAAAATCGAATTCGGAGGTGTCATTTCGTATCAAAGTCAGAATGACAAGGCATGCAACGAAGGTGGCTGAACCAGCCCCCCAAACCGCTAGCCGCCTCGGCAAGTTCCATACTCCAACAAGAGACATCAAGGGAACCTCTACTCTTCCTCACTCTCGACCTCATCCCCACCTGAGAATGCGGAATCCTCGACTATGAGGCCATCTCGCATTGTCAGCGTCCTAGTACAACGTTTAGCCACATCAAAGTCGTGAGTGACAAGGATGGTTGTCACCCCCTTACTCTCATTCAATTGCAGCATCAAATCGATGACCTCCTCACTTGTTTTGGTGTCGAGGTTTCCAGTCGCTTCGTCGGCGAGAATCACCGTGGGATTGTGAACGAAGGCACGAGCGATTGTGACTCTCTGCTGCTGCCCGCCAGACAATTCGCTGGGCAGGTGAGAGGCTCGGTCAGAAAGCCCAACTGATTCAAGGGCATCCATTGCGATTAATCGCGCCTCGCCGGGCGAAGTTCCTGACATCAACAGTGGAAGTTCTACATTCTCAACAGCGGTCAAAACAGGCAGCAAATTGAATGATTGGAAAATGAATCCAAGTTTCTCTCCTCGCACCGTTGTCTTTTCCCTATCACTCATGGTAGAGAGTGGAATACCATTGATGAAAACCTCGCCAGCGGTGAAGTCATCTAGGCCGGAAAGGCAGTTGAGTAGAGTGGTTTTGCCACAACCGGAAGGACCCATAACAGCTACCATTTCACCAGCGCTGAAAGTGACAGAAATATTCCTCAATGCCTCGACCTTATTTGTGCCGGAATCGTATATCTTCCAAAGTTCCCTTGCTTCTAGTACGGCCGTCATCGGAGCGCCGACTCAGGCGTAGGATATAACCCTCAATCTACACCATGCCTCCAATGGCCGCTCAAACTGAGGACACCAAGTATCAGGTGAATGTTCGCCTATTCGGGCTTCTCACCGAGCGTAATGGCGGCCGCAACCTTTCGCTGCAGGTCAAAGAAGGCACCACTCTACGCCAAATAGCCAGCGTAGCGGGTGCCGAGGACCTGATTGACAAGGGGTTGATTACCGCGCTAAACGGTGCAGTGGTCGCTGCAGACACCCCAGTAGTCAGCGATTGTGAAGTAGCACTGATGCCGCCGGTCTCCGGGGGCTGAATCACGCCTGCAAGGGGCGGTGTAAAGCGCAACGTTGAATGGTGTATTGCTACCGTCGTGCACTGAAGGTGAGCAATTGGCGTTCGGACCCCAAGAAGCATTGATACTCATCATTGCAGCATTCCTACTGTACGGTGGTGGAAAGAAAATACCCGAACTTGCACGCTCACTCGGAAGGGCGAAAGGGGAATTTCACCAAGGTCTTGCAGACTCCCGTGATATCAGTCCGGAGCAAGACCTCGACAGGGGTGGTCGCACTGATGAGGCTGCACTGGCAGAGGATGCTGCTGCCGCCGGCATCGATGTAGAGGGCAAGAGTCCTGACGAAGTAGCGTCAGAACTTGAGGAAGAGTGAATATTTCCAATTGAAAGTTTGTTTTTCCAATTGAACTTTAAACCACAATAATCAGCGTTTTATCGCATTATCCAATTGGATAATCATGCTCGCCGCAGCCTCAAACCAGCCCCACAATCTGCACAATTTCCATGATCGCCACGTGACTTGGACGGAGCCGAAGCGGCGGGTGCAACCGAACCGCAACCGGTGCAGACCAACTGCCAATTCCATCGTTCTGTGATTCCCTCTGTCACAGCGGGCCGCCAAGCATGCCCCGCACTTTCACATACATTCTGCAGGCGATAATCATCCGTCACCAATGGTAGGCCCGATTCCAGTGCGAGGGCGAGGACGTCAACGTCAACAACTGACAACCCGGAAATATCCCCGCTTACTGTCGCTGCTTCATGGGCTGATTCGGTGGATTCTGGTCGAGGTGTAGCGAAAACCGGGCCTTGAGATTCAAGAATAAGAGCCCGCTCAGGAGAATGGCGCTCTACCTCAGACATCTGTGAAAAAGCACACAATCCCGAACGTAACTGGTCCAGTGGCCACTCAATCAGGGCACCGGTGTCAAGCACACATTCCACATCCGCTCGCCCCCCAACATCACCCATACAAACAAGCGGCCGGTCGCTCGCAATAGGGCTGACGGTTGGCTTCAGAGACGTACGGTGAAGCGAAATGGTCATCCGTCACCGGCCAGCGCTCACGGATATGGGTATGCTCCCCGGCTGGTTCTGGCAATGGTGGGATGCCGTCGTCGGATGGGCCGCATCCCTCGGTCTGGTCGGACTTGCTACCGTCTCATTCACTGAAGCAATCATCCAGCCAGTACCGCCAGACCCGATACTACTCTTGATGGTGAGTGAGGCAGACGGTGATGTCGCGTTGATTTTCGCCATTTGGCTGGTCGTGACGCTCGCATCAGTTGCCGGAAGCGTCGTCGCTTGGTGGCTTGGTAGCAGGTGGGGAAGGCCAATCGTTGGCCGGTTCGCCTCGAAGAACAACCTATCACGCCTCGACGCCATCATTGTACGATACGGAGAGGCTGGTGTCTTCATCGCCGCATTATCACCGATTCCCTACAAGTTACTCGGCTGGGTGGCTGGAATGGGCAAGATGGACCGCTCATCCTTCATTGCTGCAGGCTTGCTCGGCAGGGGTCTCAGGTTTGGAATCGAGGCGTTGGTCATCGGCGTGTGGGGCACGGAATTCTGGCACTTGATGGAAAAACCGTGGGTATGGCTAATCGCTTCACTCCTCGGCATTCTGTTGCTCATTCCGGCAAAAAAGTGGTGGGATGGTCTGCTCACTGATACACCCTCAACTATCGATGTTAGTGAGGAGTGAAGGACCGAACTTATCATCAACCGGTGTCGTGGGCGGCAAGTCGGCGCTCGTGTAGTGTAGCTCGGCCCATCATGCCGGGTTTTCATCCCGGCGACCCGGGTTCGAATCCCGGCACGAGTACCTTTGCCTAACATCAATTCCAACGCCACTCGTACCTAGCCTCAGGCTGGCTACACCCCACCAGTGATACAGAAACGGTCGATATTGGGTTGTCCATTCCAGTGAAAACTAGACTTTGCGCCAACTGCCGCCGTGCTCCTCGCACCACCACCAATTCTCGTCAGTATCGACGTACCACGTACCCTCAGGCACCTGCTCGTAGCGTCCACCCGGAGGCAAATCCTCGTATGAAGCGACCCTGTCCTGAACTTCAGGAATAGCTGGCGGCACAGACTCGATTGCATCGGGTGCCTCAATTTGGCCACCCAAACCGGTGATGCTGTCAGCAGAGGTGCCATGGCCTTCATCTTCGTCACGTCGCTGCCGGCGCACTAACAGGACGGTTGCTGTACCAATTCCCATCACCGCGAACAGCGCAACGATTGCACCTACGATTGCCAGTGGGGACAACGCCCCTTCTTGAGAAGATTCGACGGGGCCTTGAGCATCATCGATGGGTGCTGTCAAAGAGGCGCTGAACGACTGCTCCGAACCGATTCTATGCCAGCGGCCAGAATGGTCCCGCCATTCAAAGACGGCTGTGGTGCTGACTTCGGTATCCTCTGTGACATCCCCTTGAGTACGGCAGGTCACTACGAACGTGTCGCTGGCGAGCAACGACTGTGGAGTGGTCGGAGCACAGGTGAACTTCGAATGGCTGCCCGTAATCCTGAGCCTGACTGTTGTGGGATAATCACCCATGTTGTTCACATCACAAACGAACTCACTATGCCCCGCAAGCGCCCTCTCTGAGTCATCTACGGTACCCTCAACACAATTCGGTAAAGAAAACAGCGGGTCGGGAGGAGTGACAACAGAGATGTGGCTCGCTGCGGAAATACTCAGGTCGCCCGCGCTCAACGTGAAGTAGAGGCTGACATCGCCGATGTCGGTTGGCGTCCGATTGAGTTCGATGGTTCCGTTGGACATTCCGGTAAGACCCTCCTCTTCTAGGGACATCTCACAGCCGTCGTTGCAGGATATGGCGAGCCGATAGGTGATGGTCTCACCGAGCACGAACTCGGTCCAATTAGTCGGTTCCAGCACCTCAAGTGTGAGTTCCCTTGGTGGTCTAATCAGCAGTACACCGTCAGGACCGGTAAGCCAGTCAGGAGCGGGGTTGCCAACACTGTCCTGCAGTGACACATCCAGATGGTAAAGTCCCGGCTCAATATAGGTCGTGTACCAGTCAGCGTAACCACTGTTTTCCGTGGTGCTGTAAACTTGCAGTATGTCGACGTGTTCTCCTGTAGAAGTGGAAACGTACACCCAAGCATCGATGCTCTCATCAGCCTCAGCAGACCATTCAATGGTGGTGCGCCAAACCTCGGGGTTGGTCGGTGACCAATCAAACGAGACTGCGGTCAGACTCGGGGCAAGCCGGTCAACGATGTTGATTGTCGCATCGATGCCGGGCCGCGCACCATCTGCGTCGATGTCTGAGAGTTGGGAATCAACCAGTTTGACCTCAAGGTACCATACCCCGAAGTTGTAGCGACCGGTTGACCACTCCGCAGTGTAACTGGTAGTTGTGTCGTCCCAAACCAGTGGAATCGAGGTCTCCGAGCCGCCCCCAGGTCGAGACAACTCTACCGATGCATTGAGTTCGGAGCGGTCAATTATCTCCCTTACCATGAAATTAATCGATTCATCATGACGCCAGGTGCCGGCCAGCATATCACCAGTGATTGGCCCACTATTGCTGCTCAGGAGGAAGTCTGAGACCTCGGGCGGACCGGGCAAGATGCTGACTTGCAACGAAGCAGAGGGATTGGCGATATTTCCATCAGCATCCTGAATATCACATGAGAAATTGAGCAGGGTCACCAAACTAGAACTAGCCAACTGCGACGAATCAAACTGATACTGATACGCTTGCTGCTGCTCTTGCCACTGCATCTGGCCGGGAGCAGTGATGTTCTGCCCACCCGAAGTGATTAGGCAGAGAATGATGAGGTCAGGCTCACCAATCTGATCCGTTACCCAGAAGTTCAGCATGTCAGTGTGGCGGGCCTCTGTGGTCTCGACTCCATTCACCTCCATCCACACCTCATCCAAACGAGGTGGCATGTCGTCGATGTCGGTCACTGTGAAGTTGGAGAGGGTGATGGGGAAATCAACAACGGAGCTGCTACCGGTAGCCATCAGCGGGAAGTGGCTCCTGCAACCCTCCACCAGATACCACTCGATGCATTCAGCGTGCACAATCGCCTCGATGCCCGGGACGAACTCGCCGCCGGCACCGACGCGCTGGGTCAAGTTCCACGGCAGGCTGAGGTAACCGAAAGCAGGATTGGGCGCATCAGAGGTCCAATTCAATTCCAACCAGCCCCATTCGATTCCCGAGATATCACTACTGCCGGTGACCGGCCATGCAGCGGCCAGCGACTGCGCGGGGAGGGCGATGTCATAGGCGGTGTCATCATTGAAGACCGAGGCAAGTTGCGCTCGGCCCACGCTCAGTGTCACGTTATTCGTCTGGAGAAGGCCCAACGCAGAGAGATGAATCCATCCGTCCTGTGGCGTGGCCGCGAGAGGTACCGGGACCTCAAGTGCACCGCTATACGGGCTGCCCGATGATGGCGGGGGACCTGCAATTTCTCGCCATTCGGTGCTGTGGAATAACCTCACGCCATTGCCAAGGGGGTCCTGCCCGCTTGCATTGCCTGCGCGCCAATCCCCAGTAGGGGGTGTGCTGCTGGTGATGGAGAAAGAGAGTGGACTGTCGCCCCCTAGTGCTGCCCACCACCAAGTCTCGTAGGAGATGCCGGTTAAGGTTGGAGTCGAATGATTGGTATTGGTGCTCAGATTGAGGCGTAATTGGAAGTGGCTCATGCGGTCAATGGATTGCCCATTCAAGTTGAATGCCCGCCAATCACTCCAAGTGATGTTGTCCACAGTGGTGCGGTATTCACCACTGACCGCTGTGCCGGCAAGGGTGACGTAGGTGGCTTGGATGGTGAGTCCCTCGACGATTCTTCCGACACCGAGAGGTGCGCTGGTCCAAGTCCCGTCTGGAACAATTGCCGTACCAGTCCAGCCGGTGAAGGAGTTCGATATATGTGACCAGCCGTTTGCACCACCGGCTCCAGACTGGCCGGCTGAGCCGCTTCCATATGGTTGGCCTCCGGTTCCTCCAGAACCGCCGACCACAGATACTCTGCCTGTACCGTGGAGGCCATTTGCAGTGGTTGTGATGTTCACAGCACCGCCGCCGCCACCGCCGCCGCCATCGCCGCCGTCATACATCAACAGGCTAATCGGAGTGCGACGCATACCGTTTGATCCGTCACCTCCACCACCACCCCTTGCAGCGACATAGCCGGCTTGGCCCCACCAGACATTGTTGGCGGTAATCACCACAGAGCCACCAGAGCCGCCGCCTGCTCCTGCAATACCTCGACCACCATTTACAGGTGCGGGTCCGTTGTGCCCCTCATGGCCATTGGCAGAAATCGTACCGTTGATGTAGATGTGATTCGCAATCAGGATAATCAGGCCACCGCCTCGACCACCCACTGAACGTACTGTCGTCGTTCCAGAAGAGGCAGTCTGTGTGACATTGCCTCCTGCTGAACCGGGCTCGGTACCGTCACCGTACGACATATTGGTCGAGTTGGAGTTGCCACCTCCAACCCCTCCAGCCCCACGATGTGCTCCACCATTGGCACCAAGGCCAGCATTTCCTGTATGCGTACCTAATGCCCCATGTCCTTGTCCACCCCAAGTTTTGCCGTCTGAGCGAATCGATGCATTGGCTTCGATGATGATTGTGTTCGCCGTTATCTGCAACAGAGACCCAGTCGCATTAATCATGCCAGATACGTGTACAGTGCTGTACGAATAGTTGCCCTGCATGTTGAGGGTTCCAGTGACGCTCAACGTACCAGAACTACCAGACCAAGGCGCTCCCGAGTTACTTCCCCATCCGGGGAAGGTATTCGGCGTGATTACCCCGGCAAGACTGTTGTTGCCGGCAGAACCGTTTGAGCCGGTGCCAGTACCTGCTCCACCACTACCACCTGCGCCGGGTGTCACTGATACGGTGCCCTGATTGCTGTAGCCGTTGGCTAGCGTGATGATGGAAATACGGCCGCCACTACCGGCGCCCCCGCCGTGTCCTCCAGGATTATTTGCACCCCAGCCTTGGCTCGATCCCGGCTGCGCCGCGCTGCCGTCACCGCCGTTGCCGCCGTGAGCAGTCACTTCTCCGTATTGGGTCACAGTCAGTTGGTGAGCCTGAATCAGCACACCTCCGCCTGAGCCACCTCCAGCACCATGGTTGCCCGGCCCACCTGTGCCTGTGATGGGGCTGGCTCCATTCTGGCCATCCTCACCGTCCACGCTCACGATTCCGGTGATTGTGATGTTTCGGGCGATCAACGCCAACTGACCTCCGCCGCGGCCGCCCTCCGCTAGTGTTCCACTGCCGAAGTTCGAGATGTTGCCTCCGCTGGAGCCAGCTTCGCTGCCGTTGCCGTATGCAGACCCTCCGACTCCCTGATTAGCGGCGGCATTTGCGTTGCCACCATCGCCTCCTGCTCCGCCATGGCCTGCACCCCCCGCACCGTAGTTGTAGGTCTGGGGCCCGGTAGGCGTAGTGTAGCCATACGACCCATTGCCGCCTTGCCCACTGCCAGCCCAAGTGTTGCTGTCCGAGTGGATGGAACCACCCGAGGTGATGACAATATCATTGGCGATTATCGTGAGTGGCCCATCCGCGATGATGGTGCCGCAAGGGGCGATGATGCCGCACTGAATCCTCAGCACGTCGAAGGTGTGGGTACCATTCCAAAACGTCTGACCAAGCACAGTCATATTCTGTGTGCCAGCGCCCATACTCGAGCCGTTACCGGGGGAGAGGATTGTTGAGAGTTCGATACCTGAACTCCCGAGAGTGGTCTGCTCAAATGTGCCATTAGAGAACGCTGGACTGCTGGCGTTGAGAGAGCCATTCTGCCATTCCTGCTGTGGTGCGCCACTGAAATTGAACTCTACTCCAGTGATGCGAGTTCCGTCCTCATAATCAATCGATGTGGTCTCGTTGAGGACCGGGCGCAGAGTGACGCTGGGAATGTGTTTGCCGAATTGATTCGAATGTGAACTCTCCCAAGGATGACTACCGTTCTCAAGTGATAATGGAATCTGACTGATGACGCTGCTCAGCATCAGAAAGGTCAACAGCAGCGCCAGCCGATTACGTGCATACGCCTCACCCATTGGGAGGGGCTTGCCAATGCGTCGCCATAATGGTTGCCAATAGTAGATTGGGCGCCCTTTGGGCGCATCATGCCTTACAGCCCAGTCCACAGGAGCGGGATTTCAATCGAGATGACGACTGTGCACCAACGCCGCAGCACCGAGCATCGCCAATGCAGCGAGCACGGTGAATCCCGGCAACCAACCATCATCCGAGTCATCAGGTTGTGTGACTTCTGCTCCAACAAGCGAGTCGACATGCCCGCGCAACGCCGCAGTAGTGAGGTAACCAGTCACGAGCAGGCTGACCGTGCCATCGGCGTCAATGATTGCCACGGTGGGCACGGTCGTGCCGTATTTCTCACCGACATTCGCATCGTCAGTATCGATGGCATGAGCCCAATCATAGCCTTTCGCGGCAGCCATTCCAGACAGCATCTCGTTGCTCTCACCAAGATCGGTTCCAACCGACAAAATCGTGACTCCTTCCAGACTCCCTGAATCAATGTCAGCCTGCATGGGAATCAGTGTCTCCTGTGCAATCTGTTCACAGTTGGGACACCAAGTCGCCATCAGGTCGAGCACGACAACTTCCCCGAGGTGTTCGGAGAGAGTGAATACCGAACCCTGGGCATCCATGAGGGTGAAGTCAGGTGCGGGACCGTCGAGCACGGCGGCCGAAATCGGTTCACCATCACCGACGACGATACGCCCGCGCATCAACGGGATATGTGGCTCGCAGACATAGTGGATTGTCGCATCGGAAGCGAGGGCCGACGCAGGCACTGACCAATTGAAGGGGCCTGATACCGGGTCACCCGAGCGGAAGCCGCCGTTCCAAGTGTTGTTGTAAGGGTCAGCCACCTGAGCTACATTGTGGTTGCTTGAGTCCTCCATCCAGACGAACACGACGCTCTCGCCCGGTTGGATTGTGACATCAGAAGGCTCGAATCGGTTGTTCTCGACATAAATGCAGTTGACGCCGGTATCGTCACAGAAGTGGTCGTAGTCCGACTCGTTGCCACCCGTGTTATTGCCGGAGTTATTTCCACCTCCCGGAGGTGGGTTCTGACTGAATGCGTCGCGCAAATCCTCCGCTCTAATCTCCCAGTTGTCTGAGACAAATTTCTGGTAGGCGAGCATACCATCAGAGATTGTGGCGAAACGCTCGGAATCACCACCCCCTTGGAAAACCTCGGCCAACGTGCCGTTAGGGTGGAGAATCGCGGCATGAACGACGCCATTTGAATCGTGCCAAGCGACCTGCAAGACGCCATTGCTTGAATCCAAGGATGGATTACTGGCCGACCCTAGGTTGACGGCATCGCCGAATCCGGTTCCATTATCAAAGGCCAGATACATCACACCGGCGCTATTCCATAGCGCTGCCATGCCCGAATCGGTAGCGACAAGGTGTGGTCCGTTCTCAGGGCATATGCGATTCCCAGTAACCCAGATATCCCCAATCTGAATAGGCGCTACTGGTGTGTTCACACCATCCCAATGGATGTAGCCGGCATACATGTACCAAGTCTCATTGTTTGGAAATCGGTCCACATGGCGATAAATGATGTCTAGACCACCATCGGATGAAGGCAAGATGTCATGCCTGCAGCATTCACAGCCATAGCCGCCCTCTGGATTCTCGACATGTCCAGTGTTGAACGGGTCAATGGTGACCGGAGAAGTCCACGTCGCACCGCCATCAGCGCTGCTGACCAACTTCATCGGACGCTCCACAGTATGGCCACGGACATCCTGCCACACCAGATGCAGCCCACCCTGTTCATCAAACTCAGCGGTGAGGAAATCTGTGACGTGATCGGCATCCTCCATGTCGTAGGTGAAGCCGCCAATCTGCCATGTCTGCCCGCCATCTGACGAATAAATCGAGCGAATCTGGTAAGGGCTGGTGTTCTTTGAGACCCAGAATACCCTGACCTCATCTCCAGAGACCGCAATGGCCGGGTGCTCTTGGTGATACCTTGTGAGAACTTGCCCCTGAACATAGTTCAGGCGAACTGGCAAAGACCAGTTCTCGCCATCGGTGGAACGTGAATACTTCAGGTCGGTCTCACCGTTCCATGCATTCACCCTCTCTATCCAAATCAGATGCGAGGTATTCTCCTCATGCACAATCTCCGGCCATACCTGCCACCTCGGCGTCTGGTCTGTCACTTCGCTTGATTGGGATGATGGAACCAGAGAGGAAAGCATGACGAGAGCCAGACAAATTACCAATACCCGCTTCCCGGCCATGATTCCCCACATGAGTCCAACGCATAATGATTGATGATGTTACGATTTCGATGTACGTCCAATATGACTAAGGATGCATTTTCACTGCAAGAGCCATGCCTCTAGACACTGGCGATACTAGTTTTATGCTAGTAGCCACCGCGTACTATGCTTCTAAGAGGGGGCTGTCAAGCGTGATTCTTGAACACCACAATCCTGAAATCAATCACTGAAAGAAATTCCGAGTTGGGCGGCCAATGGTGGCAACTCACCTGTCTTGGCATAGTAGTACATACTGGCTCTACCTACTGCATCCACGGTTGTGAAGAACAGTATACTTAGACCAACACCCAATATAACAAATAGAATTCCAAGTCCGGCACCAACATTCCCCAAAAAGAACAGAGGAACACTTACTGCGACGATAAGTAGGATAACCAGGAAATTGATGATTCCAGCACCTCCCACGGCACCGATATTCTCGCCCCAGGTTTTCTTGAATAGTTTTGGACTGGTGACGAAGCATTCCTTCACACCAGCCTTCTCAAGCACTATGAGTGGAATCATGAAGAAAGTCACGACCCACCATGCTGTGCCTATCAAGAATGTGACGATACCAAAGATGAGGTTAACTGGAAACTTGGCGTCTTGAGCCATGCCCTCAAGGAGTTTCAGAATGACACCTATGGTCCCAGAGATTATGCCCCACACGAAAATCTGCGGCAAACACTTCATCGCTTGTCCAATTCCATATGAAAAACTGGGGTTCTCGCCAGTAGTCAGCCTATGATGAGCGCTTGCTACGATTGCGGCGTTCCAAAATACGGTAATTACGGCGATGACAAGATAGCCGACGAATGTTATGCCTAAATTGACGACGTTGAAGGCAATTTCTTCGTCCGAGTTACCAATCAGCATCTCGGTCCCGAAGCTGAACACGATGAAGACCACAGAAGCCACAATTGAAAACACTCCCGAGAGCAGGACGTACACCATCAACTCGGGGTCAGCCCGAACCACTGCTATGCCCAGTTTAGTCAACTGCCAGCCCCTCTTGATTCTTGCAAAGAACCCAAGCCGAGACTTTTTTTGACGCGTTTGCACGTCGTCCCCGATACCCAGACCCTGCATTACCATGTGTGCAATTCGGGACTACAATGCTTGAAGTTTCCTTCGTGCGCACGTGTTGTTAGTCACGACTCAATGGTACCCACTAGTTCAGACGCACAAGGGTTCAGGCCCCCCAATAATGCTTTAGCGGGGGGGGTCCTATTGTACCTCAATGCAGCCCATTCCACAACAGGTTCCCGCACAACAGGCAGGTGGTCCAAATGTGGCAGGGGCAATACTATCCCCTTACGGGATTCAACAAGGTGCGGTGATTGCAGCAGCGCAGAGTAATGCCTCTGCAACGGCAGGGATGGTCCTAGGCATCGTCTCCATGTCACTTTCAGTATTATCTCCACTCCTGTTTTTCGCGTGCTGTTTTGCCTCACTTCCACTTGCATTCTTCGGCATAATCTTCTCACATATAGGCTACTCCAACTCAAAGACATCTGGTGTGGGGAATGGACAAGCCGTGGCGGGGCTCGTACTCAATTGGTTACAACTCCTCATGGTGTTCATACCAATTATGGCCTTTATGGGGATTGGATTATTCGCCGCAGTTTGAATGCACAAGGGTCCACTGCGCAGATATTACTCGAGGGTAATTTCAAGAGTCAGACGGTTATCAGGCACTAAGGTTGATTGACTGTTGTTCATTGTTTCCATCCTTCTCGGTTTGATACTCGTCTTGTTAGGGCTGCTCAACAGTTTCTATGGATTGAAGCTCCATCGGCTAGGAATCTTCCTTCTATGCGGTTCCATCGCAGCGTTACTGCCACTCGCCAGCATGCTGAATGACGGTGTTACTATTGGAAAAATTGGACTCCTATTCGTGATGTTTCCCCTAGGTGGGATCATTGGACTCACGATGTACGAGACGATGTGGTTCGCCCTAGGTTTCATCATCGGTGCAGCCATCGGATTTCTATCGATGATGATTATGTTCCCTAACCCGTATGCTGTGTTAATCGGAACTCTAATCACTGGATATCTAATGGGGGTGTTGGCAGTAAGTTTGAAGGATATTTTCATAATTATCCAATCTGCTATCACTGGAGGATGCATGGTCGGTTATGGCCTTGTGTTAGTCTTCTTGACGCCATCTGAATTACTTTTTATCATATCTGCATTAGTGGTCGCCTCAACTGGAATCATATTCCAACTCATCCAGGCTAACTCGGATTCACCTGATTTCATGGATGCAATAATAGTGAAATTTTTGACTCGGTTCATCACTCTTCAGAACGCGGAAAAAACAAGCAAGCGCAGATTCAGTATCTCATGCGTTATCAATGATAATCAATGGGTTGGTGATAGGCAAATCGAATTTAATCGGAGTGGAACTATTCTTGCCTCATTTTCGAAAGGTTCTGTTTTGGGTGAGAGATGGAATGGCGGGTATATCACGCTGAGCCCAGTTGCAAACTGGCCTTCTTCCCCAAAAACTGCTGGCAAATGGGGTTTGGAGGATGTTCCTAGATTGCCCTCAGGCGGACCTAATTTACCAATACCCTGTACTTCGCTAGCGTTTCGATCAGAATCCACTCTAGCCCTCTTCGACCCTAAATCGAAGCAGATAGTCTTCTATCAGTACGATGATGCGTCATTACGGGAAATCACCAATCTCAGAATGAGGGAATATGAATCGGGTGAATTCCACGTTGTTGAATCCATTGGATTCCACCCCGCTGGCAATCTTATGGCAGTGGCAGTCAGTGGAGGAGGGTATGATATCAGAATCTATAGTTGCAGTCAATTGTCTAGCACCCCTCCCTTAGAATTGATGTCATTACCAACTCAATGCACTCACCCACTCCTCTTCAGTCGCAGGGGACATCTCCTCGCAGCCACCAATGAGGCCACACAGATTTTGGTCTATCATGTGCAAGATGAGTCCCAACTACAGACCATTCCCATGCAGGCATTGGGTGGGCACTCCGATTATATCGAGTGTCTGGCCTTCAGCCACGATGACCATTTATTTGCGACTGGTTCATGGGATGGGAAGATTAACATCTGGGATGTCGAGAAATTCGGGTCCAGCCAGAATCCACACCTCACCACTCTATACAGCGTCTCTGCATTGGGTAGGATATTTGAACCGGCAGAAAGAAAACAAGTCGGATCAATTTGTTTCGGAAATTTGAGCCATATCATCGCGTTCAGCTGCGATAGTATCGTTACAATTGTAGATCTTTCTCCCAAGGCAGGAGTTTCGGGGCAGGTCATATTGGGGAAGAGGGTGGTTGACACGATAGTCTGTAGCAGCAAAGTGAAATCTATCTCGTTTTCAATAGACGATGGATTTCTGGCGATTGCGTATGAGAAAGGAATCCAGATATGGAGAAATTTGACTGTAGATTTACCCTTGGACAATACTACCGCTCCACCTCCTCCAGCCATACGTGGCGCACCTTTACGGCCAATCACAAGCACTCCACCACTGCCAGCACGGGCCGGAGATACTGCGTCTCCCCCTCCGGTTATGCCGACCCCCCCGGAATCGACATTGCCCCCTCCTTCGGCCATGACTTCTCCAAAGGAACCACCAGTTTCGGTTCAAGCAGTTCTACGGGCCCAATCCCCTCCGCGGTCGCCTTCCTCAAAGACGATTGACTCAAGTTCCGGTACTGCCTTGGGTCAATCTACGTCGCTCAGTGGGAACGGCGGATGGTGGTGGAATGGAACTGAGTGGCGCCCCGAGTCCGAGGCCCCACCCCCGAGTCATCCACCACCACCTACACCACAACCGACTCCTCCGGCACAGTCTGGATTACCGCCTCAAACTGCACCCGCTCTTCTTCCCGTCATCAATCCCCCACTCCATAAACCACCGCCGCCAACGACAGCGCTACCGGAACATGCGCCCCAGTCCCCGGAGGGATTTATGCCCAAAAGCCGAACACAGAATGTTCCACCTCAAGCAAGAAATATTCCAGGCGGCACTAATCGGGTAATGAAAAAGCATGACATTCGAAACTGGGTCGATACGGAAAAAATCGGCCCAATGCTCAGCGTGATTCAAACACGGTTAAGGCAATATTCTGCTTTGGTGAAAAGAGAAAAGCGTTCAAAGATATTTGTCGCCCCAAATATCCCTCCGAAAAAGTTGAAAAATTTATTATCAGCCCGATATGGGACTACCCATTTGAAACCAGAAGATGTTCTCATTGCAGTTGATGATACTGTATTTGGCTCTGCTAAAAATGGGATGGTGGTTTCATACGATGGAATATATTGCCATCCAATTGGCGAAAAACCAGAAAGATTTGGATGGCACGAACCATCTGACGGAGAATGTCCAATATCTGGATTTGAATGTAAGAAGAAGGGGTTGGGTTGGAAATTAAGGGGGAAGATATATTTTCTGATCGGCCGCCCATCGTATCAAACCACCAGCACATCCTTATTCGACTTGATGTATTTCGGAGGAGCGCCGAGAGAGTCAATCGAGTCTGTGACAGAATATCTCAATGAGTTGTCTCTTATCATCTATGGAGACAATCATGAAATTTGCGAACCGATGCACCACCCTGCACTTGGTGCGATTACACAGCAAGAATTTCTGAAGAGACTTTACGACGACCCAGCTACCTTCGGTGCTTTCTGAATCCACAAGGGTCCACCGCCCTCTCGAATCAGTTGCAGCGAGGCCGCTGAGTCAAGCACGGTCTCGATACGATGAGAGTAATGCGGAAAGCACCAGCCCAAGCCCGATTCCCACCCAGATTCCCTGCTGGTGCGCACCCTCTCCGGCGAGGTCACGGAATGAGAAAGCCAAGACGACTGTGATTGGCCCACCGAGCACGATGAAACGGAATAGCCACTGTTTCACTGTCGGCACCTTTCCAAGCGGTCGAAGTGTGATGTAGGCCCTCTTCTGAATCATCTGCCAATCAAGGTCCCGCTCGACATTGCGGAACAGTTCTAGTGCGAGCGGGCGCAGTTTTGGGATTGTCTTGGAATGAGCACCACGTCCGGTGACTACCCTTACCCTGCCAAGGAATTCGCGGCCCGCCATGATACGCAGCATTACCTTCTCGGCAAGCGGGACATTGAGGTCGTGCAGGTCTACCGTCAGGGTGCCACGGTCCACTCGGACATGGGTGTTGCAAGTCCATGCTGAGTCCTGCGCCCACGGCAGGTCTGCTGCTGCATCTTCCACATCCATCAGTTGCGCACGCAGCCTCTCCTCGATTGGCACCTCCAACTGCTTCGTAGCGAGTTTGCGCATACGCTCTATGTAGCGCATAGATGTGTAGACCAACACAATCAGTGAGGTCGCACCACCGGTCGTCAGAGAAAGACGAAGAGAAAATTCGAGTAGAGTTACATCAATTCCACTGGCGAACATGTACATGAAGAAGGTCATGGTTGCAACCATAACACCGAGAACCAGCGAGATGGTGAACAAATCACGAACCCGTAACTCCACCAACTTGTCTCACCCAGCGCTTATCCGACCCCGCCCCCCATCTATCAAGGAGTCTCAGAAGGGAAGGCCGCCGATGCCTATTCAATGCAGTTCGAGTTGGACGGAATCATGTCGGGCCGCGCTGTCGCTGAGGAGGAGACATCGAAAAACGGTGATGAGCCGGTTCTTCGCAACGGTAGAACAGAGCGGAGTCGGGAACAAAAGGTCGCATATTGGATTGGCGGCATCAGTGGATTCTATCTGCTCTCACTATTCCTTGTGCCGGCTCTGCTGCCAACTGGGTCTATTCCAGAACTCTCTGGGCGCGCTAATAGCCTCGATTACTACAACGAAGATAGTTGGGGCAATAATGACCGGCAGGAGGGTGGAAGCCTAGGTCACAATCAGAGTGCTCACGGTGGAAGTTTCGCTTGGTCAGAACTGAATCCATACGCCGCTTTCATCTATGGATTCGGAGACTTCAACTGTCACCAGAAGTACGAGCGCTCTTGGTTCATCAACGGTAACCAGATGGCTGTATGCTCACGAGATATCGGTATCTTCGCAGGCCTCACACTCGCTGCTCTCGCCTTCTGGAGGTTCGGACACAACCGTTGGACTGTACGCGATACTTTCCTTACTCTATTCCCCGATCAGTGGGTAGAGCCCCTGTATCTGAAGGACAAGAGAATGCTGGCGATGCTCGGCATAAGTTTCTGTTTCGTAATTCCACTCATCCTAGATGGTGGCATCCAAGCCGTCACCTCCTATGAGTCCAACAATTTCTTGCGGCTTGTAACCGGACTGCCATTTGGATTCATCATCGGATGGTGGTTCTCTGCCAGTTTGTCTTCCCGTCCACATCTATTCGATAATGACCCGCGCAAGGTCATGTTACCAGCCGGGGCGACACTTGTCACAGACCCAGACGAACTTGCTGCGGCTAAAGCGCAGAAATCCTAAGCGGGACCATCGGCCCACCAAGCGAGTAGTTCGGCGTGGCTCGATGGGGCATCAACACCTTCCTTACCAGAGCCAAGGATGGTGATGCGGGCTACGCAGTCATCCAATGCAGCACGAATGTCTGTTCCGGGATTGCGGCCACACACACCACTGAGCGCATATTTCCACGAAGAACGCGGATTGCTCTTGCGCCAATCTTCTATCGCTTCTTTCAGTGGCCATATACACATCCCGACCCGTCCAAATGACTGCCAGTCGGGTCGCAATTCAGAGCGCGGCGCATCGGTGCCGATGAGAGGACGGTGAACACGAATCCAGCCCGATTGCTCGTGCAGGAACTTCACCATCCGCTGGGTGTGACGCTCAGTCACCATCCGAACCGGCCCCAACCAGCGTCTCAATTCACTTACCTCTGCGCTCGGCAACAAAGACAGTGTGCCGACAATGGAGAGAACGGTGTGCGAGAGCGGTTCACCGGGAATCTGCATCTTGTTGGTTGCATCCACCTTGGTCACGGCATCTGTATACAACTTGCAGCCATCACGCATAACCTCCCACGGGTTGCTTTCGTTCAGCCAATCATCGTTTGAACGAGTAGGGGGCTCAGGTAGGACATCTAGCGTGGTCTGGCCTCGCTGGCCAACCAATGCCTGCGCAATCAATGAGTGTTCAATCTCTGAGGTTTCGATGTTCAGTGGCTTGGGGCGACTGTGGAGGAAGCGACGGAGGTGTTCAAGCAGGGCCGTACGAAGTTCTCCCTTGCTGCCGGTATTCATTATCGGGCCTACCACATGACCTGCATCGAATGGGGCCGGCATCGGCACCTCACCACCGAGCAACGTCCAGTAACCCTGTCTGATGCGAGGAGCGAACTCATCGGTCTCGAAGTACTCCTGGTCATCGGGGTTGCGAGTGGTAATGGTTCTCTGCATTGCGCTGGCGGAAATTCGACGAAGCGCCTCCTCAGGATCGCAATCAACCCAAACACACAGGTCGGGGACAAGTGCGGCTGCATTCATCCTAGCGACTTCTTCGATTCCCAACTCACCAACTATCCCTTGATAGACCAGAGATGAGTGGATGTTGCGTTCACTCACCACCACTCTGCCGGCCGCTAGCCGAGGCCGAATCCAAGTGTGAGAATGCTCTAGTCGGTCTGCTGCGAAATAGACCGCTTCGCGAACTGGACCGGCCTCGCCAGTTCTAACCGCCTCGACCGCCATCTGCCCCAACGCGGCATCGCGTCGGGGTTCGGCGGTCGTATCGACGCCGGTGAAGGTGAACTCTGACTCAAGAATCTCAGCAATCATTTGCGTGGCAAGTCCCTTGCCTGAACCGTCGCCACCTTCTACTGAAATCAAGTACATACTCGCATCAACTCACTCGAATGGGTCGGGTTCTGCGGGTTCTGCATCGGCATCAGCGAATTGCCCTTTGGTCAACGAAAGCAGCCCCATTCCGAGCAGTATGAGCATGGGTCCGATGAAAATACCACCTCTACTGAACATTGCTAGGCCGGACAGATAGAGAGTTCGGCGGTATTTTTCTGCCCTGCGTATCTCAAAGAATGCGAGAATCCCAAGTAACGCACTGAGGATTGTGATGGCGCCAACGGCGGTTCCTAGAGCCACTGATTCCGCGAGATTGCTGCCTAATCGCCAGTCGAACTCTTCCACTCCGTCGCCCGGATGCAGGGTTAGAATGAGTTCAGAGGAATCACCGGGTACGAATTGGATCCTCAGTGTATTATTCCCGGGATGAGTGACGACGAGCACGCGGTCGCTCCTCTCCAAATCCTGTAGGTAGAATCGACCCTCTCGCGTGGTCCAAGTCGTCCGTTCAGGCCCATCTCCATCGACCTTCCAGACGGCTATCTCCACCCCTTCCACAGGGTCGCCCCCATTACCATCATCATCGATAGCCAATTGGACAAGGCCAGAGATGTCTGAGGTTTCGGTATTGTCGAATAACGGCGAGGCTAGGAGGTCGTCCGGATTAGCCGAGACCAGCATCCCTCCGAAAATCAGTCCGAGGATGCTGCCTGCAAGAATCAATCCCCCGGCCAGATTACGAGCCCACTCGTTTTCACCGGCAGCCTGTGCTGTACTGACAAAGAACTCGGCCTTGGAGATGGATTCAGCGAGGTCATCATCGTAATCGTCGCTGGCCCGACTTTCGCGTCTGCGCCTGCGCCGAGAACGGCTACTCTCCGCCTTCTTGTCGACAGAAACGACCAGTTCATCCTCCTCCTCTTCGCCGAGTTCATCACGGACTCGACTGCGGAGCGCTTCAAGCCGGTCATCGCGTTCATCTTGGCTCATAGTCGACCCCCTCCTGTCGTTGTGCGGGCTCGACGTCCTTCAATTTCTTGGCTGCTCGGACACGATTGATGACAGTGTAGAACAATAGTAACAGACACAGAGCCACTGCGGCGGACAGAATCACGCCACTCCAACCGTCGTCGTTCTCCGGCTCGATGACATCTGGTGGGTCATTCGTCTGATTGGGCACATCGTACAGTGTGACGTTGAACATCGACGGCCAATCCTTGCCGGTCAGCCAAATAGCATCATCATCATCGACGGCGATTCCATTCAATACATCTGAATCAGCAGCTTGCTCTGCCGTCAGAAGACCTGTCGCATTGATTTCATTCACAACCAATCCTGTCTCGGGGTCTATGACGACGATAATGTCCTGATGCCAAACATTGGCCCATATCATTGAACCAACGCACTCCAGTTCATTCAGACTCGACAATGGATTACCTCCCATCAACACCTGAACCGTACCGATTACTGTGAAATTATTTGAGTCCCTAAAGGTCAGTTCCGAACTGCCATTTGACATCACAAATCGGTCTTTCCCTGAGTCGAAACATAGGCCCCAGCCCTGTCCTTCGTAGGTGTGGTTACCCACTATCTCAAAGGTCTCAATATCCCACACGTGCGCTACACCTGACACCCATGTCAGTTGGATAATCTGTCCGTCCACTGCCGCAATCCCCTCGCCGAATTCATCCTCGGAGAGGTTGGCTGAGCGGAGAACTTCACCAGAGTTGATGTCAATTTCTCGCAGAGCGGATTCGCCCCATCCACCGGCACTCTCGTACATCCGGCCGTCGTCGAAGAGAAGGCCTTGCGTGAAGACCTGATTATCGTGCGGGATTGT
Source organism: Candidatus Thalassarchaeaceae archaeon (assembly GCA_963582685.1). Classification (GTDB taxonomy): domain Archaea; phylum Thermoplasmatota; class Poseidoniia; order Poseidoniales; family Thalassarchaeaceae; genus CAUZSM01. The sequence continues at coordinate 1,171 of CAUZSM010000012.1, read as the reverse complement.
TTCGACTATCTCAACGGCCAAATGGTATGAGCCATCGCCGTTGTGAATAGAGCCAAACACGGTATTCGAACAAGCCGTGATGAGCAAGAGGATTGAAGTGGTAATTACTGGCGTAAACGAGACACTGCGCGGAGGTTGAGTCTGGGATTCACCTCCACCGGCCCTTAGCATGTCCGAACAATGCTCCATCGTGTGTTAAATACCTCATTGGACCGGTGATTGTCAGAACACCTTAGTGTTCTACAATGCGGTGGCTCCATGACCCCTAGGAGAGTATCTTTGAGCGTCTTGCTTGCTGGACTGATGCTTGTCGCATCGCTTTCCCCTCTCGCGGCTGCTGACAATGGTAGTCAGAGCGAAGAGCCGGTCGTCTCAGAGCCGTACTTCGCGGTTGGAGATCTCACTGAATTCAACGCTGAAGAGATGGGCAAACCGTACCTGTTCGCTGGTGAGGATGGCGAGACAATCTACAGCGCCACCCGACATCTCAAACAGCAGTGGCGCGACGAAGGATACCCGAATCTGATTCTGCCTTTCACCGACGGTGAGGACGATAGCCAACAGGCACATCAGCAGAGTGCTGAGAGCCAGGGGCGTACTGCGGGAAGGGCTTGTGAGAACGCTTGGCAAGTTGGCCAGACCGGGCAAGTACAGACCACAGCCGGCTTTGTCACGTTCACCGTTCAGAAGGTGACAACTAACTCAGCAGTCCTCATTCAGAATGGCCAGTCAGTATCATCGACGACATTGAACAATATTGGCTCGACTTGGGAGACCACCATCTACCCGACCGATACCACCTACTTCGGTGTCGCACCTGATGTGGACAACAATTGCCAAGTCGAGATTATGATTTACGCCATCGATGGCGGTGGTAATACCGGTGGATACTTCATGCCCTCAATGTCGGGTCAGCGTGAGGTGATCTACGTCGATATCGATGACCTTTCGTGGCGAGATACCATCCTTGCGCACGAGTTCCAACACCTACTGCACAACGCGCGGGACCCGTTTGAATACATCTGGATTGATGAGGGCAATGCGGACATGGCAGCCTACCTGTGCTTTGGCGCTACCAACGCCGTCATTGGCCATGCAAACACATGGACACTGAACGCCAGCCAATCGGTGCGCTGGTGGAATCAGCGGCTCGGTGACTATGGTGCGGGAT
>CAUZSM010000011.1:0-26677 GCA_963582685.1 Candidatus Thalassarchaeaceae archaeon | reverse complement strand
TAATTCGAATTGACTTCCGATTACTCATCATCACCGCCTCCTTTCACACCGAATGTCATCATTCGACGCCAGAAAGATGCAACCTTCCCTTCCGATTCGGGCAAATCACCTCTCGCATCATCCTTGGTCAAGGCAACATATGCGGATTCCAGATCGGCGGTTTCAGTCGATTGCAGCAACGTGTCCGGCCCCCCATCCGCTCGGATAGTACCATTGTGGATGATGACGATGCGGTCACAGACCTGTTGCGCCTCCGCAAGATTGTGGGTGCTGTAGATGACTGTTCCACCCTCATCACCCAATTTACGGACCAGTTTGCGCACAGCACGAGCACTAGTCACATCAAGACCATTGGTTGGCTCATCAAGCAACAGAATTTTCGGACCGTGCGCCAATGCCCGAAGTAGTGCTGTTTTCTGCCGCATGCCCTTGCTGAATCCTCTGGTTGGACGGTGCAGACAGTCAGCGAAGTCAAGAGCCTTGGAGAATTGAAGAGTGCGCTCCCATGCTCGGTCATCATCTAGCCCATTCAGTCGGCTGTGGTAGCGGATATTTTCCCATGCAGTCAGCCTAGAATACAGACCGGTTGCCTCAGGCACCACCCCAACACTTCCGCGCATATCGTGTATCGCAGTCGTTTGACCCTCAAGCGAGCCCTGCACCGTACCATCTGTTGGTCGGTATAGTCCACACAGTAGTCGCAGCAGAGTAGTCTTGCCAGCACCATTGCCGCCTACCAGTCCGACAACCTCGCCCGCATGAAAACTGACATCAATATCATTGAGGGCGACGATATCACCGAAACGTTTGGTGACGCCACGGACGGAGAGAAGTGGCGCATTTACCAAGCGCCCGCCCCCATATCAACGTCGACTATTGATCGCGCCATCGAGTTCGGGATGTTCCTCATCTAACTTGATGGCTCGTATCAGGAGGTCCCTCAGATGCGTCTGCACTTCATCTCGTGAAATACCCGCATCGAGCATATTTCTAATCATCGATATCCCACCTTGTACAGCGCCTGCTGCTAGATACGCGTCGTTTGTGATAGCATCATCACTCCTCAGTGTTTCAAGACTACTCTCGATGAAGACTATCTCGTTGTGCAGGGTTATGCTATCGACGTGCGGCAGCGCGATTAGTGACTCAATTACAGTACGCATGAGAACGGCCGCGCTACACTTCCGCTATGACAGTTATGTATGGACAAATTGAAATCAATATTCGACCAATTCGACTAGCACTCCTCCGGTGCTGCTCGGATGGACGAAGGCAATTCTGCTTCCACCTGCACCCTTGCGCGTCTCATCACCAATCAAACGGATGTCTGCAGCCTTCAATTCAGCAAGAAGAGCCTCGAGGTCATCCACCCTGAAGGCTACTTGCTGCACACCAACCCCACGCTTCTCAATGAAGCGACCCACTGGAGTTTCCGGCCCCGTGGGCTCTAGAAGTTCCAAACGAGTACCACCTCTCCCATCATTTGTCGGTTCAGTGTCGAAAAATCGAATCCGCACCCCCTGCTCAGCATTGGATTCGTCATCATCATGCTGAGTCAAACCGAGTATACGCCAAAATTTCGAACCCTCCTCAAGATTGCTTACAGCAATACCGATGTGGTCGAGTCGAATCTCACCTATATCACCCACAACATCACCTCAGAATCCACTTGGTGGCATCCATGTACCGAATACGGCTTTCATGGCATTCATGATTTCGCCGATTGAGCATTCACATTTCACAGCAGCGAGAACAGCGGGGAATAGGTTCCGTCCATCGGTAGCCCTGTCAGTAATCTCAGCCAAAGCTACCTGTACGGCCTCTGAATCCCGCCTGTCACGGAGTCGAGTCAGTTGGGCTGCTTGATTTTCTGCTATTGATGAGTCCAAACTCTGGCCCCTTGGTGATGCCTCACCTTCAAGTCGGGCGTGATTTACCCCAATCACCCTACGCTCGCCGGATTCCATGTCCTTGAGTTGCTTCCAAGCCGACTCATGAATGCACCTCTGCTGAAAACCGGCCTGTAACGCTGGCAATGCACCACCCATGCCATCCATCTCTGCAATAAGGGCGCGAGCCTCCTCCTCAATACGATTAGTCAGTGTTTCTACATGGTACGAACCAGCAAGCGGGTCGACAACATCCGCCACACCAGTTTCCTCGGCCAATACTTGCTGAGTTCTAAGGGCGATTGTCGCTGATTCATCAGTTGGTAGCCCCAACGCTTCATCGTAGGAATTGGTGTGAAGGCTCTGAGTCCCGCCTAGAACAGCAGACATTGCCTGATACGAGACTCTGGCGACATTATTCAGCGGTTGTTGAGCAGTTAGGGTAACACCAGCGGTCTGTGTGTGAAATCTCAACATGCAACTCTTCTCATTGCTCGGAGAGTATCTCTCAGTCATCAGTCGATACCACAATCGGCGGGCGGCCCTGAATTTCGCCACTTCCTCAAAGAAGTCATTGTGACAGCCAAAGAAGAAGGAAAGTCGTGGGGCAAAATCATCCACATCCATTCCGCAGGCTACAGCCGCATCGACATACGCAAGTGCATTCGATAGTGTGAATGCAACTTCCTCGACTGCGGTAGACCCAGCTTCTCTGATGTGGTAACCAGATACGCTGATGGTATTCCATTGTGGATACTCATCTTTGCAGTGTGACATCAGGTCGGTAATTAGCCGAACACTGGCCTCGGGTGGGAAAACATGGGTGCCTCTAGCAATGTATTCCTTCAAGATGTCATTTTGCACAGTTCCCCTGAGCGCCGCCAAGTCACAGCCCTGCTCCTCAGCCACAGCGACATACATTGCGAGAATGATGATTGCAGGAGAGTTGATTGTCATCGAAGTAGATACAGCATCAAGCCTAATCCGATCAAATAGAGCCCGCATGTCCTCAATCGAGTCAATGGGGACTCCGACCCTCCCCACCTCACCCATCGAGTGCGGATCATCGCTATCCATGCCCAACTGGGTCGGGAGGTCAAACGCGACTGAAAGTCCACTTTGCCCCTTATCCAACAGCATTCGGAACCGCTGATTGGTCTCCACAGCACTACTGAATCCAGCATATTGACGCATTGTCCACAACTTGCTGCGATACATGGTAGAGTGGACGCCACGCGTATACGGTGGGTCACCAGGTGCCCCGAGGTCAGTCGGATCAAAGCCGATATCAGCCAAATCCTGTGACTTAGGGATATCTGAGATAGGCAGCCCGCCAAGGGTGTGGAAATCATCCTTCCTCAGCTTGCCTTCCTTCGACAACGGAGCCCCCCTCAAACGGGTCTATGGGGTGGGGTCCATCAAGGGTTCCGGTATCAGTCGTGGTGATGATGGCCATCGGGCCCGTGTGCGTGTCCATGCGCCAACTCATCTTCCGTCGCCTCTCTAAGGTCGACGATATCGACCTGAAAATGTAGTGTTTTCCCAGCCATGGGGTGGTTGAAATCACACTTGACTTCAATATCACTGAATCCCACAATCGTGAAGGGTTGGGGGTGGCCGCCGATATCAGCAACGAGTTGTAGGCCGAGTTCCAATGGCATTTCAGCCGGAAATTGTTCTCGAGGGGTGCTAACAACGCGACCTTCCTCGACATCTCCGTAAGCATCAGATGGCTCTAGAGTAAATTCTACCTCATCACCAACAGAGGCACCCATGACTCCCGCCTCAAAGCCCGGAATCATGTTCTTGTGGCCGATGAGGAAAGTCATTGGCTCTTTATCTCTTGAAGTATCAAATACCTCACCATCATCTGGGAATGTACCAGTATAATGGACCGTCACTACTGTATTTTCACTAACTGTTGCATCACTCATCAACTCATCTCCTTGTGGTTAGGGAATTGATTAGGGAAATAATTCTTGCTGCGGCCCTTTTGGGCAATTCCCCTGCAGCAACTTTGTCGTTGAGGAATGTCTTGGCATCCTCCACCCCCATTCGCTCACCCTTGGCCCAAGTCTGACCAAGGATGTTTGAACGAAACTCTTCTGATACGGTTTCCTCATCTAGGATCTTGCGAACATCGTACTTGAATTCCATATATTTACCTCTGTGAAGTTTCTTCACCCTCTTTGCCGGAGCGCGTGGACGATTCTTCTTTTTCCAAGCATTGGCTCGACGTTGTTCTGGCGTGAGTTTCTTAGCAGCGGTAGATGGCATGACTCGCGTCGGTGCTGCGGCAGTTGTCTCAACAGATACGGCCACGACTTCATCCTGAGCCAGTTCAGTCTCTTCCTTCTGCTCGATTAGCAACTTGGCGCGTTCCTCAGTCGGTATTGGCTCAGATTTTGCCTCCTTGACTTGGGGGCGCAGACCAACGCTTTTCCTACCTCCGGCAGCGGCAGGAGAACCTCGTGCGACGTTGTTCTCCTCAGGTTTCTTGGATTCAGACTTATCTCCACCGGGTGGCGGCGGTGCTTGAACGGGCTTACGAGTACCCGGTGGTTGAGGAGCCGAACCAGGCGTGCGCTTGGCTCGAGAATCTTCGCGAGGTGGGCGGCCGTACCGTGGCCCAGAATGGCCTGGCTTCTTCGTGAATGGGTTATCTGGTTCATCTCGACGTGCCAAGAGTCCCGCTCCTATGCCGCTCTCGTCCCACCGACCTATGATAACCATTTGGATTGGAAAGCATTGGTCTATGCATCAGTTCCAGACGATCTCCGTCTCATCAGTCCTAAGGTCCTGACGAACACCAGAGGCATCTAGCGCGGTGGCATCACCCCACAATAGATGCAGACGACCGAGCGTTGCAATCATCGAACCATTGTCGATGCAGAACATCTTCTCGGGTACATGCGAGGTCGCTCCACGTTCCTCAGCCATCACCTCACACATTTCCCGTAGTCTCTGATTACAGGCAACGCCACCACCGAGCAGTAACTCACTTTTGCCCGAGTGTGCTAATGCACGTTCAGCGACTTCGACACAGGCGGCGTAAGCATGTTCCTGCAAACTCCAACAAACCGAAGGCAGACTTGCCCCCTTATCGATAAGGTGTTGAGCTGCATTGAGAATTCCAGAGAAAGCCAAGTCCATTCCCTGAACTGCATATGGCAATTCCAAACCCTGCAAGGTTGGCTTATCCTCAGACTGACAATATTCTGCAGCCAATTGCTCAATTCTCGGTCCTCCTGGAAATGGGATATCCTGTGCGCGCGCGAATTTGTCCAGCATATTTCCGATACCAATGTCCAGTGTTTCTCCTAGAACCCTGTACCTCCCATCTAGCCTCGTGATAATCTGGGTATTTCCACCACTGACATACAGAAGGACCGGGTCATCACACCGGCATCTCTCGCGTCCGACTTCGATGTGTGCCACACAATGGTTGACTCCAAGCAATGGCACCTCCAATCTTGTTGAGAGAGCCCGAGCAATACTGGCTCCAATGCGTAAACAGGGTCCCAATCCCGGCCCTTGCGAGAACGCAATAGCAATCACACTATCCAGGCAGAAATCGTCGTCCTTGAGCAGGCTCTCAAGCAGTTCTGCAGTATTCTCAGTGTGATGGTCTGCGGCTTCACGCGGGTGAATACCACCCTTTATTGGCCGGACGAAGGATGAGTGAGATTTGCCCGGAACACCTCTACCGTCGACCCATCCGAAGGAAAGGGTATGCGCAGTTGATTCGATTCCGATGATGATGCCCCCTGCATCTTTTTCGCCATTTGCGATGCAAGATGGGGCCATGCCTGACGCCGTTGACATACAAGGCCCGAGGGACCGCATCATTTCAAGCCTGATGGCAAATGCGACATCATGCGCACAGTGTTACTGAATGCAGGTCCCATCGCGCATCTCGCCGGTGATAGGTCCGATTCGGCGCTGACTGGCGTAGCCATGATGGACATGGATGCACTGGTCCATCCTAGTGGATTTGGTTTGGTGATAGAGGGAGGAGTCTTCACTCATCTCTCCGATAGTGAATCACTTGCTGTAGAGTATAGTAACGATTCCCAGACCAAGGTGCATGACCTCGGAGGTCGAGCCATAGTCCCCGGGCTTGTCGATGCACACACCCATCTCCTCTGGGCTGGAGACCGTTCCAATGAGATGCGTCTACGGCAGAGTGGTGCGTCCTACCAAGACATTGCTGAGGCCGGCGGCGGCATCTCGTCAACGGTCTCACAAACACGCAAGGCATTGCAGAATGAGAAAGGTAGTATTCTCTCTGAAGGCCGCCGCCGCTTGTCCATAGCCCTAAGATGTGGAACCACAGCAATTGAGGCCAAGAGTGGATATGGGCTGGATACTAAATCTGAACTTGCACTGATAGAGGCGGCACACACCCTTGGGAATAATTCGCCAATCGAAATATCACCCACTTGGTTAGGTGCTCATGACTCACCCCCGGGCAAGTCACGAGAGGAATATGTCGAGGAAATCTTGTCTGAACAGTTACCGGCAGTAGTTGAGCAGGGCTTGGCAAGGTTTGCGGATGTTTTCTGTGAGGATGGCTGGTTCACTGTTGAGGAGACTGCAAGCATCTGTGAAGCCGCAGCAGAATCTGGGTTGGGCATACGATTGCATGTTGACGAATTTGCAGACAGCGGCGGCTTGCTCTTAGCAGCTGAATTGGGCGCAGTAACCGCTGACCATGCAGTACACTCAACAGATGAGTCTAGGGCATCTGCCAGCGATGGAGGTACGCTGCAGGGATTTCTGCCTGGGACACCCTACGTGCTCGGTACAGACCTATGGCCACCAATCCGGCAGAGTATCGAGGAAGATTGGGCGTGGACCCTTGCCTCCGACTTCAACCCGAACTGCCATTCACTATCGCTACCTTTCACTGGTAGTATAGTTACACAGCGCCTTGGAGTAGACCCACTCGCTGCCTTGGTTGCCTGCACACGGAATCCGGCTACGGGACTGCCAAGAGTGGATGGCCTGAAACATGGAGTAATCGAAGTAGGTGCTGTAGCCAATCTGAATGTGTTGTGGAGTGAGCACGTCGAGGGTTGGTGCCAGACCCCGGGTCAGACTCCATTTCTGGCAACCATCTCAAATGGAATTTGGCACCAACATGAATAGATGGCTGTGGTAAATTCAAAGTGTGTTTACTAAAACAAGGATTCCTGCGCCAGTTATCATTTATTCAATACTGGCATTATTGACTGAATATTACGGGCAATCTAGGTGAGCTGTCATATGGCCAGGAATATCGTTGCACGTTAGTGCTGATAAGACACATTATCAGAACTTGGACTGTAACGTCTAGTTTTGGTAGTCTGTGGACAGGCTCGCAGCGCATCGGTTTCCTTAGGCTATGGGCAGATTTCATAAGAATTACCCACTTCACCCCCCTACTTTGAGGTGCAATCAGGAAGATTGTTGAATATAGTCGTAAGTCCTAGGGATTGGCAAAATGTCAGGGACATATTTTCACTCAATACGAAGATTCGGCATGTTGTGTGTCGATGAGTGGGCCCGGCCAGATTTGAACTGGCGATCTTCGCCATGTCAAGGCGACGTCATAACCCCTAGACCACGGGCCCTGTATCTCTGTCGATTCGTATTGGATATTTGGTAGGTTCGGCCGCAACCTGAGCGCACATCAGCCGATTATCTTCGAGATTCTGCCAGTGCATCCATCCTGTGAACAGGTACCAGCAACACGCTTGCGGCCATTACTCATGGTAAAGTGCTCTGGGCCACCTATTGGACCATAGGTCTTGCACTTCAGACAGAACCCCTCGTAACTAGCCATGCGCCTCGGGGTGAAAGACCCGGGCAGGGGATATGAACACTACGTTCTCTGCATTACAAAAGTGAGTTATAATTGAAATAACGTTTGACGTAAATTGGTAGACTTATACGGGGTAGTCTCATTCACTCCATTATTATCATTAATTGAACAAATACTCAACTCGCAACTTTCCCGCACCTTTTGACTTGACTTTGCTCACAGCGACATTGGGTATTTGTCCGGTACTATCAACATGTGTTCCAGCGCATGGGCATACATCCAATTCCCCAATGGAAATAGTCCTCAGTACGTCGATATTTGCCGGCATCCTGTCAAGATTAACCCTAACTCTCGGGTCAGCAATCAATTCTTTCCTATCTCTGAATTCCATACCTATTGGCAGGTTTGATCTTATGGCATCGTTGACTAAGTCCTGTAGATGAATTGAATCGAAGGCATCTCTATCCTCGAATTGCAAGTCGATTCTGGTTCTGTCAACACCAATCTGGTTTCCAACAGTTATCGCACCCCAAGTATCGTGAGCTATGGCGCTGAATAGGTGCTGTGCGCTGTGCATTTTACACAATGAATTTCTGCGCTCCGAATTAATGCTGCAATCCACGTCGCTTAGAGTCACATCGCCTTCGACGATCTCAAAGTGGTGAAGTACGCCTTCCCTCCCCCTTACGTCATGGATTTGACAGGAAAATCCGTCACCTGAAACTATGCCATGATCTGCAGGCTGCCCCCCACCCATCGGGTAGAAGAATGTCTGGTCCAAGCGCAGCCATTCCTCACTATATTCGATAACTTTGGCCGAGAATGCAGGAGGTGTGAGACCAGGATGTTGATTCAAATGACCAAGTTCATCCATCAACTATCCTCCATCGTAAAATCGGTGGAGGCACCATCCCAGTCCTTCACCGAGTCATCGTCAGACTCGAATTCCTCGTCTGGAATATCGCCCTTAGGGTCCAAACTGTAGAAGGCTAGGTCCGACTTGCGTTCAGGCTCGGGCGCTGGCATCATCTCCGCAGGTGATGGTTCCTCGCGTTGCTCAATCAGCATGTGGAAGTGACCACATTCGGGACACCTGAGTATGCCAAATTGAGCGAGTGTAGCGCAAGAAGGACATTGGGCTAGGCCTTCGAAAATATCCAAGGGGTCTGAGTTCATGTTCATCACTCGACGAATAGGTCGTCCCAAGACACGGTGACCTCTTCACCATCCTCCATCTTGACAACAACCTCGTCATCATCATCTTTGAAGCCGACAACTTCTCCATACTCAGACTCACCATCGAATTCTACCCCAACTCGGGAACCGATTTCGATTTCCGCGTCTTCTTCATCCTCATCGGAGTCGTCGTCCGAGTCATCATCATCCTCGTCGTCCGAGTCATCATCCTCCTCGTCGTCCGAGTCATCATCATCCTCGTCGTCCGAGTCATCATCATCCTCGTCGTCCGAGTCATCATCCTCCTCGTCGTCCGAGTCATCATCATCCTCGTCCTCATCCGAGTCGTCGTCTTCATCCGCATCGGTAGACTTGCTAGAACGGCTCTCCTCGCGCCACTTCTTGGTTCTCATTTGCAGGAATCCAATTCCCACGCAACCTAGCAGACCAAGAAGCATGAACACTATTCCATCCCAATAGAACCCAACTGGCATCGATGAGGCTTTACCCGCCAGCGGTGTTAGTGAATTAGCACACTTTGACTCCTGAATTGCCTCATTACAGGGATAGATTTCCCCGGGTAATACTTGTTCATACATTGGAGTTCCATTTGCGTCCTCACCTACTTGATACAACTCTTGATATTCCCCATCGTAGGCAATCGGTCCGCCAGAACCATCTAAGGGTCCTACGATACCGTTGACTAGCCACAATACAACCCATATTGCCATCACGGCGTAGAGGATGGGGAAGATATTCTCGTAGTGACGCATCAGGAATTTCTGCCACTCTGCAGGTCCCTCTCGCTTCGGCTTCTCGATTTTCTCGACAATCTCCTCCGGCTTTTCAAGGGCCGCGGTGAGTTCAATGATATCTATGAAGCCGTCATCATCGCTGTCGAGTGAAGCGATAATTGCATCAAGGTCCTCGTCGGAGAAATCTTCACTAAAATTCTCGGCAACAACTGACTTGAATTCGTCCGGAGAGACATGCTGGCTCTCATTTCGGTCTAGATTCTCAAAGACGGCCACTGCAGTTTCGCCAGATTCCTCGATGGCCGTGACAAAACGCATGAAGACGTCGCTGGCAGAGGACTCCTCATCTTCGGAATCATCCTCGTCGTCCTCAGAGTCGTCTTCATCGGAATCATCCTCGTCGTCCTCAGAGTCGTCTTCATCGGAATCATCCTCGTCAACAGAATCCGCATCAGAATCGTCCTCATCATCAGAGTCGTCATCCTCGTCATCAGAATCCGCATCAGAATCATCCGTTTCGTCCTCAACAGTATCTTCATCCTCAGCATCATCAGAAGTTTCAGCCTCAACATCATCTTCGTCGTCAGCCTCAGCATCTGTTGCAACATCAGCGAGCAGGAGTGCGGCAGCAAGTTCACCAAATGAGATACTGCCATCACTATCTAGGTCAATCTGTGAAATGAATCGTTCAAGGTCTTGAGAGGGAAGGAAAGCAAGAGATTTGGACTTCAAGGCGTCCTTAATCTCATCAGCGGAGAGTGAACCATCACCGTCAGCATCGACCGCCCCGAACAGACTTGAGACTGTGTGACCCTCTTCCTTCATCCAACCACTAAGTGCACTGGTGAGGTCATCCAGTACAAACTGCACTCCACATTGCGAGCAGGATTTGGACTCGATAGCCACTAGGGCCCCACAGGCCCCACATTCGCCCATGTCATCTTCGGACAATCCCGTGAAAGACACGTTACACTCCGGGCAGGAATTTGAATCTGCGGGAATAATGGCGCGGCAGGCCCCACACTCTGCCATGTCAGCATCTAACTCATCATTGCCATTCGCCATAGAAGCCCCACACCGACCACAATAGCGATTGATATAACGTTTCAGCATGGGGCTTCGACAGGGTTTGGATACCAACCTAATGCTAGGATAACCGCCGAATGTGCTAAGAATCGTCAGACTCTGTTGCACTTTGTTCCTGATGACTAGCACCACCGCAGCCCTCGAGATTCCCGCCAGCGGCAGGGTACTGAGTTTACCATCGAGTTCCCCACGCGACAGTTTGCATTGGGCGGCCACTCTAAGGCATGAGACCTCAACGGATTTGGTGGTCTATACACGACTTTCCCCTCACAGATTGGCTGCACATTTCCCACTTGAGGCTATAGCATTCAAATGGCTGAGTGAGTCGGATTCTCCACACGCTCTTCAGCCTACTCTTGAGCGCATTCACCACGACATTTCAGGACGAGTTGCAGGAGGTAGTGGGCTAATACTTCTGGATGCGGTAGAATTCCTAGTCAGCGTACAGGGATTTGAGTCATTTCTTTCGTTTGTCAGAAGCATGGCTGACCTGCTCAGTAGCACGTCGTGGTCACTGATAATGCCCTACGACCCTGCCGCTATGGAGTCCAGTGAATCGGCTAGGCTGAGAAGGGAGGCCAAACCTCACACTGTAACCGAATTGATTTCCAGCGCTACCACAGAGATTTCAGTAGTTCCTGACGGATCTGCGGATGAGGACGTTAGTGAACAATCCCCGGAGGAATTGCAAGAGGTTGAGGTTACCAGTGGCAGTCTCAAATTTCTATCATCCATTCCAAAGGCCGCGTTATCAACAGAAGTACTTGTTCGTCGAATCCAGCAATGGGACGAGATGGGTTTCGACATATCCTCACTGCGTTATGCAGTCTCGGTATCTAGCCAACGTCGCTACGAGATATATCGAAACGTGGAGGCAGCGGTTCGACGGGCAGTGGAATGCGAGAGGAGAATCGGAATGATTGAGGTAAGAGGTTATTCGGTTCAGGCTGCTAAGATGCGCTTCCGGATAATGCAACTAACCGGATTAACTGATGTCGAGAATACTCTTGACGCCATTTTAAGTGGCGAGCAGTGATTATTCCAGTGGGCCGATTGCTGCTTCAACAGCCTCAATGATTTCGTCTGTCTTCAGCAACTCAACCATTCTATCGTTGTCAGGGAATAGCGGTCGGTCCTCATCCAGATGAGCAATATATTTGCGAATGACTTGGTGGGCAGCGTCGACACCGGCACCGGGCGTCCCTCCTCGAATATCGAGGGCCTGAGCCGCAGCAATCATCTCGATTGCGAGGACGCCGTAACAATTCTCAATGATTTGACGGGTCTTTTGCGTGGTTGTCATACCCATGCTGACGAAGTCCTCTTGGTCGGCGGCCGCGGGAATACTCTGGTTAGCAGCTGGATGAGAGAGTATCCTAGTTTCCGCAATCAACGCGCATGCTGTGTACTGAGCAACCATCAGCCCAGAATGCATACCCGCTCGCTCAGTGAGAAAAGGAGGTAGTCCGGAACTCAATGCAGGATTGGTCAAGCGGTTAAGACGCCTCTCCGAGAGCACTGCAGCCATTGACATTCCAGTGCCTACCATCTCCATCGGTAGGGCAACGGGAGTTCCTTGGAAGTTTGCACCGGTAATCACACTGCCATCTTCTGGAATGAATACTGGATTATCACCTACGCCATTCAGTTCAATTTCTACCTGTTCGCGCGCGAAAGCACACCCATCACGTACTGCACCAATCACTTGTGGTGTCGAACGTAGAGAATACGCATCTTGGACCTTCTTCCCGGCCTTAGCGAGAATTTCAGAACCCTCGGTCAGACGGAGCAGGTTCGCGGCGACCTTCTGAGAGCCGCTGAATCCACGCAGTTCGTGCAAACGTGCATCATATGGAGTCATATTGGCATTCAAGGCCTCCAGAGTCATCGCTGCTGCAATATCTTGGAACTTGAGCCACCTCTCCACATCACACAGACTCAAAGCGGCCATTGCCGTCAGCATGTTACTGCCATTGATGATGGCCAGACCGTCTCTTGCATGCAATACGAGCGGCTGTAGACCTGCTGCTTCTAGGGCAACATTCGATGGAAGTCGCTTACCATCATAGATGGCCTCACCCTCACCCATCATCGACATGGCTATCTGAGACATGGGTGAGAGGTCACCACAAGCTCCCACTGACCCCTTAGCCGCTGTTATGGGGGTGACGCCACGGTTCAGCATGTTGACCATCTGTTCGGTGACCTCGGAGCGTCCACCGGAATTGCCGTGGCAGTGAACATTGATTCGACCCGCCATCGCTCCTCGAACAACTTCCTCGACCATTGCATCCCCTATGCCGGCGGCGTGGGAATAGATGAGGAATCTCTGAAATTCCTGTACTTGTTCTGGGGTGAGAACTACTTCACTGAATTCACCAATACCAGTGGTAACGCCATACATTATCTCGTGGTCGTCTACCTTCTGTTGAATCACCGAGCGACACAACTCGATACGCTTCCAAGCATCCGAAGAGACGCTCACATTCTCGCGATTTCTCGCGACGGCCACTATGCCGTGTATGGTAAGGCCGGTCCCGCAGAGTTCTACCGCCATGATTCGCGCCACCTAGGTGCGCAATATAACCATATCAGGAGCGCAGAACCTCGTTAATTAGGTCATCATCTGCATGATGAGGCATAGTGATGGACAGATTATCATCGCGCTGCATGGCCCTTTCGGCAGCCTGCTCAGCACCAATATTGCGGGCCCATGCCCTTCTAGCGACACCGCTATTCACATCCCAACTGAGCATCGATTGCAATCTGCGCTCCGAATCTTCCGACCCGTCGAGTACCAAGCCGAACCCGCCATTTACAACCTCGCCCCACCCGACTCCGCCGCCGTTGTGCAGGCTGACCCAGGTTGCACCTCGAAATCCATCACCGACGAAATTCTGTATTGACATATCCGCGGTGAACATTGACCCGTCGTGAATATTCGCAGTTTCCCGATAAGGTGAATCTGTGCCACTGACATCATGGTGGTCCCTACCTAGTACGACAGGGCCTTGCAACACTCCCTCACGGATTGCACTGTTGAATGCCGATGCCACGGCTCTACGCCCCTGCTCATCTGCATACAGAATACGGGCCATGCTACCGACCACCAATTGATTCGCACCTGCTTCTTCAATCCAACGGATATTGTCAGAATATTGCTGTTTGATATCACCCGAAGCTGCATCAGCCAAGATTCTCAGAGCCTTGGCTGCAATAGAGTCAGTCAGTTCGAGATCACCAGCAAGTCCTGAACAGCAGACCCACCTGAAGGGGCCAAAGCCGTAATCAAAGCACATTGGTCCCATAATATCCTCGACATATGATGGATAGATGAACGAACCATCTGGATTGAGTATGTCTGCCCCTGCCCGCGATGCTTCGAGAAGGAAGGCATTACCATAGTCCCAGAAGTGCATGCCATTGGCCACCATCCGGCCCACAGCATTTGAATGCCTGAGCAGGCTGGTCTGCACTGCTTGTTTGAATGCGTCTGGCTGCTCAACAATCAGAGACCCAGCCTCATCGAATGAGATGCCAACGGGAAAATAGCCACCTTGGAATGGATTATGCAGGCTGGTCTGATCACTGCCGAGGTCAATTTCAACTCCTCGATTGGCTAATCGCTCCCAAAGGTCGACGATGTTTCCAATGTATCCAATACTGGTGGCTTGCGAAGAATCCTTGGCCGCAATCAACTTGTCTATTGCCTCATCAACATCGTCGGTCAGTTGCTCCAGCCAGCCTTGCTCATGCCGCTTTCGTGCAGCGCTTGGATTGATTTCGGCAATGAGACATGAAGCACCAGCGATTACTGCAGCCTTAGCCTGTGCACCTGACATCCCCCCTAGTCCAGAAGAGACGAATGTAACCCCTGACAGGCCTTCCTCGGCAGTTCTACCAAGATAACGGCGTGCCGCATTGAGAATTGTGATTGTCGTCCCATGCACGATGCCCTGTGGACCGATGTACATGTAGGAACCAGCAGTCATCTGCCCATACTGAGTAACACCGAGTGCATTGTATCGCTCATAATCCTCCTGAGAACTATGATTAGGAATCATCATCCCATTGGTAACAACCACCCGTGGTGCATCGTTGCTGCTTGGAAATAGCCCAAGAGGGTGACCTGAATACATCACAAGGGTTTGCTCATCGGTCATTTGACTGAGATATTGCATGACGAGACGATATTGCGCCCAATTTTGGAATACTGCACCATTACCACCGTATGTGATTAATTCGTGCGGAAATTGGGCTACAGTCGGGTCGAGGTTGTTCTGTATCATCAGCATGATTGCAGCAGCCTGTTTGCAATTAGCAGGATATTCATTGATTGGGTGGGCACGCATCTCATACTCAGTAGGCCGATAACGGTACATCCAGATTCGACCCCAAGTCTCCAATTCATTGGCAAATTCTGCCGCAAGTGTCGAATGTAGGTGTGTGGGAAAATATCGCAAAGCATTGCGCAGCGCCAGTGCCTTTTCGCTGCGATTCAAAACTTGTCTACGCGCGGGCGCATGTTCCACTGTGCCATCCCTCTCGGGCATTGCTGGAAGTTCCTGTGGGATACCTGAACCGATATGCGCAGCAAGTGCTCCGTCATCCCCCATGGGCAGGATTCGCTGTGTTCTATCCTTGAGCGTTACCTATGGAGCAGTCTAAAGACGGGGTCGGGCCGTGGTAGGGCGATGGATGCTGAGAAGGCGAGTTGGTGCCTGTCTGAGATGGCCAACGGCATGGAGAGGAGCCGTATCCTATCTATCGCAGCCGATGTGCGTGCGCTGATTGCCGAGGGCCGTGAAATTACTGCCTTCACTGTTGGAGACTTTTCACCCGCCCAATTCAGTGTTCCAGATGAAATAATCGAGGAGACTATAGAGGCATTTTCTCAGCGAGAGACCAACTATCCACCTGCGGCCGGTCTTCCAGAAGTGAGGACAAGTCTTGCGGAGTGGATGTCACACCGATATGGAGTGGATGTTGGAGCAGAGGGAATTATCCTCGGCTCTGGTGCTCGCCCCGTCCTCTATGCATCGTTTCGCCTTTTCCTAGAGCCAGGGGATGGTCTGGCATATGGTGTGCCAGCGTGGAATAATCACTACTATGTTCATCTGAATGATGCGAAGAAGATTCCCATCAAGACCAGTGCAGAAAATAGATTTCTGCCGACTGCCGAACAGATATTCGAGGTTATTGGTGACATTCGCGTCCTAATCCTTAACAGCCCACTGAATCCCACTGGCACATGCTTCTCATCAACTGAATTACAGGCGATATGTGAGGTTATTCTCAATGAAAACAATAAGAGAAAAGAAGCAGATTGCAAGCCTGTAATGCTGGTATTTGACCAAGTCTATTCCACCATGACCACTCCCGGAGTTGAGCATGTCCACCCTGTACAGTGTTGTCCAGAGATTGCTGATTACACAGTCACGCTAGATGCAATTAGTAAATCATTGACTGCGACGGGGCTGCGATTAGGATGGATGGCGATACCAGCAGCGATGGCCCCTCCAGTAATTGCTCTAATTGGCCACATGGGTGCTTGGCCCACTCGACCATTGCAAAAGGCGGTCGCCTCCTTCTACTCGGACCACAGCAAGGTTGAGTCCTATGTATCCCAACTGAATCAGGGAATCCAGTGTCGAATGGAGGCACTGATGGCGGGTTTGGACAAGGTTCAGGCGGCAGGGCATGCGGTGGATTATGTTCCTCCGCAGGGTGGTATTTACCTTTCAACAAGATTCAATCTGTTTGAACAACTAGGAGTATCCACAAATGAGCAAATTCGACAATGGCTTCTGCAGGTACCCGGAATCGCCGTAGTACCGTTCCAAGCATTCGGCTTGGAGGATGACTCCGGCTGGTTCAGAATCTCCGTAGGGGCGGTATCGGTAGAGGATATTGAGTTCGCAATGCAGAGATTATTGACTTCCCTCAGTCACTGAGCCGAGAATCTACGACATTCATCACCATTTTTGATACAGCCCGCATCCTGCCGCGCAGAGAATCGACCTCGGCAAGTAGTTCATCACTTTGAGCCGCGGGTAGAGATGAGGCGTTGATCTGAACATTGAACAAAGCACCTCTGCAGGCTGCACTCAGCAGTAGGGCTGATACCCCAACATCACTGACTGCATTTCCATTCCCATACTCAGCAAGTGGTGGCAGAGTCTCAAGGAGGCCCAAAGCGCAAATCGCCGTCTCTAATGGGACTTCAGCAGCACCAAGGGTAGCCACTTCAATTGCAGTTCTGCGTTCCGATTTCTCACCATCGGATTCACGTGGCATCCTGAAAGCAGCCATTACTGCATCAAATGCTGCTGCATCTTCACTCGCAAGTTCGTGTCCACGAATCAACAGTGGCTCGGCGATTTTCCTGACTTCATCAGCGGCATCCCATCCTGCCTGCCATTTTTCCCTTCCAGAAGTCAACTCACAAACCATGTAGGCAAGAGCAGCACCTTGAGCCAAGGCAACTGCAGCAGCAGTGCCACCACCAGGGGTGGGGTCGGAACTGGCCAAGGCATCACGGTATTGGTCAAGAGTGAATCCAGAATAATCGCTCATCATTTCGCCTCCGCAGCCCATTCAATGATTCGCTCATTGGCATCGAACGGGCCAAGTTGGTCCAGTCCAAGGCCCATAATCGCTGCTTGCACCAATTGATCATCTGTAGCGTGCTCAGAAGATGCATGATACCACCGACCAGCATTGAGCAGAGAGGATAACGGTGCAAGTCCCACCAATTCGCTGCCGCATACCTCAACCCCATGGTCTGCTACTACGGTTTTGATGCATTCATACGCATCGTGCATATCAGTCACTGATACATCGATAAGGTTCATCGATACCTGACTGATTCCATGAGATTCCAGTGGAACACCCATACCCTGAACCTTGTCGAGCATGCCACTCACGCGCATCTTCCTACCGTCCTCTCCTTTGATGAGACGACCGGAACTTCGAACGAGGCTTCCACACAATTTCGCCACTTTGGCATCCTTCTCATCGAGATTTACATTGTAGGCAACCAGAATAGGTCGAGAACCGATTACAACAGCACCAAAACGGGCCACATCCTCATTCCATTCCCGTGGACCCAAATCAGGATACCGGGTTTCCTCACCATGGCTGGAATCACCATCACTCAGCCGTTCCTGTAAACCCTCATATTGGCCCTTCCGCAAGTCAGAAAGCATACATCTTTCAGGGATACGAGCAGCA
Organism: Candidatus Thalassarchaeaceae archaeon; assembly: GCA_963582685.1. Classification (GTDB taxonomy): domain Archaea; phylum Thermoplasmatota; class Poseidoniia; order Poseidoniales; family Thalassarchaeaceae; genus CAUZSM01. The sequence goes on along the minus strand of CAUZSM010000011.1, from coordinate 8,732 downwards.
TGCCCATACAGAAACACTGGCAAATCAAGTTCCTCGGCAACCCTTGTTGCAAGGCCACTCGCCAATGCAGAACAGTCCTCGAATGTTGAATCTCGCAGGGGGACGAATGGGCAAACATCCACTGCACCGATGCGAGGGTGCTCTCCGTGATGCTGTTGCATATCAATGAGTTCCTTCGCTTTTGAAATCAGTCTGAACGCCGCCTCGCTGACAGCATCAGGTTCGCCGGCAATTGTCACCACTGTGCGGTTGTAATCAGCATCGGGCTCGGCAGATAGAACTCTACAGCCGTCAATACCACGCGCGGAGTCAACTATGGCTTCAATGACAGTGCTATCGCCCCCCTCTGAGAAGTTGGGCACACATTCTACCAATGGCTGCATGGTTCCACCGAGGGGGTATGGGAAATAATCGTGACCGTCTCAACCGTAGATACTTGCAGGGGCATCACCGATTGCATTGGCCTTCTTATCCTTAACACGCAGAATCGCCTTCTTGAAATTACGAGCGCTGACTTTCTTGCTGCCCGCCCGAATAGCAATCATCGCCGACTCGACACAAGTTGCCTTCAACTCGGCACCAGTGAAGTCTCGCGTTTGGGCTACGATGTCTTTGATTGAAAGTCCGCGTTGCAGCGGCATCTTTTGTGTGTGAATCTTCAGTATAGCCTCACGCGCCTTTTCGTTGGGCAGAGGAATCTCAATAATCCGATCAAACCTACCCGGGCGCAGCAAGGCCTCATCGAGGATATCTGGCCTATTAGTAGCAGCAATGAGTTTCACCTCGTCAAGTGCATCGAATCCATCCAATTCAGCTAGTAACTGCATCAATGTTCGCTGTACTTCTCTATCTCCACTGGTGGCGGTGTCGAGGCGCTTAGCACCGATTGCATCGATCTCGTCGATAAATACGATTGCTGGCGCCTTTTCTCGAGCAAGGTCGAATAATTCCCTTACCATTCGCCCACCCTCACCGATATACTTCTGGGCCAACTCACTGGCAACAATACGGATGAAGGTACACTCCGTGGATGATGCGACGGCCTTAGCCAACATCGTCTTTCCACACCCAGGTGGGCCGATTAGCAAAACTCCATTCGGAGGCTCTATGCCAAAATTGATGAATGACTCGGGCTCTTGTAACGGTAGTTCGACGCTCTCCTTGACCAGCAATATCTGCTCCTCCAATCCACCCAGATCATCATAGGTGATACCGGGCTTATCCAACAGTTCAGCACCACTGACCAGTGGGTCCCACGAATCATGCAGTACATCGACAACAGCCAGTGAGTCCTGATTCAGCGCTACTCTTGTGCCCGGTCCGAGACTCTCTGGGTCCAGACGTCGGTTATTGGCGACGAGGAATACAGTGCCATTCGATGAGCGGACAACCATCCGGTCATCATCAATGATGTCCTGAATATGTCCAATAATGTGTGGGGGGGACTTGAGTAGACGTACTTCCTCCTCCAGTCTGCTAACCTTCTTCTTCTGCTGGCTAACCTCATTCTCGAGATACACTCTCTCTGTGAGCAACTGCTGCGCAGTATCAGTCAATTCCCGGTAATCTTTCTCAAGCCGTGATAATTGCCCATCCAAATCCGACTCAGTAGCCGCTTTACGCCCATCTTCCTTGCCGGGATTGATTGCATCCGCATCCGAAGTCATCCCATCACCGGGTGTTTCGTAGCATCTATCGTTCTTGAAATCTTGCAATTGCGAACAGTTGATTGAGTGATTGCAGAACAAACAACATCTAAACGTTATTTGATATGTGTGAATCGAAAGTTGGGTTTGGGATGGGAGATTGCGAGTTGTGCGGTGCAATGGGCACAGGCACGAGGCATGCGCGCACGGGACGGACTAGGGTTGAGGCCTGCAATCGTTGTATCGAGCGGATGGGTCTTGAGGTTGAGTCTCTCCCGACTGCTCGAGTAGAGAATCCACGAACTTCCAAGCCAGCGCGAACCTCGGGGGAATATGCCCGTCTTGGCTCCAAGGGTAAAGACATCATGCTCAAGCAGGAGAAGGTGTTGCGTGATGACTTCGCATCCACCATTCGCTCTGCACGCGAAAATAGCGGATTGGATCAGCGCGAACTCGCACAAAAGATGGCTGAGCGGGTCAATATCATCCAACACAGCGAATCTGGCAAAAGGCCTACTGATACAGTAATACGCAAATTCGAGAGAATACTGGAGATTGAATTGATGGTTGTCAGGGACGAAGATGACGAACGCAGCGTCAAGCGCACTAGTTCGCGGGGGCTTACTCTCGCAGATTTCCTCGACGAAGCGCGTGAGGGTTCCTGATGACCGATTCCAACATAGATGATGTGCCACTGCACATCATCCATCTCGACCAAGATGACCCAAAGAAGTGTACTGCTAGGAAGTTAGCACGCCGGGGCCTCGCCATCCTGCATGAGAATATGCGAAGACCACCACGCCGAGGCTTCCTATTGGACCCAGCAGCAGGAGTAATCCTTGGACCTGATGATTTACCTCTCATTGAGAGGGGAGAGGCACTTGTTGCGCTCGATTGCTCTTGGAAGCAATTGGACACTAGTTTAGCGGGCGTCAAGAGTCGGTCTCCAAGGTTACAAGGCCGAACATTACCCCTAGTTCTCGCTGCGAATCCAGTTTCATGGGGTAAACCAGGTCGCCTCTCAACAGTCGAGGCTCTTGCAACTTGCCTGATGCTACTGAGCCGTGAAGAACAGGCACGTAGGATTCTGCGTCCATTCGCATGGGGTGAGCAATTCCTGACTCTGAATGCAGAGCCACTGGCCGCATATGCGGCCGCAGCTGACAGGGCTGAACTGGTTGAGATACAGTGGGAATTCTTCGATAAGCCTTGATTATCTCACAGTGGAACCATTGCTGATACTGCCATCTACGGTGATGAGGCGAACCGCTCCTTCACCATCATCTGCTGCGAGCAACATTCCATTGCTCATTACGCCTCGAAGTTCGCGGGGTTGTAGGTTGGCAACGAAGACAACTGACATACCTGTCAACTCCTCCTTACTGTAGTATTCCTTCAGGCCGGCACAGACAGTTCTGCCATCGGGACTTCCATCATCTATACCGATGACAATTAGTTTATCGGCGTTCGGATGGTCATCCACTGTGGTGATTGTACCCGTTCTCAAATCCACCGAAGTGAATGTTTCAAAATCAATGTACGTCGTTCCTTCTGGTGCTTCAGTCATATCGTCGTCTCCTTTGTTTTTCCTACTACTGCCCTTTACTCCGTGTCCAGGGTCTTCCATGCCATCATCTGCTCCTTCAGCAAGAGCTCGTTCCTGCGCAAGAATCTCGTCAAGGTCCAGACGTTGGAATAGCGGCGCTGCCTTACCTCTGTCCCAAGTCATCTGCACACTCCAGTCAATCGCGGAATCCCACGGTGCTTCGCTGGCCTCACCCGGCTGCCCGAGCATCTCCCAAAGTCGCTGTGCACTGAATGGCAGGAAAGGTTGCGTGGTAATCGCGAGGAACCTAGCGATTCGCCAACTGAATGCCAAGTGAGCCATGCTGGCTGTAGCCTCTTCGTCATCAGGCTGCTTGATGTGAGTCCAAGGTGCAGCCTGCTGCATCAGTTGGTTGCCGTATTGCGCTGCGGACATCACATGGCGCAATGCCTCTTTGTAGCGGTGCCTACCAAGGCTCTCAACAATCTCGGAATGAATCTTCTCTAGGTGCGCCATGGACTCGGAGCTGTGCTCTTCGCTCTCATATCGAGAGAGTGGAATGTCACCTTCAAGTCGATTTGCTAGAGATGTGATTCGGTTGATGTAATTACCATATGTCCCATTCAACTCATTGTTTACCTTCTCTACAAAGTCAGGCCAATTGAAGTCAGTATCATGACTCTCTGGCATATTGATGCTAAGGTAGTAACGCAGAGTATCGGGGTCAAATCTCTCTAGGAAAGAGGGCAGCCACACTGCATGCTTTCGGCTTTTGGAAAATTGGCCACCTGCGAGCATCAGGTATTCCATCGCTGGAACATTGTCCTCAATTTGTAGATCACCGGGCCCGGGGAGTGTGGGTGCATCATCTGCCTTCTTACCTGATGCGGCATGATTCAGTCCCATGATGATTGCAGGCCAAATTACCGTGTGGAATGGAATGTTGTCCTTACCGAGGAAATACAGATGTCGAGGCGCGACACCATCCTCGGATATGCGCCACCAATTCTCCCAAGCATCTCGACCTGCAGGATGACCGGCACCATCGGCTATTCTGTCAGCCCATATTCTCGCACAGCTGTAGTAACCTTGTACAGCCTCAAACCATACGTATACACATTTGCCTACCCATTCATCATCATCCATCGGCAGGGAAATACCCCATTCTAAATCCCTAGTGACTGCACGTGGCCGCAGCCCCATATCCAACCACTGCTTGGTCATGGCTCGAACATTCGCCTTCCTGTAGGGGTCACGGTTCTTTGAGTGCTCCTCAAGAGGTGCTTGAAACAAATCCAATCGGTAGAATAGGTGGTCTGTGTTGCGAATCTCTATTGTTGCACCCGGATTCATCTTGGAACGAGGTTGTTTCAATTCGTGGGATTCGTAGGTAGTTCCACACTCATCACACTGGTCTCCTCGTGCTCCGTCAGAATTGCAGTGGGGACAAATTCCCTCAATGTACCGATCGGGTAGGAAGCGGCCACCATCTTCCCTCACCTCGTAGTACTGCTGCATGGTCTTCTTCTCAAACAATCCAGCATCCATCAGTGAGAGAAAGTTCTCTTGCACGTATCGCTTATGCTCGGGGTCACTGGTTCTATTGAACAGAGCCCCACCATATTCAATTCCTCGAGCATCGATATTCGGCTTCCAGGCACAGCCGAGAGCGAGTAAGGCGTCCGTATTGATTCGGTGATACCTATCGACTACACTCTGGGGGGCCTCCCCAGTGGTTTCGGCTGTAACCGTAATCGGAGTCCCGTGTTCATCAGAACCACTCACCATCAGGACACGATTACCCCTAGCTCTTTCGTATCTGAATTGGATATCTGGCGGCAGATAACATCCAGCAACATGGCCTAGATGCAGCGGACCATTGGCATAGGGCCAAGCCACACAGATGAGAACATGTTCATCACTCACTTCAGCCACTTCAGATATCGCGAAGTAAACTCGCTATGTATGCATTGGTGAGAAAATACCACTGATAATATCAGTGGGGAGCAGGATGGTCGTCACCGTTCTCGGCAAATTTCTCCTTAGCATACTCACGCATATCCTCGGCAGCAGTACCTTCCTCTATCGCCTCGATATCAGCCTCATCGACAATTTCAACACCGAGGAGGGTCTCGATGATATCCTCCATTGTGATTAGGCCAAGGGTGCCACCAAACTGGTCACGGACAATCAATATCTGTTCCCGCTTCTCCAGTAATATGTCGAGTACAGCATCTACACTGTCGCTCTCGTCACAGAAGGCCACATCCCGCATGATTTCCACGACTTTCATATCATGGTCATCTACCGCTGCGCACCCTAGGATATCGCTTCGAAGTACTATTCCGCGCACATCATCGATTGACTCGCCAAGCACAGGCATCCTACCATGAGTCATGATTGGCAAGTCCTCCATAATCTGCGAAACTGTGTAGTCAGCACTGATGGTAGTCATTACCACGCGTGGAGTCATTACCTCAACCACACTGATTTCCCTCAATCTAAGTAGATTGGTAATCACCTTCTCCTCATCTTCCTCGATAGTCCCCTCATCCTCCCCTATCTCCGCCAATGCAGCCAATTCCTCTCTGCTGATCTTTTCCTGGCTTGGTGTTGGGAACAACTTGCGGATCAATTCAATCGGGATGACAATCCAAATCAGCAGGATGATGAGCATCTGTAGTATGAAAGCCGCTGGTTTGCTCAGTGACTTCCAGTATAGTGTACCAATAGTCTTGGGTAGTATCTCGGAGAGCAACAAAATACCCAATGTTAGTAGCGCAGAAGCAATAATCATCCCGTATTGGCCCGGATTTCCTTTTTCAACTTCTATACCAACACCCAGAGCACCAACCGTGTGCGCGATTGTATTCAGTGTGAGAATTGCTGTCAATGGCCTTTCAGGGTCAGCCTTGAACCTAGTCCAGAGAGGGGCAGCCCTGCTGCCTTTCTGTTCAAGAACTCCGACAAATCCTTGACTCGTTGAAAGCAATACTGCCTCAAGTATGGAGCACAGGAATGATGCACCAAGGGCGAAGCCCCCGTACAGAATTATCATCGTCCAATTAACATCAATCAATCAGCTACACCCCGATTCCTGTCTTGTTTGGGAATAACGCACCATGGTGCACCCAAGTAAGGGGAGTTTCCATTTTCGGATTCATCCTGTAGTTGGAGTTCGGCCATGCTACGATAAGGGTAGGCAGATGTGGTATTTCTCTCCTTCCCGCGAATAATATCAAATTCAGCAATCAACTCTCATCCTCAGTATCGGCAGAATCATCTTCTTCATCGTCGCCACCAGCCCAGCCTCGCTTCTCTCCCCAGTCACCTAGTGACTCAAGGCGTTCCATCCAGCGACTTCCACCTTCAGTCTCTTCCTTCTTTCCAACAACTAACCATGCACCATACATAGTGTCCCACATGTTTTGGTCATGCCCATTGGCGATGCGTATTTTTGTAAAGATGTAATTCGAAATTGGTATCAATCCGATGGCGATTGCTATTCCGAGGATGGTCCAGTTCATCTCAGCACTTCCGGTTCCACCGGCACCGAGAGCGACTCCAATGATTGCTGCCATGACAAACAAGGTTGTCAGATTCCGGAGAACCTGGTGGGACCAATGTGGGTGATTTCCCTTCCAATTAATAAATCGGGTTCTAGTCAGAAACATTCCAACAGAACGGTTGGTTTTCCATGGAAGAACGGCAATATTCACCAGCATCAATGCGAATGCAGCAATCCAGAAGATAGTAAAATCACTATCAACCATTGCGAAAGTACCTAATGTTGCGAATAGAGCTCCATATGTCACTATCGTGTCGACAAGACGTCGGGCGAATTTCGCAGCCTTACCGGCGCTTTCGTACCCCTCCGGCATGGTTCGGGGCACCCTCGCCTTTCTCTCCCTCTTTTTGCGAGGTGCTCGTTCCTTCTTCTGTCGACGCTCCTTGCGAGGCTTTGGCACAGCCTTTGGCTCAGCGACCTTCTTATCAGCCTTCTTTTTAGCAGCCTTCGGCTCGTCAGTCTGCATCTTTCCTGCTTTTTCAAGAAGTCCCATTCACATCACTCTCCGTACAATTCACCCATCTGCTGGAAGAACTGGAAGTCGGCGGAGTTCAAGAAATCGTCCAACATGTCCTCAGGCATTTCACCCAGTTCCTCATTTATCATCCTAAAGAAGCGTTTTCGCGACTTGGTGTCGGCTCCACCGGGGTCAGCCCCGACCTTTTCAAACAACTTGAATGACTTGCTTTCCACGAAAGCGCCGACCCAATCTTCCGGCATCTCACCGAGTAGACTGTTGATCATAGCGAAGAAATCAGCGAAGCGGTCCTCGTCCTCTTCTTCCTCATCCTGTGAAGGCAGTTCGGGAATTTCAGGTCTGGCTGGCAGATCATCGAGAGATTCCTCATCTGCATCACCGCCGAGGACAGCGAGCAGTGCTTTCCGCTCTGCAATCAGAGACTTGAGTGCTGGTGCAACGAGTTTCTTCTCCGACTTATTGCTCGCTGCCTTGTAGAATCTCTGTAGTGGTCGTAGTAGGTCCTCGACCTCGCTCAGGTCTGCCCGAAGTTCCTCCTCGGTTTCGGAATCAAGTTCATTCTCAAAGGTCTCCTCCTCCTCCTCCTCTTCCTCTTCACTTGGTGTTGAAATCAGTTCCACAGTTGGCACAGCATCGCGACGCGCGACCTGCTCGGCCTTGCGCATCACAATAATTTCTCGGTCCAACTCGTGACCGAATCGGTCTGAATAGCGGTCGAGTAGGGTGCCTACCTCTCCACTGGCTATACGGTCGATAGCCCCGTACACTTGCGGGAGTGATTTCCCACTACGTCGCCTCCACAGTTCTGAATAGGAATCGGTGTGCTCCATTGGTGCTTCCTCAACTTCAACCTCTTCCTCCTCCTCAATGACCACAACAGGCGGTGCCGGTGCTGGTGGTGAAGGGGGCTCAGGCGCAGCCGGTGGGGGCAATTCCGGTTCTTCCTCGGGCGGTGCCTCCTCAACAGGGACTGGTGGAGGGGGCAAAGGTGGAGGTGGTAGGTCAACAACTGGAGGAGCAGGTGGCTCCGGAGCAGGCTCTTGCACATCGCTCACAGCACTATCATCAGCAGTCGCCTCGGATGAATCTTCGGACGAATCGGTTGTAGCAGCATCCTCAGTTTCAGGCTCTGCATCCACTTCAGGAGGGTTCTCAACCAGCCATGCGTCGATTGCATCTTGAATCTCACTCTTCTTGAGGTACTGATTCTGGTCCGCATCATAGTAAATTGCATGCTCGAGGAACGCATCTCTATCTGTAATTCCATTCTTATCGAGTAGTTTCTGGAGGACATTCTCGTTCCACTTGAAGTCCTCGACGGTTAACTCATCTTCTTCCTCATCCATATCCGGCTCGGAAGGCGCATCAAGCACACCGAGTAGGTTATCGGAAATACCAGCCTCTCCAGAATCAGCGGCTTCCACCACTTCTTCCACGGGCTCCGAACTCAGTGCATCGAAAGCTGAGAGCGCATCGAATGGAGGTTCAGGTTCA
>CAUZSM010000010.1:0-27236 GCA_963582685.1 Candidatus Thalassarchaeaceae archaeon | reverse complement strand
CCGACCTTGATGAATCGCGATGTGAATGGGACGCCGATTTTCGTTCAGAACGGCGAGGTGCCGTTCACGCTAGTCATCCCGCAAGTTCTCGCTGACAAAAATGAGAGCGGTCCGCTCATCGTATTCGGCCACGGATTCCTCGGCAATGGGGAAGGCGCAGTCAGCGGTTATGGAATCGGTTGGAATGACGAGTATGAAGCCGCATTCATCGCTACAGACATCATAGGATGGAGCGAGCACGACATCGATACCATCGCTTTCGGTTTGTTTGACCCATCATATTTCGAGAATCAAGCAGACCGGCTGCAACAGATGTTAGTCAATCAGATGGCGATGGTTCGCACCTTCAAGGGAGTGTGCGCAGACCTCGATTCGATGCATCACAATGGGACCAATCTGGTCAATACCTCTGATGTACACTACATGGGCTACTCGCTTGGTGGCATCTACGGGGCCAGCATCACCGCATTCTCCCCTGACATCGACCGCGCTGCACTTTGGGTGGGCGGTTCCGGCTTCTCTTACATGATTGAGAGGTCGACAAATTACTACCGATTCGAAGAGGGCTTCATGCACCCACAGGCGTATCCGGAGAGAAATGACCGGGCGCTACTGGTCGCAGTGTGCCAGCAGATGTGGGATGCGAGTGACCCTGACATTTGGTTGCGCTTCGCTGCAGAAGGCTATGGCGACGAGATTGGACCGTTCGAATTCCTTTCGATTATTTCTGTTAATGATGCACAGGTACCGGGTTTGGTATCGGACCGCGCCGCGCGCAATGCAGGCATTCCAGTGTTGAATTCCTCAGCCCGGCTGCCTTTTGGAATCGACACGGCAATCGGCCCGATTACCGGGTCGGCAGTGGTTTATTGGGACGGAAGTTACCCAGCCATGCCTGAAGACAACTCTCCGCCTCCTGTTGAGCAGGCTGGCAAAGCCCACAATGAAATCGCGCCAATAGAAGCGGTGAACGAGATGGTCGGGACCTTCCTTCACACAGGGGTGATTGTCGACACCTGTGATGCGACCTGCACCTTCGATTTCGAGGCTGAGATGGCAGCAGAGTAAGTTTCCTCACACTTTCGGTGAGAGAATGCCTCACGCGTACTTGTCAATCAGTCGTATATCCGATAGTGGCCTGATTGCCATCCACTGACATCACGTAGAGTGAACGCAAGTTTAGGCCGGAATTGGCGATACCGCGGGTGAATGAAGCCAACGCACCGGGCTCATCATTCAGGTAAATTCTGAACTCCTTCATGCCGTGGCAATCGGGGTCGGCCATTTTCAATGTGCTGTTTCAGGCCAAGGCAGTCCAGTCGACATCGGCTTCCTCGATGTCGATTTCGTCGACATCTATCTGCGCGAGTTGCAGTTTGCCCGACAACTCATCGTTGACCGCATGCCAATATGAGTAGGCCTCGATCACCCAGATTCCAGATTCACGGGTGCCGTTACCCGACCCTTTGACGCCGCCGAATGGCAGGTGAGCCTCAGCACCGGTGGTTGAATTGTTGATGCCGGTCATCCCTGCTTTGATACCGGTCTTGAAGCGGTATGCTTCGAGGCGGTCATTGGTGTAAATAGCGCTGGACAGTCCATACGGAGAGGCATTCGCGAGGTGGAGGGCATGGTCGAAGTCGTCGGCCTTTACCACGGTGATAACCGGGCCGAAGATTTCCTCGTGGAAGCATTCCATATCCTCGGTGACATCTGCATAAACGTGCGGCCACATGTAGACTCCTTCGCTCGCATCACCGAGGAATCCATCCGGTTTGTTGTCGTTGGTGATGCGACCCTTGCCGAATAGTTTGGTAGCAGCAGAATTCTCACACATCTCAAGGGCTTTCAGAAAATCCTTAGCATATTTTTCAGAGAGCATTGGCCCATACAACACATCCTCGTTGCGCATTGAATCGCCGATGCGAGTTGATTCTACCTTCGCCATCAGTTTGCCAACGAATTCGTCGTAAATGTCCTGATGGATGATGAGATTGCCAAGGCTGGTACAACGCTGACCGGCGGTGCCGAACCCAGACCAATACGCGCCTTCGACCGCGTTGTCCATGTTCGCGCTCGGCATGATTACCAGCGGATTCTTACCGCCGAGTTCAAGGCTGACCGAGACCAGATTACGTCCGCAGATTTCACCAATCATCTTGCCAATTGCAGTTGAGCCGGTGAAGGAGATTTTGTTGACTTTTCCTTCATCGACAGCATCGACCAGATGCTGCCCGGTCGTGCTACCACGACCGTGAACCAAGTTGATGACTCCATTAGGAATCCCAGCCTCATGCATAATCCGCGCGAGCGCGAAGGAGAGGAGCGGAGCATCTTGCGGTGACTTCCACACACAGGTATTTCCACACATGATTGCGGGGATCATTTTCCAAAATGGCACAGCAGCGGGGAAGTTGCAGGCGTTGATAATTCCACACACACCAAGTGGCCTTCGATAGGTGAACAATTCCTTGTCCGGTAGTTCTGAATTGACGGTTTGGCCGTACAAACGACGCCCTTCAGACTGGAAGAAAAGACATGTGTCAATCGCTTCTTGCACACTGCCTCCAGACTCTTTCAATGTCTTACCGATTTCACGGGTTTCCAATGCGACGATGGCGTCCTTGTGTTCCATCAGCAGCCTACCCATATTTCCGATGATTTGGCCTCTGGTCGGTGCTGGGGTTGCTGCCCAGCCCGGGAATGCAGTTGCGGCAGCGTCGAGTGCAGCGTTTACATCATCCTTAGTAGAATGAGGGAAGACTCCGAGGCAGTCGTCGAGTCGAGCGGGATTTCTGCTCTCAAAAGTGGCGCCGTCGCTTGATAATGACAGTTCACCACCAATGATGTTGAAGCCTTTTACACAGGGCAAATCGTCCGGATTCTCCGATTCGAGGAATTCCAAACCGGTCTCTAGCACGTGTGCCATGAGCCGCTCGACCGGGGTTTGAGTCATGAATCCTCGCACGCGCACGCAACCGGCTGAAAGATGGACCGACAAGAGTGCGAACGAAGAGAAACTGGCAAGATTGCTGAGAAACGGGTGATTTGGCTATCTACAGCAAGCCTTCAGATTGGGCGAGAAGGCAGATTTCATTCTGCATGGCTTTTAGGGGGTCAGTGAAATCGGAGGTATTGAAGCGGGGTTCCGAGATGGCTGATGATGATGACAAGACTCTATCGCTGAGAGTGGCAAAGGCGATTCCAAGTGACGTTGGGCACGGACGTGCCCGGGTTCCTTTTGACAATGATTTGAATCTGAAACCCGGTGATGTCATCGAGATTAATGGTGAGCGGGCGACCGCTGCCATCGTTTGGCGGTGTCGCCCGGAAGATGCCAATCTGGGAGTCATTCGAATCGACGGAATCATCCGCAAGAATGCGGGAGTGAGCCTTGGTGACCGAGTCAGTATTCAGAAGGTGGAAGCCAAGCAGTGTACTCGATTGGTGCTGTCTCCGGTGATGGCGAAGCAGCAGAAAGTCCGGTTTGGACCCGGTATCGAGGGCTTTGCTCGACGTGGTCTCAACAAGCGGCCGGTTGTAGCAGGCGACCGAATTTTCATTCCAGGCATGACGTTGTTTGCAGAGGCTCTGCCCTTCGCAATTGTCTCGACTAATCCGAAGGGCATTGTGCAGGTTCTACCTGACACTGAGATTGTCATCAAGGAGGAAGCTGTCGACGACGAAGAAGCCGGCGAGACTTCCTCAGTCATGTATGAGGACATCGGTGGATTGGGAGACCAATTGCTGAAGGTTCGCGAGATGATTGAACTTCCACTCAAGCACCCGATTCTATTCCGTAGGCTTGGTATCGACCCGCCGAAAGGCGTGCTGTTGCATGGACCACCGGGCACTGGCAAGACGATGATTGCCAAAGCGGTTGCAAATGAGACCAAAGCGCATTTCACCAGCATCAATGGCCCCGAGATTATCTCAAAGTATTACGGTGAATCCGAGAAGCAACTGCGTGAGATTTTCGAAGAGGCTGCATCAAACGCCCCCGCCATCGTGTTCATTGACGAGTTGGACAGCATCGCTCCGAAGCGAGAAGATGTGAGTGGCGAGGTCGAGCGTAGAGTGGTTGCCCAACTACTCACTCTGATGGATGGTATGCAGGGCCGCGACAATGTCGTGGTCATCGGCGCCACCAATAGGCGTGATGCGATTGACCAGGCACTGCGTCGACCCGGAAGGTTCGACCGTGAATTGGAGATTGGCGTCCCTGACAAGAATGGCCGTCGAGAAATTGTCAACATCCACACTCGTGGTATGCCAATCGCTGATGATTTTGACATGGATTGGGTGCTGGAGAATTCCTACGGCTTCGTCGGGGCAGACGTCTCTGCGCTAACCCGTGAGGCGGCGATGAAAGCCCTGCGCCGATACCTACCAGAGATTGACCTTGAGGAGGACACAATTCCCCCCGAAGTGCTTGAGAAGATGGAAGTCCGTATGGACGACTTCAAACTGGCTATTCGTGACATAGAGCCCAGCGCACTACGCGAGATATACGTCGAGATACCTGAGGTTGCTTGGGACGACGTAGGTGGACTTGAGGAAGTTAAGGAGCGACTGAAGGAGAGCGTCGAATGGCCGCTCACCAAGCCGGATATCTTCAAACACTTCGGCATCAAGCCGCCTCGCGGCATTGTGCTATTCGGTGCGCCGGGGACTGGAAAGACCCTGTTGGCCAAAGCCATCGCCAACGAGGCGAAAGCCAATTTCATCTCAATCAAGGGACCTGAACTCATCTCAAAATGGGTCGGTGAGTCAGAGCGAGCTATCCGTGAGGTATTCAAGAAGGCGAAGCAGGCAAGTCCAAGTATCATCTTCCTCGATGAGTTTGAGAGTATTGCTGGATTCCGCACAGCCAACACTGGTGAAGGTTCTGATGTGTCCAACCGCGTCGTCAATCAGTTGCTCAGCAGCATGGATGGTGTCGAGGCTATGGAGGGTGTCATCGTGATCGCTGCAACAAACCGACCGGAGATGATTGACCCCGCACTGCTGCGCAGTGGTCGCTTTGAGCGGGTGATGCACATCCCACCACCAGATGAGAGCAGTCGTCGTCAGATTCTGAAGATTCACGGACGCGAGATGCCTCTTGGCAAGTTCGACCTTGAGAGTCTCGCTAAGAATATGGAAAACTTCACCGGTGCCGACATTGAGTCCGTCTGTCGTGAGGCTGCACTCATCGCTATGCGGGCCGAGCGCAAGACAGTCGCCAAGAAGCACTTTGAGGAGGCTATCAAGCGAGTGCGGCCGACTATCACTCCAGCGATGATGGAATACTACAACAAACTCGAAAGTGAACTAACCAGCGGCCTTGAATCCATACGTGGAAGCAAGGACACATTGATGGGAATTGAGAGTGTTTGAGAGGTGACGAGTCTGCCGGCGGCATTTTCTGCAGAATTGGTCGGCCGCCGTGTCGTCGATATGCGCGGAGACCTGCTTGGTCTGGTCCGCGAATTACTCATTGACACAGACTCAGGAGGCGTGCTTGGATTATTGCTAGAATTGGATGCTGGCCTCGATGCCTCTTTGCTGCCGTGGCCCAGCCATTCTGGCCTTCTTCTGGTACCAACCGGTGAAGTTGAGCGCGTGGATGAAGATGTTCACTTGAATCGCTGAAACGCCCTTTAGGGCGAGAAGCAAGGCGCACCCACCATCACGCAACGGTCTTAAGTCCAAGTTTGACCTCTCTGCCTTAGACGTAAGCGATAGCGTCAGTTGGGGTGCCAATGTGCAAATAGGGAACTATGACATCAAGGCACTCGCTCAGTCTCCCAAAGCACGGCGCACTGCATTGATGGCGGCATTCTATCTCGTGCTGTTTTTGCTGCTTACCAGCATCGCCTCGACCTACATCATCAGCAGCGAGCCCCATCTGTCCGCTTACGACGACGATTGGGACGACCTGTCAGCTTTCAGGGCAGATATTCAAGCGATGGATATCGACACTCGTAGTTTGGTTTCTAGCCCGGTGCTACTGAAAGAGATTGACAACCCAGAGAATACGGTATTCGTCGTGACAGGAGTCGAGCAGGATACTATCAGCCTGCCAAGATTCACCAATGATGGCAGCCTAGTTGCTTTCACGGAAGCAGAGGGATATAGCACCACGGAAATCCAAGCAATCATCGAATTTGTCGAGCGTGGTGGCACTATCATAGTGATGGATGACTTCGGTTGGGCGAGTGGAATTGCATCCGCCTTCGGACTTGAGTATAGTGGACACCGACTGTATGACGCAGAGTCCTGGGCACGTGAGTTGGATTTCAATTACATCTGGATGAACATGACTAATGCCTACAACTACACTTCATACTCCACTTCTTTCAATCACCCATGCTTTGAGGACTCTGACGATGATGGGACTCCCGACCGAATTGACCCTGCTCCACAGAATCCACAGATGCAAGGAACCATCACCACTGATTCCGCAGGTCTGTGTGCACACCACATCAATGCGAACGGTAACTGGAACTTCTCTGAGAGATATGATGTCTTGCTCAATAGTCCGAGTGCCTTTGACAAGGAGCACGCAGAACTAGCCACCGAGAATCGCTACGGCGTTGGCCGCTCAACTCAGGATTCGTATCTTGACACCAACGACGATGGCAACCTGACTGTTGGCTTCGAAGGAGGCGGGGTTGAAGGTGATGAGCAAGGACCGTTCACCATGTACATCAAGGTCTGTGAAAAGCACGACTGCGACGAAACTGCCGGCACTCCAATGGGTCGAGCTATTTTCGTGACCGATGGTTCAATTCTGATTAATTCGATGTATGACCCTGAGGGGTGGAACGCAGGTGAGTACAACCGAGGTTCAGGTAGCAAGGACGTGCCGACTAACGATAATCGCAAGTGGGTTCTCGACATTATTGCAGAGTCAATGCTGACTCATTACAATGGCTCACTTTCCTCAGAAGGCCGCGATTTTCAGGTTATTTTCGATGAGAGCCGTCACCAGCAGCCGACTTCTCTCGGTGATACCTACAATCTGGTTTACTACGTTCTAGTCTACTTCACTAACGATTGGATGGCAATGCTATTCCTTTTCCTTGCACTTTTCATCTCATTTGAGGTTGTCATCATCAAGAAGATCGACCCTGAACCGTGGCGTCACGTATTCAGTATCATCTACTACGGCTTCGGTGATGCTAGACGATACGGCTACTATGGCCGCGGCAACAAGGTCAAGCAAACTCTGTTATCGAGGGTGAGGAATCTCAATGCGTTAACTCGCGAAGAATTCGATGCTTTACCAGCGAGGGAGTTGCAACGGATGATTGGTGACCCAGTGTTGGTGAAGTTCGTGTTTGAGGACCGCAGATACAGCCTAGAGCAGTTGGTTGCGGTCGTCAAGCGAGTCAAAATGTGGGGGCGCAAGTAGCGAGGTGATGCATCATGTGGACAAGGAAGGCTGCATTACTGATTACTTCAGGAATTTCGTTGGTTCTCATCGGTATGATGATTGCGAATTTCCAGTTGATGGTGCTCGGCCTGATGTTCATCGCATTCCTCGCCATCAACAGCTGGATTTCGGGTCATGGCAAGTTGGACATGATTCGAACCCTATCGGCCGACAATCTGTACAAGGGCGATGACCTGTATGTGGAATTGGCCATTACCAACAATTCGTTACGCAGGACACAGCAGTTGGAAATATTCGACAACGTTCCACACGAGATGAAACTCCGTTCTGGGCTCAACTACATGCGAGTCAATCTTGGTCCGGGAGAAACCACACGTATTCGCTACGTGTTGCGATGTCCGCTGCGCGGACACTATTCGTTTGGACCGGTATCAGTTCGATTCCGCAACACGTTCAATTTATTCAGCCAGGAGATGTACATCGACCATCGCTCTGGCATCATTGTATTCCCACAAGTCCGCGATGTGGAGGAAGCGATGATTCGGTCGCGAACCCCGAAGATGTACACTGGAGCGACCACACTACGCACACCGGGTCCGGGAACTGAGTTCTTCTCGCTGCGAGAGTATGTTCCCGGCGACCCGTTTAAAATCATCAATTGGAAGGCGTTCGCGCGCACTGGAGAACTGATGGTCAACGAGAAGTGCCGCGACGCAGTTACCGACGTGTTCATCCTACTGGATTCACGCGACATCAGTAGAATTGGTACCGTGCTGAAGAATCCGCTTGAGATGGGTACGGTGGCGGCAGCGAGCCTCGCATCTTACTTCATCAAGAGAAGGGATGCAATCGCGCTTGCAGTATTCGATGACAAGTTGTCATACCTTCCCGCTGACACTGGGGACAAGCAGTACTTCAAGATCCTGAGCAGCCTTGCGGGTGTTGCACCCAAGGGTAACATGCCTCTACAGGCAGTTACCAACGCACTCGCTCCACGCTTCAGTCGTGGCAGCCCAGTATTCATCATCAGCAGCCTTGAGGGCGACGGAACCGTTCCTCACGCTGTGCGTGACCTCGCTGGCCGAGGTCACGAAGTGGTCGTATTGACTCCAAGCAGTATCGATTACGAACGGCTGGTCAGCCGAATCCCGAGAATGTCGTATGAGGTCATGAAACTCGAGAGGCAGAACCGGCTGACAGCGCTGGCTAGTTTCGGAGCACGTGTCATCGATTGGATGCCAGACGTGGAACTTTCGCAGGCGTTGCTGCAGGTCAAGTTGTGAGGTGAGAAGATGGCAGAAGATGTTCAACCACAGGCAGAAGGTATTGCTACCCTGCATCTGAGGACGTTGCGCAAGGAATGGCGCGTAGTCACCTTGCAAGTCATGGCCACTTTGGCTCTATTCTGGCTGTTCCTCTCACTCACTCAGGTGTTTGGTCACTGTCATGCGGTATACGAAGCCGGTAACCGTTGGTGTCCTGCGCTGGACCACACCTTGACACTCGATGCGATTGAGGACTACTTCGCGCAGGAGGCTGGTGAGGAGTTCAGAGAGCTTCCATTACCAGATTGGATGGTTGGACAGGGCAACGATGGCGACGGTCGCTATCTGATGCCGATGCTACTGACCATGATGATTGCAGGTGCTTGGGTCGCACTCAACTTCCAGCCGCCGCAACTCCGCCGCCGCATCATGCTCGGATTGCTTGTCGGAATGATTCTCTTCCTAGCGGGTGTTTTCATCATCACGTGGTTATTCGGTATGCTGATTCACTGGGATATGTATCTGCCATTTGGGCACGCTGATAATGCGATGAATCATGCCAATCATCTGATATGGCCGTTAAGTGTGTACATTCAGGTATTCGTTGTGGCTTTGGTATTGGCGCCAGTGATATTCGGTTTGATGGGGATTTGGGGTCTGTCTAAGCGGATGATCAACTGGTCGTTAGCCTACATCTTGGTTTACCTTGGATTCTACGCGCTGTTTTCCTACGAAGGCGTCGTCAATATGCTTGGCAGCGCATCAGACCCTTACGTCCCGGGATTAGACCCACTACCGACTCAAGTCTCAGCTTCATCTGGACTGATTGCACCAGAGATCTGGTCGCTGCTTCTCATCGCCATGCTGATGCTTGTTTACACTGAAACTTCACAGGCAGTCATTCGCTTCCTTGAGTATGCGTTCAGGCTCCCAGAGTCGTGCAAGAAGGACCCCGAATATGTGAAGCAGTTCAAGAATATCCTCAACAGCCACATGCAGCAAACTGTAGTGATTATTTTTGCCGTCACATTCGTGACGATGTTAGCACTCAAATTTGATGAATTGATAATTGATATTGTCGGCATATTCGATTCGGGTCAATGGTCTGGCCAGGTTAGAGAATCATTGGAGTTGCGCCTGACATATGGGAAGGTCATCTCGGCGATGATGTTCCTGCTATTCGTAGCAGGTTTGCGCTTTGTGGTGCCGTGGCAAAGGATGCTTGGCCTCATCGAAACCACGATCGCCAAGGCACGTTCCAACCCCTAAGTGCCTCTTAGTCGCTTTAACGTAAGCAACCAATTGCCGCATTATGTCCCAACTAAGAAAGCGACATAGTCAAATATGATGGGTGCGGCGGCAGGGTCGATGGCACAAGGCACAGTGAAGTGGTTCAACCGCATCAAGGGTTTCGGGTTTATCGAGCAAGAGAGTGGCACGGATTTATTCGTGCACAAGTCCGAAGTCGAGGGAGAAATCACCGACGGGGACGTTGTTGAATTTGAAGTTGGCGAAGGTCCTAAGGGACCCAATGCAGTCAACGTTCGTAAGGTTCAGTGAATACTCTAACTCGATAGTGGCCTCGGCCAAACCTACAGGGCTTACGCCCCTCCCTTAATTCCGTAGAAAAACTCGTTTATCTCCGCAGTTTCGAATTATCCCAATTTGTATGGGTATTCGGAATTGTACAGCACTAGATTCAAGCAGACGTTCAGTTCTCCCAGTATGGGAGAACTGTATGGGATTCGATAAACGGCAAGCCGGTTCAGTTCGAACTGCGGTGGTAATCGTAGCACTGCTGCTTGCTTCTATCCCGAATTTACCATTCTCATTGGTCATGCCTGCGTCGGCTGGACAAACCACTACTTTTGGCAATAGCGGCTATCCACAATCGGTGAACATCACCTTCGCCTCAGCTGGATATGATGCTAGCACCAACCTGACGTTGGGTGCTAGTGCGGTAGTTGGTTCAGCTGCCTTCGATGTTCACGGCTGGCCAGACTCTCAGGGAATCAGTCCGCTGGCTATTGCAGTTGATGTTGGCGATGACGGAGACCTTGAGTGGAGATTCGGTGGACCGGGCAACGGCTCTTTTGGTCACGTCGATGAACTCTCTAATGGATGGAATCGGGTCGGAGTCAACCTGTCAAGCGGATATAATTCGGCATACTCGCTCCGTTTGCCGCTCAATGCCACTATTACCTCGGCAACCATCAACGTCTCAACTCTCAGTGAGATGACGCTTTTTGGTAATGATGTGAGGGACTCCCTGATGGATAACCCAAATCCAACTTGGGGTAATATGTCGCTCAAAGACTGTAACTTCGGGAATTACACTATTACGCGCGTAGGGAAAACAGAGTGGTCGAATTGGCATATATATCGGTCAGTTTACTGGTTCAATCTTTCACAACTTCCGGGTGCGACTGTTCTCGATGCGAATCTGTCTTTTTGGGTTGATAACGTGGTGAATAACGCCAATACCGGCCAACCGGTCACGGCTCAGCACACCTATGCAGTGCATCCGTTACTGAAGGATTGGATTGAGGGATTGGAATACAACACACCAGTGCAACAGGGCCCGGGCGTGACTTGGAATAATGCGATTGACAACGTGACAGGTGCCGATTATGCTTGGACTACGGCAGGAGCCTCAAGTTCATCAGACCGGGACCCAGCGGTTGCCAGTATCACTGACAGTCCTGCAAATCTTGAACAGAATTGGCTCACGTTCAATTCGCAATATCTCACCGACCTTGTGCAAGGCTGGGCAAATGGAACCGTTGCGAATCAGGGCATATTGCTCGTTGGAGATGAGAATACCAACAAACCAGATGGATCCGTATTGTCAATCACCAGCAGAAACAACTCTAGTTACGGGCCCCGATTGGTGATTGTGTTTGAAGGAAGCGACGACGTCACTGCAGGGCTTGATGTAGGTGATGACGATATATGGGAGTGGACTCATACTGGTATTCTCAGCAATGGGTCATCCATGCTGGATATTTCCTCCTCGCTGAACTCATTGTTGGCTGGAGCCACCGCTACCTTCACTGACGATTGGGGCAACGAATTCGTCGACATCCCGCTGAATGTCAGCGGTAACTCCACGCTGGTGCTCGACGACATCGATGTGCGCTATGATTGGTCACCGACTGTCACCATCTCTCCGCACGGGGACCTAGTCTCAGAAATCAATCAACATCTCACTACTTTGCCTCCAGATATCACTGGAAATGTCAGTATTGACATCAATGTCAGCAGTGGCAGCGCCGGCGTGGTTGAACTTTCTCAACTTTTCATCGACTTCGGAGACCGCCCACCGTCATTTGGCTCGTTTATTCTGCCATCTGAGACTCTAGTGCCAAATGGCGACTCATATCAGGTGGGTTTGGAGATAACCTCCTACCAAGGCATTGCAAACCTCTCCTGGGTGGCTTTGACTCCACAATTGCAGAATGTAGCCACTCGCCCTGTGCTGGTTTACTCACTACTCAATGACAGCAGTTGGGTGAGTGACCCCGGGGGCTTGGTCAACAGTGTTTCAGGGCAATGGCAGCAGTTGAATGCAGATACAGGGCGAATGGAATGGACCCTCGAAGTCAGTTGGGCTTGGGCTCCACAGCAGGATGTGGTCTGGTTTGCGCAGTCGGGGACAATAGACAATTTGCACTCCGACCGATATTCTACTGAAACTACCGACCATGAGCGGCGGATGGAGATATCTTCCTTCCATCTCTGGGATGAAACGGCTCCAAGCGATGGAGGTCCGGAAGTATTCGAAGATGAATGGGTGAGGGGAGGCGATCAACTGCGCGTCAGCGGCACAGTACGCTTCCTCGATGAATCCAGTTACCCTCGGCCGGGTGATGTTGATGTCGAGTTGGAGAACGTCAGCGGTAACCAGACGGTAGATGCAAACGGTGCATTTTCAATTGACACACAGGCACCGTTGGTCAATCAGTACGACGGTTTCACTGTGACTGCGAGCATAGCAGGTCCACTTGACGCCACCACATCGGGCACCAATGTACGCACCTTTCGAGTTGACGCCACCCTGCCTGGACTGATGCTACAGGCACCGACTGGGGAGAAGGTGCAGCCCAATTCCCAACAAGTTCTGAATGTCTCGATTGCAGACACAATCGGACTGGACGAGAATTCTCTCCGACTCTATTGGTGGGTAGAAAGCCTGCACGACGATGGTGACGGTATTCCAGAGGATGGTGAGTATGCAAATACGCAATTATTGCGGCAGGGTAGTTCTGATTACTTCCATACGATTTATGATGACACTGCGAACTCAAACGACCAACTGGTCTCGCTATACGTCGCGGGTGGCGACCATGTCGGCAATCTCCTCGGTGGTGGACCCGGAACCGATGCAGATCTTCTACACTACATCTCATTGGTACCCCAAGCAACCACCCTTGTGAGCGCGAGCCTAGACTTACCCGGAGTCGATGTGATTGTGCCCGGCCATGCAGGTTGGGTGAATGTGAGTCTGTTCGATGAGAATCACCTTGAAGATATTGAGAGCATTATCGTTGATTTTGGCCAAGGGACCCAACTCACTTGGCAAAAAGGCGGCGGATTCCAATCCAGCGACCCTGAGATACAGGTGGATTCCTTCACCTTCATCGCTGCTGCTGATACAACAGAACTGGTGCTGAATCTCTCGTTCAGTGTGACCCCGCTATTTGACCCGGCGGTTGTCAGTGGAATGCTTTCCATCTGGGCGACTGACTCATCGGGCGTACATTTACTCGATACTGGAATTTTCTGGCAATACAGTGCCGATATCATCATCACCGATTTTTCCATCTCTCTTGCAGATGACCCGTTACATACAGCGCTTGAATACGATGGTTACGTAGCATTCGGGGCGAGGCTGCAGATTAGCGGGAGGGTACGTTTCACTGCAGTTGACCTCGCTCCTCCAGCCGATTCCCATCAAATCACGCTGGAGGTTCCGCTCGACCTGCCTTTGCAGGTGCAAACCGATGATAGCGGACAATTCTCTGGAACGATGGATGCGCTTGGCAGCGGCCTCTATCAGGTCTCGATTCAGGTTGCGCTTGGCCCGGGAGTGGTGAGTTCGGCACCTCAACCGCTACGGCTTCAGATAGATGACCAACCGCCGACATTAGTTGGCTCTGCACCCGGATTCATTTCAGCGAACTCAACTTCTCTGACATTGCAGTTTGACTTGCAGGAATTGGGAGGTGGGATGGACCAACAGCAAGTACAGGTATTCTGTATGATGAGAAAAGGATTTGATACGGTTGGCGAGCAGGTTGTGGGCACTGCAAACATGCAGATTCCCGGGCAAGTTTCCCGTTACTTGGTGAATCTGTCATTCCCACCCTTGCTCGACGTTGACTCCTTGGATTGCTGGATGGAGGTGAGCGACAACGTGGGCAATGGGATCAGTGGTCCGGGTTCATCACCAACCTGGCCGCTGAGTCTGCCTGTGCATGAGGTGCGCCCGGACTTGATTGCAAGCGAGATGACCCTCGACCCGAGTACACCGATATTTGGTCATACCACAATGGTGAAAATCACACTCGTAAACCTCGGCAACCACACCGATACGCCGTTCTTGGTTACTATTGAGGCACATGGAGTGGAAGCTGACCGCGAGATAGTGTCGTTCCTCGAGGGTCAAATGACCACTACCATCACCCTAGAGTGGATTCCTGATTGGGAAGGAGAACTCGACTTGATGGTGCATGTTGACCTAGATGGGCAGGTTGCAGAGAGGAATGAGAATAACACCTATTCTTGGCCAGTCACGGTTGAACCGGAACCCAGAGGGAGTTTTTCCACCATCTCATGGGCGATTGGCTTGGGCCTGCTGATACTGATTTCAGCGGGAGTGCTGGCATTCATCATGTGGAGTCGTAGAGAAGGTGACGACGAATATGAAGAATGGGAAGAGGAATACGAATCCGAGGATGAGGAGCCGGCTGATTAGTGGCGGCTATTGTGGATGGCTGTGACCATTCTACCGAATAATTCGGAGATTAGCAGGGTTGCTAGTGGCAGGCCGCAGACGGATAATGCCCACAGCAGAGTAGTGTCAAGGCCTGAACTAGACCACAGCCATTGGCACAGCAGTACAGCGCCGATGATGGCTCCAATCAATCCGAGACGCTCAATCCACTGCGGATAAGGCACGCCCGGATTTTCGTCACGCCCGATTAGAGTCGTAGCACCGTCAGCGGCTGCACTTGCAGGAGTATCGACGGTGACGACTAGTTCCTCTCCGTCGGTCTCCGTCTCGTCGGTCGGGGTGGACTCTGCCATGTTCAGCCTCATCACCCCACAGGGGGCCTCACTTCAAAGGTCGAGGTCGGAGAGTTCTCTCTCCAAATCATCGAGAGCATCGCGTGCTTCAGGGTCAGCGGGTGGTGGGATTCCGTGTTCAGTGCCCTGTCTGACTGCGGCGGCCGCATCGAGTTCTGCGAGTTCGACTTCGATAAGGGATATTTCCTCTAATTCCGAAGGAGTACCCGGCGTATCAGCCGGTGTCAGCCCGGCTGAGATACGAGTTGAGATATCGACTCCATCATCCTGCCCGGGCTCTTCGATTGGCTCCCAAGTGCTGTTGGATACAGGTGCATCGCTCGCTTCTGGTGTCGGCGCGCTTGCAGGCGCAGAAGCAGCGAGCGGCTCGGGAGAGGGAGGCTCTTCAGCAGATGAGTCACCATCAGCAGCCACCACCTCACCTTCTTCAGCACTAACAGGATTCATGTGGAGCAGTGCCTCCCGGGTAATCTCTGGGCGTTCGTATGCTGCAAGGTGATGTGGCTCAAACGGTAGCGAACCATGCCTCTGGAAGGCCCAGAGTCCACCCTTTGGCTCCTCACCGGTCAGACCAGCAGTGTCCAGTCTGCGCAGCAGCGATTCTAGCACGGCGACCGTATCAGCAAGGCCGATGGCATCTGAGGTGCTGCGCCTATCAGCATCGAGATAGATGTCATCGAGTGAACGCTGAATCAGTCGGCGCACCTCAACAGAAAGATGAGGCAATGCTTCGGGCATGTGAGAGAATCGCTCCATTGGAGTGATGTCTTCAGTAGGTAGGCCAAGTTCAACAAGGCCGCGCAGAACTTCTTGCAACTGGCCGAGCATTGTCACGGACTGTTCGTAATCGTCGAGTAGACCCTCCAAGTCAATCACCACGTGCTGAACGGTTTCAGCCAACTTGTGCTCCAAGCGGCTTTGCACAGACCATTTGGTCAAGCCACGTACTGTACCAGCGGTTTCTGGCGCCTGTTGCTCAAGTAGATCCATCACTTCGTTTGAAAGTAAGTAGCGCGGAGTTTTCGACACCTCATCCACTGAATGTTGTATCACTGAAAGGCCACGTTCCACTGCTCGGTCAAGCAATACGAGGCTGTAGCCACGTGAACGGGCATGTGCCATCCGATTGAGTACCGGCTCAAGGGTTGCCAGTCCGCGGTCGTCGCCAAGCAGGGCTCGGGCCAGCGGTTCCTCAGAGAGGCGGGCGCGAATTCGCTCAGCCTCCTGAATGTCAATCAGTGCAATCTCGTGAGCCTCCTGTAGATCTTCGGCCTGTTCAAGGATGAGGCGCAGTTCAGTCTCAGATTGTGACTTGCGGGCATCGAGGTCACCGAGTTCACGCAGCAGATTACGCCGTTCTTCCATCATCTCACGAAGTTCGGACTGGATAATTGTCGACTTACGTTCATTGTCTCCCAGTCTGCCTCTTTCTTCCTCTTGCAGTCTGCGGTGAGCGTGGGCTTCGGCCTCAAGATTGGCCAATTCATCTCGCTGATTTTCGATTCTTCTGTCGAGTTCCTTGAGTTCTGTTCCGCCGACACGGTGTTTGTCGCGTTGAGCGGTAACCTGCTCGGAGAGGACCCGTTGTAGGCGCTCGTCGTGGTCCAATGACTTGCGGACTTCGTCGAGTCTCGACTCTGCGCTGGACAATTCGCCCTTGACACGCGCTTCTTCTGAGGATAGTTCTGAAAGGGTGTTGAGCAGGGCTTCTCGGCTGTCCATCTCGCCGAGAGTTGAGGCGAGTTCTTCGGCTCGAGTCTCGACCATGTGTTCGAGCTCGCTGACTCGCTTAGCGAGTCTGTCTGCAAGGGCTGTGGAATCATCGGCAGTAGATTCCGCTGCTCGCTTTCCAGCCTGAAGGTCGTCGATTTCCCGATGCAGGCTGCTGCGGTCGTCGCGGGCGGCCTGCAGCGTCTCCTCAAGTTCGGTGGCATTGGCCTGCGCATCATCTCGGGCGGCCCGGGAGTCAACGAGTTCACGTTCCAGTCGCCCCTTATCCCTCTCAAGTTGGATACGGGTATGCTCGAGGTTCTCCAAGCGCTTCTTGATTTCACCACCGACTGGTTGCAGCACTACCTTGGCACCGGGTGCAGGCATCTGTTTGCCAGTGCCGGCCGCTGTAGTCTCGACCATCTTCCAGGACTTTCGCCCGGCGCTCATCGCCTCAATCCCGAGGTCGAAGCCGTAGATGGAGTCAAGCCTGCCAGTGAGCAGACGTTTGCGGTCGTCAGAACGGGTGCGGCATTCCGCGATGGCCTCGGTAAAGTGGGCGAGTGACCAATCTTCGACTGTAGAGCCTGCGATACCCAGTTGCGCGGTACGCTCGAGTCGGTGAAGTCGGAGTCGGTTAGATGCGATGGTCATGGTGCGTAGTGCTTCCACCATCGTTGCACCCTCGCTCTCTCGCAAACCAACGGGCACACCTTCGACGAGTACTACTGAAGCGGGACCTCCATCGGTGGGCAGACTCTCAAGATGTCCGTTGACCGAATCATCTTGAGCCAATCTGAGTAAGGTAATCAGTTGGTCGATTCCACCCTTGCTCTCCTTGACGATGAATCCCTCTGGCAGTTCAGCCTCATCGGCAGGAACTGGAGCGGGCGCGGTATCGATGAGAGCGGCTGCGTTGGATACCAGTGCATCGATGTTGGTGGCGTGGTAGCACCAACATGTCAGGACGGCTTGCCCGGTCTGAGCGAGCAGCAGATTGCCATTATCAAGCCGCAGTGTAGCGTGCATTGCAGTATCCTGACCGATACTGTCGGCCATTGCAGAAATGCCGGAGATTCTTTCTTGAGCCATTACTGCCAACTGTTCAGCGCCCATGGGCAGGTCGCCTGAACTGTGAATGACCACTCCATCCTCAAATGCCATTGCACCCATCACACCGTCCGATTCGACCAATCGGTCGACGAGCAGCGCGAGATTCTTGGTTTCGATCGGCAGCGCGGCAGCACCTTGCGCCAATAGAGAAGCAACTTCAGTCGGGTCTGCAAAAGCCTCGGTCATCTCGCGAGCGACCACTGTGAACTGAGCCAGAGTCCATGAGACAGCTCGTTCCTTTAGGTCATGAGAATCAGACAACTCCAACAAACGCACGCGAGCAGCACCGCCGGCGACGAATTCCTGCTTTCCTTCGGCTTCAGCGAGCCAGCCGACCACACGGCCACCGTAGACTAATCTGTGCGCACATGGATTGTGCGCTCTTGGCTTGAAATGGGACACACAGCCGCACTCGAACGGGAATTCCATTTGATTCACGCCGAGGTCAATTTCCGCATCCACTGCTTCTCCATGTGGCAAGTTAAACATTTTTTTTCACCTTCTTTTTTTTAGATCAAGTCGTTGATTACTGGGGCCAGTGTTGCTGCTTGGTAGCGCAGTCTCCCGATTGGCGTCGAGTTGCTGGCTGTAACCCACAGACTCATTCCGCCGTCAAGTGACTGGACGAGCAAGGATTCCTCGCCATTTTCCAACCACACCTGTTCGACTGAACCAGCCGAGAGGGTGGAGGAACACCTCCGCGCCTCATGCAGGAGTTCTAACACCACCTCACCTTCAGGAGATGTGCCAGAACTAGTGGCAACCTTGGTGCCATCATCCTGCAGGACCGATGCACCCTGAACACCACCGATTTGGTGGAAGGTATCGAGCAATCGGTTCAGCATGCGCAGTCCTCAAGGCCCCTCGACGCTGAATCGGCCTTCAAGAACTTGTCCCACCTCGGCCCATTGGGGGCCTATTTGTTGAGTGGTTTCGATTCGCCAACTGAAAACTTGTCATTTTCTGTATTTTTCACGAAATTCTTAGGGCCTGATTACTGTTGAGACCGGATTGAATTGGCCTGAACCCAGATGGGTGTTGGCGGCGTGAGTTTCTAATTAGAAATTATGTTTTTCAATTGAAATATTCAAGAGTGATTCACCTTGTATCGCCTTCCCTCCCCTTGAAATCAGACCTCCCTTCCGTCACAGCATGGCTAGCGCGAATGGTGACGTATCTTCGATTCAGGTTCCGGCCTGTAGCAGATGCGAGAACCCAGCGGTGATTCACCAAACCTACAGCGGGCAGCATCTTTGTCATATTCACCTTGCGAATTCGATTCACAAACGGGTTTCGCGAGAGATACGCCTGCAACTAGATTTACCCAAGGATGCGCGCGATGAGGATGGTAATCCATCGGTACTGCTCGTAGCGATATCCGGTGGGAAGGACTCAGCAGTCATGCTCGACCAGTTGAATCGCATTATCGGGCCGAGGCGGGATATCGAATTGGTAGCAGGTTGTGTCGATGAGGGAATTGCTGGCTATCGGGCTCCATCGATGAAATGTGCGCAGGGTCTAGCCGAAACTCTCGGCCTTCGTTTCGAGACTATCTCCTATCCTGACCTCGGCTTCGATGAGATGGATGCTGTTGTGAAGGCGATGCCCAGCATGGCTGAGAGCAATTCGGATGCTAAGGGCCTCAAGTCCTGTTCGTATTGTGGTGTATTTCGTCGACAGGGATTGAACGCGCTGGCCGCGCGGGTCAATGCACGTTGGATGGCGCTCGGCCATAACCTCGATGACGTCGCTCAATCTGTGCTGATGAATCTCGCCAAGGGTGAGATGGGACGCATCATTCGACTTGCGCCGCATACCTGGATGCCGCTGGAGGGGCTTGCGCCAAGAATCGTGCCATTGCGTTGGATTCCCGAGGCTGAAATCCATGCCTATGCGATGGGTAAAGAACTGCCATTCCACCACGACGACTGTCCGTATGCACCCGGAGCGGCGCGCCAATATCACCGTGAGCACATAGCTGCGATTGAGCAGTCGAGTCCCGGGGCACGACATGGACTGGTCCACGCCATGGATGCGATGAGGGAGTTGTGGAGGGCAACTCGCGAAGCGGAAGGTGAGATGCCTGATTCGTGGAATCTTGGAGTTGCACAATCATGCGAGCGTTGCGGTGAGCCAACCAGCAAACCGATTTGCCAAGCCTGCACCTTCAAACAGTGGCTCGTCGATGCCGCTGAATCTGATTAAATCAGGTTATCAATCAGCCCATCGAGTTCCTGCGTTCGACCGCAGTATCTACAGCGCAACTCCAACGGGTCTTTGCCGACGATTCGCAAACGATGGTCTTGCGGCTCGCGTGGATTTGTTGTGATGCAATTTGAAAAGGTGCAGCGAGAAATGTTGACCAATTCATCACCCAACTCGACAGTGCGCTTCTCAGCCACCGCGAAAGAGCGGATGATGGCGACACTTGCGTTAGGTGCAATCAGCGCGAGTCGGTCAAGTTCCTCTTGCGTCAACTCTCGGTCCTCGACCTTGATGATGTCCTTGCGTCCATGCTTGGAGGAAGGCACGTTCATCACTAGCGAAATTGGGCTTGAGCGACCTCCGTCTAGTCCGAGCATTCGAAGCACGGAAAGAGAGCGGCCAGGGGGAATGTGGTCAATGACTGTCCCGTTGTTGATTGCGGTCACCCTGCGCATTTCAGTCATCAGGAATCACCACTTGGGATATCGACTCCGAGAAGTCTGCACATCAGGGCCATTCGGGCAACTATGCCGTTGAATGCCTGCTCGAAGTAGCGAGCGTGACGGGTCTCATCCACGTCGGATGCGATTTCGCTGACTCGCGGGAGCGGGTGCATGACAATCATCTCACCCTTCGCATCAGCCAAGTCAGCAGCGGACAGTTTGTAGATGCCCGCAACCCTGGCGTATTCGTCTTCATCAGGGAAGCGTTCCTTCTGGATTCGCGTCATGTAGATGACATCGACCTCGGGAATTATCGAATACAAATCCTCAGTCTCACTGATGGTCGCTCCTGCTTCACGTAGATCATCGAGAATCTCTGTGGGCATACTCAATTGCGCTGGCGAGATGAATACCAGTTCGCAGTCGAAGCGAGCTAGCGCGTGTGAGAGAGAGTGGACGGTTCGCCCATAGCGCAGATCTCCTACCAGAGCGACCTTCAATTCGCGCAGTCCTCCGTGGGCCTGGCGGATGGTGAACAGGTCGAGTAAAGTCTGGGTTGGGTGGTGGCCAGCACCATCGCCGCCATTCATGATTGAGATACCACAGGCGTCAGCAGCATATTGTGCGGCTCCCTGCCGTGGGTGTCGAAGCGCAGCGATGTCGCAATAACCGTCCACCATTCGCATTGTGTCGAAGAGAGTCTCACCCTTCACCACTGACGACGACTTCACATCACCGAGGTTGACCACGCCCCCGCCAAGTCGCTTCATCGCAGTTTCAAATGACATTCGAGTCCGTGTGCTCGGCTCAAAGAACATGTTAGCCAACATCTTGCCCTGAAGCAGAGGAAGGTACTCCTCACCCTGTGCTACTGGCAGCAGTCTATCGGCATCATCGAGAAGCGAGATAATGTCCTCATTGGACAGGTCATCCATGGTGATGAGGTCTTTCTCCATCTCCTCGCCGGCTTTCGGCGGGTGCGACCCACACTTATTGCTATCGGGCTGACAAGAACCGGCAAATCGCGGCGAATCAACCGACTGAACAGCAATAATGCGATGCATAGGTCAGAACGGGAGACGATTGCTTCAATTGGGGGAGGCGGGTCGGCGCGACGATGATAATCAGCCGGACACCGGTACGCGTATCGTTCTGTGGAGGCGGTACTGACCTTGCTGCTTACTATGAGCAAGAGGGCAGTCCGGGCGGGCTGGTTACCTCGATGGCTTTGTCCAAACACATCCATGTGACCGTGAATAGGCGCTTCGATGACAGCGTGCGTGTTGGCTATTCACAGACTGAAATCGTTGACGACTTTGAGGAACTTCGCCACGAGTTGGTGCGTGAGGCGATGCGACTGACCGGAGTGACTTCTGGTGTTGAGATTACCACTATTGCCGATATTCCATCTAGGGGAACCGGGCTGGGTTCCTCCTCCGCGTTGACTGTTGGATTGCTCAATGCACTGCACACTTTCGCTGGAAATTCTGTCGATGCGGCGCAGTTGGCTGAGGAGTCCTGCCGCATCGAGATTGAGATTCTAGGAGAGCCTATTGGCAAGCAGGACCAGTATGCGGCTGCTTTTGGTGGATGTAATCAGATTTCTTTCCACGCCGATGAATCGGTTTTGATTGAGGCGCTCGACATTGATAATGACCAGTTGGATTCACTCGGAGACTCGTTCTTCCTGGTATACACCGGAATTACTCGCAAAGCCAGTGATATCCTCGCCAGACAAAGCGCAGACAGTGTGGCTAGGCGCGCTGAGTTGGATGCGCTGCGTGCACAGGCTGTGGAGGTTCGAGGAGCATTGGAATCGGGCGATTACGCGGCTGTTGGTGCGCTACTCGATGCATCTTGGAGAATCAAGCGCACCTTGGTGGATGGCATCACCGGCGAGGCGCTGGATGCGCTGTATGAGCAAGTGATTGCACTGGGTGCAACCGGTGGCAAGTTGCTTGGAGCGGGTGGTGGCGGCTTCTTCCTATTCCATGCGCCCGCGGGCGTACGCGAGAGGGTTGAGTCAGAGTTGGACTCCGCTCACAGAATCATTCCGCTTGAAATCGACCGCGATGGCAGCATCATCATCTTCGATGACAGCTCGCGATTGTGAGGTGTTATTGTGAGTAGTAAATTGCCAACTTCTCGCACGTCGCTGCTGCTGTGTTTTTTGATGCTGTCAACATCGCTGGCCGCGTTCAGCGCCCCTGTTGTGGCGGATGAGCACAGTGGTTTTTCGGTGTGGTCCGACGTTGCTCCGGGTCCAGTCATACTGTATGATACAGGCAATGGAACCGTGGTTGACATTGCGCCGGATACTCCATTCAACATCAGCCTTGATGCTCCTAGCCCCGGTGGCGAGTGGCGGATGATGCGACTGATCGATGGAGTGCCGCAGTTGGCCATTCTCATCATTGATGGGCCGGTCAATGCGACCGATTGGGTTACCGCTCCACTCGGCGATATTCTGCTGATTGAAGGCGTAGCACATTTGGATATTCTCGGACCAATCGCGCCGATGACTCCGTTGAACGCGACTTGGCGAGCCGGTTGGGATTTGCCGGATACCGTCGGCACAGACTTGCTGCCTGAGCCCCACATGGGCGTGCGCGCACAGATTGACCGGCACCTAGGCAATGGTGATGGCAACCTCGATGCAAATGAGAGTGCGGCATTCGCTGCGCTGATGGAATCGAACGGGACATGGAGTGATTCGGAGGTCGCAGGCTGCTGCCTGTATGACAAGACCTCACTGACAGTGGTTGACAATGGCAGTAATGCAGGATTGGCCACACTGACTGCTACGCCACCAGCGTCCGGGTTGGTTGACGATAATTCTGGTCGCTGGGGATGGAACGAGACAGCAGACTTGACCGGTCAAGGTGATGGCAGATCCACCCGTCTGCTTTGGCTGCCTGTACAAGGCGACATTCGCGACCGCACCGACCTTCGCATCACTCTGCCAGAGCCGTGGGAATACCGCTATTCCCCGCAGTTGGAAGTGATTGATGGAGTCGCTGATGACTTCACAATCCACCGTGGTCATGTGATGGTTGCAGGCAACCTGACAGTCGCCCTTGGTACCAATGACCCACCGTCAGCATCCTACTCTGCGGCAGACCGCAATCTGCCGATTCTGCCGCATGCCGAACTGACTACAATTGAAGCGCAGTGCACCGATTCCACCATTGGAACACCTGCCTCGGAATTCACTCTGGTTCATGATGGAACTGAACTGGCAAATACCACCTCATCCAACCTCACCATCGATGCGCCCACAATGGGAGTGGGTGTTGGGGAATGGGTGAACCTGACACTGGTTTGCACCGACCATCAGGGACTTTTCGCCAATTTCTCTGACCTGCTGTACCTCGATGGACAGGACCCGACCGCAGTGACCACAGCGGTGTGGAACCACGCCGATATCTCAGACCCAGTCACAGTCGATATGCAAGAGCATGTGATTGAGGTGTGGGCCGGCTCAACGCTGGTGGTGTGGACGGAGGGTTACGACGATGCTCCGTGGGATGTGGACATTCTCTGGGAGTCAAACAAGAGTCTGGGTTGGAATCATCATGGCCTTGGCACGATGTCGTTCAGCGACTTGTTCAATCAGGGTCCAGATGTGAACGGACAACACTTGTCGGTGGAGGAGAGACACCTGCAGAGACAACCGACCGAATGGAGTCTTGACCTGACGCTCACCGATGGTGCCGGCAATCAGGTGACCGATGCGTGGACTCTGCGAGTGTTGGATAGAACAGCGCCCACACCAAAACTTGCTTTGACGGTAAATGGTGTGCAGTATAGCGAAATCTATCGCCCTGTGCCGGGTGATTCGGTCGTGGTTTCACTCGAGGAGTCTTACGATGACTTGGATGCGATTGAGTCCCTCACTTGGGAAATCACCTTTGATGAGACACCGCTTTCTGTTGGGAGTACATGGGCAGATGTGAAGGGATTCACATTGGCTGATTTGCAACAAGGTAGACACAATCTGATGGTCAAGGCAACCGATTCAGCGGGCAATGTCGGCACCAATATGGTGGAGATTCTCGTTGACCCGCTAGGCGTGATGAATTACGAGATTGTTGAGGTAGCACTGGCGATTGGTGGAAGTCCGGATGAGCCCGCTTCATTCGATGTGACAATCCAGAACACCGGCTCGATAGCTGGTACAGTGTGGTTGTGTCATGCTGAGCAATGCTCTGACCCGTTGCAAGGAGTTGTGGCCAATGTGGATGGGCCGACCAAGGTCACTCACCGATTCTCTGTGGCTGAGTTGGCGAGTGGAACCGTGGTGATTTTCCTGCATGCCGATGACAATGCGACCGAATCGGTGCAGGAGATTCGCTATGTGACCGATATCGATGTTGCACCAGAGATTGGGCCATGGATTCTGTTGTTGGCTGTGCCTGCGCTGGCTGGTTTGCTAGTGCTGAAGTTGGCTACACGGCCCCCCAAGGACGAAAAATCCTGATTTTGGCGCTGACAGTCCATGTTTGGGCCACTGTGCTCGGTATGGCGTGGTTCTCATAGGTGGCACTCACATCGCAAGCGCGTATGGAGCCGGTATCCGAGCCTGCAACCGTCGAGTCACGGATTGCTGCTGAACTGGAGCGACGTAGATCACGAGTCGGCACAGTGGCATTGCTCGGGGCTTTCACCTGCATCGGCTGCGCT
Organism: Candidatus Thalassarchaeaceae archaeon; assembly: GCA_963582685.1. GTDB lineage: Archaea > Thermoplasmatota > Poseidoniia > Poseidoniales > Thalassarchaeaceae > CAUZSM01. The sequence continues at coordinate 2,127 of CAUZSM010000010.1, read as the reverse complement.
GCTTGGTACATGTGGCCGGCTCTAGCCGGTGATGCGACGATGATGGAACGGCTTGGACCGGTCGCACTGATGCTGGCTGCTGGCGTGCTGTTGCAGGACCTCGCCGCAATGGATGCAAGAGGACGTTCACGACTTGGAGCGGCATCAAGCATCGTTTGGCCGCCGATGATGGTGGTCGGGATTTCCCCACTTTTCGCTGATGGAGTCGATATCGGTGCTGCGTTGAGCGACCTGCTCGTTCTGGTCAATGGAAATGAGGTTGCGATTGTGCGCGGTGATATCTATGGGAGGCTGCTGCTGCTAATCGTCGCGGCCATCTTCGTTTGGACCTCACAGAAGTTGTTGACCGGCTCACTCGATGCGCAGAGATTCCGTGGTCTTGCAACTCTCGGTGGGTTCGCTGCCGCCTCTGCACTGGTTCTCGCTGCACCTCCTCCTTCACTGAATTCGAGTGCTGTTGCCGCCGGTTTCGTGCTGTTTGCCGCCGGAGCATCTTCTGGACACGACATCTTCACCGGTGACCCTGACAGGGGCGACAAGAAGCGGTTTGGCAGGCGATTGGATGTGCTGGAGTTGCGGATTCTTGAGTTGCAAGCAAAAGGAGTGAAACTCGACCAGTCCTCTTCCCTCGTGCGCAATGCGCGTGATGTGGGATATCTGGAGCCAGATACTGGGTTCAAGATTCTCGCACAGGCTGAGGATGAAATTGACAGAACGCTGGCTTTGAGCGAGGATATCGGGGCGATTCGCGCTGTGGCAGCGACTGAGGTTGAGAAGGCTGAGGATATCGCGCATGGAATCGTCAAGCCCGGACGCAGCCTTGAACAGGGAGACCGAGAACGCGATTTGGGCAGTTTGCGTGAGGCTGAGATGCTTTATCGCAGAGCAAAGACGCTGGCTAGTGCAGTCGTTGAGCATTGGCAGCGAGCCCAAGATGCAGTTTTGAAGGCGGAGGGCCTAGTCAAGGACCTGTCAGGTGGCCAGCACAAGCAGTTGCACGACTCGTTGGCGGAAGCCAAGACGGCGATGGAGGATGAGGACCCTGCGACAGCGGCGGACATCGCTGAGACAATCCCGATGCACGTGGCTAATCTTGGTGAGGCCGCAACCGGTTCTGAGGATGCGGTTGCCGATGCCAAGGAGGCGCTTGAAGGCGCTGAGGGCCTCGACATGTCGTTGTGGGAAGACCGAATCGAGCAGGCAAAATCTGCTCAGGATGATGGTAACTTCTCGTTGGCGCGAGGCCTGTCTGATGGAATTATTCGCGAGGTCAAACGTGAGCGCGAGGCGATGACTGAGGTTCAGCGCGCGCTCAGGCAACGCAAGCATCTGACCAAGCGCTGGAATGAGCGCGATGATGCAGATGACTGGAATGCCCGACTAGAAGAGGTGGACGGTGCCGGTGATAAGCAACAGTGGTCACACGCTGCGAGTTTGTTGGAAAAGCTGACTGCTGACTTGAATGCGGTTGATGCTGCAGCGACTGATGCGGCTGAGTTGCTGGCGTTCGTACAAGATGAATGGTCGTCTCTGCGAAATAAGTTGGAAGCGGCTGGCATCAAGGCGAAGGATACAGAGCGCAAGGATTGTGAGAAGGCGGTGGCCAATGCAGCCAAGCACCACGAGACTGGAAACATCGACGCGTGCCTTGACGACCTAGGCAATGCGGACTCATTGATGGAGAAACTTCGACGCCGTGTCTAACCCTATCTGCAACCCGAGGTCTATTCTGGTGAAGGCTTGATTAGACCCCAAGTGCTGCGGATTCCGATGGGCGACTTCCAACTGAGTGGCACAGTCGTCAAAGACTGCATCGAGCGCCTTGGCAATGGGTTCTTGGCACACCATAAAAATAAGGTTCTCCTCAAGAATTTGGGTAGTGGTGAATTAACTCCTGAGAAATTCCATACCGATTTGTTTCGCCTGACTTATCGTCTAGTTTTCTTATTCAACATTGAGGACCGAGACCTTTTACTTGTCAAGCGAATCACCGAGAAGCAGCGCAGCAAGTTCATGGAGAACTATTCCACAACCCGATTGCGTGATTCTACGCGTATCGAACAGGAAGATGAGGGGGTTGACCTGTGGCAGAATCTGCTTTCCTTGATGCATCATCTTGACCAAGGC